>CAYPVP010000031.1:14556-16618 GCA_964414205.1 uncultured Bacteroidaceae bacterium | reverse complement strand
GCAACAATCACTAGACAAAAAATCGTTAAACTTTTTAGAATTGAAAAATTCAAATTTTGAAGTTATTGAAGTTTGGAACTCTAACAACTTGTTTTTTGTTTGCGAAATATCCATATCTTTTGAATTATACTAAATTAGAATTTTTTAGTCAATGTATTGTTAGAATTTGATTGGGATAAATCAAAACAAGACAATGGTAAAATGCAAGTGCAGGCATAAAATAGTTGTTTTTGTTCTGCTTTACAACAACTATATTATTCTACTAATCAACTGCTATTTTTTCGACAAAGCAACTGTTTTTTTATTATGAAAAAACAGTAATACTATTTTGAAAGCACTACTGTTTTATTGTGCAAAATAACAGTTATTCTATTGTTAAATACATTTCTTTGTCAACAGTTGAATTGTCAGGTTTGCTTTCATTCAGTCGTTCTACAACCATAAACATAAATATTTCCATTGTGATGAACGGGAATGGAATGAAGACGCCACAGTCAATCATAGAATATCCTTCAAAACCTAGCAATGCAAGAAAGATGAAGAAGTTGAATGGTCTATTTTTGATATCTTTTAAAACTATAAAGAATAATTTGTAGATGTAATTGTACAAGTATCCGACAAGCCCAACGATTCCAAGCGATGCGATAATTTGGAAGAAAGTTGAATGAAAGAAATATGTGCCAAGTTTTGTGCCTTCAAAAACTGTGCCAAAATATCCTAAATTTGTGCCGAATATAGGATGTTGCTTAAACACTTGCCACGCTTCTTTATAAAGTTCAATACGATTTGAAGAAAAATCATTCAAATCTTTGTCGCCAACAACGATGACGGCATTGGGAGCAATGTCTTCACGCAAAATTTCCGATTTGAAGTATAGATTGAATTCTTCAATGTTGCACGCATAAACGCACAAAAGAACAAACAAACAGCCAAGCAATGTCAACAAAAATTTGCGTTTGTCTTCAATTTTGACAGCAGTATAAATCAGCATTATTGGATAGATAATCATGCCTGCAAGCAAAGAACCTCTGCTTGATGTGAGAAAAATTGCAAAGAATTGCAAAACACCAAGTGTGACATACAACCAGTCGTGCTTTTTGTAGCGAAGTGCTTGATAGAATGCAAAAGGTGATGACAACAGCAACAACATGCCAATCCCATTTGGGTGTTGTGTTCCTGTTTGAACTCGTGGACGATATTGAAGAGGAACGCCAGCCTTAATTGTAAAGATGAAGATTTGTGCCACAATGACAACTCCGAGCCAAGTCATTGCTTTTGCAAAATATAATGCACGGTCTTGTGTGTTGTCATATTTGCTTAGGTTGTTGAACAAAAGGTAAACAGCAAGCATTGCAACGCCAAGCCCCAATGTTGAACCCAAACCGTTGAGATATTCTTCCGAAGTTGCAGTAAATGCTCCACCAAGAATCAAGACAATGGAAACAGCAAGTTGTGGATAAAACATTTTGCCAAGTCTAAATTTTGAGCGTGGGTATCTGACAATGTTGTACACCATTGCCACCACAACAAGAGCCAGCAAACCAAACATAGGGAGAAAACTTGCAAGAAATGAGTTTAGGTCATTCAAAATCATTTTAGAAAACAAATTTGGTCCAATGATAATTATTCCAAGCAATGGAGTAAAGTCGTCACAAACAAACAAAACAAAAGTAACTTGAAGAATAAGCACGACAAATGGTATGTGAGGAATGTCAACAGCCCAACCAAGAACAACAAAAAAAGCACTTATGAAAAGAAACCAATCAGAATAGCAAAAATCACGAAGTTTTTGCAATTTAGGATTGATTTTTTGTGGCGTTGCTTTTACAATTTTGGTTTGTTCAAGCAGTTTTGAAGTTAGTGCATTTGTATTTGAATTATATAAAGAATTATCGACCATAAGTCCCCTCAAATAAATTATGTTTCAGAAATCAATTTTTACAATTATAACCTATTTTAATTTGTTTATCAACTCATATAAAAAATTTGACTTTTTTGAAGTTGCAAATTTGTGGATTGTGGACGCTTGAAAATTTTTTAGTGCAAAAAGGATAATCTGTGG
>CAYPVP010000031.1:0-14546 GCA_964414205.1 uncultured Bacteroidaceae bacterium | reverse complement strand
ACTTCAAAATGCTTGAAAAAAACATGCAAATTTTGTATAATTGATATCAATGTAAAAAACAACTGTTTTATCAACGAAATTGTTTTTTACAACAAAAAAATTGAAAAATACTATAAAAACACTAAAATTTGTGATGTCTAAAAGGGTTTGTAAAAAATGGTTGAATCCAAAATGCAAAATAGTGTTAAAAATGCAAATATTGATTGAATTTACAATATTTGATAGTTACTATGAGGAAAATTATGTTTAAAAGTGCAGGATTATACAACAAATATTTGAAAGATTACATCATTGATGACCAACAACTGCAAAAACTGCAAGAAACAGGTTTGGAAATGCTAAAAGATTTGCATGATATTTGTGTTGAAAACAATATTTTGTATTCAATGGCTTTTGGAACATTGTTGGGGGCAATAAGACACAAAAATTATATTCCTTGGGATGATGACATTGATGTCTATATGTTCAAAAAAGATTATCAAAATTTGAAGCAAATTGTAGCAGAAAAATATAGCGACAAATACTATTTGCTTGACAATGAAGTTGACAAAAATTATACGCTTATCTTTCCTAAATTGATAAAAAATGACACCGTTCTGACCGAGGCTGTAAACGACAATGAAAACAAAAGGGAAACGGGTGCATACATTGATATTTTTTTGGTTGATGAATCTCCCAAAAACAACATAAAATTGAAAAAAAAGTTGTATTACATTTTTACAAAACTTGCCCTTGTAGAAAATGACTACAAATTCCCTTCAAAGATTCTTGATGAAGTTGCAAAAAAGGAAAGAAAAATAAGAAATTATGTCAATTTGAGAAAATTTGCTGGATTTGTTGCAAGTGTTGCAAGCACAAGAACTTGGCTGAAACGAGCAGAAAAAATTGCAAATGGCAAAAAAGATGAACAAAAATACATTGTGTTTGAAGATGTTTTGCAAGTGCTAGACCGAAAATATTTTGAAGAGTTAGAATTGTATTCATTTGGGAAATATCAACTTTATGGATTCAAAGATTATGATGGCTATTTGAGTGAAGTGTATGGCGACTATATGCAAATTCCACCAGTAGAAAAGCGAGAAAAGCACATCATTGTCAAACTTGAACTAGACAAAAAACAATAATTTTTTATTTCTAAAACATCTATCACAAAATCTATTTGTGCATATATGCAAATTTTTTGCAAAACCTAGCACTATAACATCTATTACAAAATTCTATCAATAGAAATCGGAATTGCAGAAAACTATCACAAGAAATCAAACACTAAAAAATTGATATTTAGAAAATTTATCACAAAAACCTTTTTTATTTGATTATAAAAAAGGTTTTTCACATTCAATCCTTTTAATTTTCAAATCACAAATATGTTTTTTTTTCAAAATTTTTTTTAGCGATGACGCCTGCAAAGATTGTTGAAAAGAAAAAAACTAAAAACAACAAACCCAACGAACTCACCAAAATTATGTTTCCTCTGTTTAAACATTGATTTGAAAGAACATTGTCGTTTGTATTGAAATAGACAAAAGCATTGATGTTGCCTTTTTTAATTTCGTTTTTCATTTCAGCCTTGTCTAGATAATAGGTTTCGGAAATGAGACTGTTTGTTTTTCTGTTGCGGTAGTCCACATCCATTTTGTACATCATTCCGCGTTTGGAAAATGAAATTGTTTGTGTTGTGGAGGTTTTGATGCCTTGCACCATTTGATTTCGTTCATATGAAAAATGTGTGCTAACAGGAGTCAAAGAAAATCCAAGTATGCATGCAAACAAAATGACAGTGATGGTCAGGAAAGTCACAAACAAAGTTATATCAGATTTGCTTTTTTGCTTGGGTGGCGTAGAATTGTTGGAATTTGAAGGATATAAGATGTTTTCGTAGGGTTTCATTGTTTTTCCTTTTCGTTGATTTCTGGCTCCAAAACTTTGAAATCGACTTTGTTGGTGCAATCAAAATGTTTGCAAGTGAGACTAAGTCTTTTTGCAATGATAGCGCTTGAAAGTGCCAAAATTATGGCAAGAAAACCAAAAATGGAAACGCAAATGATGTTGCCGATATTGATTCCGTCTACTTCTATACCTGTGACATACATACCAAGGTTGTTTCCACTTTCATCATATTTTGATGCGTTGTATTTGATTGAAAAGGCATTCATATCCATAGCAAAAGCCATTTCTTCAAATTCGGTTTTACTTATTTTTTTGCGCGTTCTAGATGGAGTTGTAGAATTTGCAGTTTCAAAGACGCATTCCATGAAAACATAGTTTCCTCTGCTTTCCAATGTTATAACTTGAAAACATGTATCATTCCACAATTTGTATGAAACGTTGTAAGGCATTTAATTTAGATTTAATAAACAAAAAACTTCTTGTTTTCAGTTTTTAAGGATAAAATATTAGTTCAAAATTTATTTACAAAATTTTAGATAATGGTACTCAGCAACGTTGCTGCCACAATGAAATAGATTACAGCAATAATCACTCCCATAATGAATGTAAACAAAGCTCCTTTTAAGCAGCTTTTGGCTTTCAAAGGCGTTTGGTCTTTCCAAACAAGAAACAGAATGATTCCAATGATTGGAAAAAAGAAACTTAGCAACGCATAGCCGAAACTTGAATGGTCGTCAGGTGTTTGATTGACATAGACTACCGCTTGTTGATAGCCACATTGTGGGCAAATGTTGGTGTTGTCTTCCAAATGAGATCCGCAGTTTTTACAAAACATAATTTTCTCCCTTAGTGTTTTAGTTAATTTTACTTTTTTGCAATTTTCAATGGCATTTTTGTCATTATAAAAGATTTTGGTGAAGAATGCAATACAAAACCATAATACTTTTCACAATTCTATCACAAAATCATCACAATTTAAAAATTTTTTAAGGTTTCATTTTCGTTGTTTCAAGATTATAATTGAATTAAGAAGAATTTGACAGGAGGCATCATGAAAAAAATCATTGTTACGGGCGCAACGGGACACATCGGAAGCAATTTGATTTGTGAACTCAAAAAACTTTCCTACAAAATAAAGTTGCTTGTGCTTGAAAATGAAAACATTTCGCATTTGAACATTGATGACCAAATTGAAATTGCACGAGGCAATGTTCTTGACAAGGCATTTTTGGAAAGAGAGATTGAACAAGATTCTGTCGTGGTGCATATGGCAGGAATCATTGACATTGCCGAACAAAATTTGCCACTTATGTTTGAAGTCAATGTTGAGGGGACAAAAAACATTGCCGAAGTTTCATTGGAAAAAAAGGTTGAAAAATTTGTTTTTGTCAGTTCTGTTGACATGATTCCAAACAACTCTGACATATTGGAAGAACCAAAAGAATTTGATGAAAATGCTGTTTCAAGTTTCTATGCAAAGACAAAAGTTTTGGCTGTCAAAGAACTCAACTTGCTGAAAGAAAAGGGTTTGAAACTTTCCATTGTCTATCCTGCTGTTGTGGTTGGAAAAAATGATTTCAAAATGTCGGCGACATCACAACTTTTGCTTGGAATTGCCAACAAAGATTTTGCTGTAAAAATGCGTGGTGGCTACAATTTTGTTGATGTTGAAGATGTTGCAAAGGGAATTGTTTCAACCATTTTGTATGGAAAAAACGGCGATGGCTATATTTTGGCAGGCGAATACATAACCATTTCCGAGATATATGACACGATAAATTCGTTTATGAGGCGTTCAACAAAGTTGCCGAAATTGCCAATTTGGTTTTTGAAAATGGCATCGCCAATTGCAGTTTGGCATTTGAAACAAAAAAAGATGTTGCCAATCTTTTCAAAAAAAGCATTGGACACCATTGTTGAAAGAAAAAATTATTCAGTGAGCAAAGCGAAAAGCGAATTGAATTTTGAAGCAACAGACATCAAAACAACAATCATAGCAACATTAAATTGGTTCTATAAAAATCGAAAAGAAGTTTTCAAACCAAAAATTTTGAAAGAAATTGAAAGCAAACACATTTTTGATGAAACCAGCAATGCCAACTAAAATTCGGTCTATGCAACTCAAAATGCCTTGCAACAATTTATAAAAAGAGCGAAGCAACAAAAACAAACGGACAAAAGAGCAAAACAAACAAAATTTACAGCCAAAGAACAATATAATAGTCAAAAAAAACTAGAAACAAAAAAACAAGATAAATAGCCAAAAATCATGAAAATACTGCAAAAACATTAAAAAAGCAAAATAAATATTTATAAATTGCAAATGAATAAATATACACAATTTGATGAGAATTGTTTGTTTTTGGTGAGTTTATAAATGAAAATCAACAAAATATAAAAAAGAACCTATCCCCCTGGATAGGTTCTTTTTGCAATATGGCAAAAGAATTTTTGTTGACAATCAAATTTTCTTCAAATACACTTCAAATGAAATAGATTAAGTGGACAATAAGGAATTTTTTTTCCAATGAAAAAATCGCTCAATGTAAAAAATCTGAATATATATGCAAGTTTGCCAATGGAAGATAAACACCTTGTCAAAAATCTTTCATTTTCTGTTGAAAGTGGAAAAAGTTTGGCAGTTGTCGGAGAATCAGGTTGTGGAAAAACCATGACGGCCTTGTCTTTGTTTGGACTTTTGCCAAAAAATTGCTCATGTGATGGTGAAATTTGTTTTGAAAATCAAAATTTGTTGAAAGTTTCGGCTTTGAAAATGCGAAAACATAGAGTTTTTGATATGGTTTTCATTCCACAAAGTGGTGCTGAATTTCTTGACCCATCACTAACAATCAAATCTCAATTTGTGGACACATTGAAACTGCACAAATTCAAACATGCTGAATTTGACAAAATCATTGTAGAAAAATTGTTGGAAGTTGGTTTTGAAGACGGAGAAAAAATTTTGAAAATGTATCCATTTCAGTTGTCAGGTGGAATGGCTCAAAGAGTTGTTTTGGCAATGAGTGCCATTGGAAAACCAAAAATTGTTGTTGCAGATGAGGCAACACGAGGAATTGATGAAGCAACAGCAAAAATTTTTCTTGACAAAATTGACAAGATGTTTTGTGATGCTGGCAAAATCATCATCACACACAACATGGATGTTGCATCAAGATGTGATGACATTTTGGTGATGTTGAATGGAGAAGTTGTTGAATATGGGTGTGCAAAAAGCATGCTTGCCAATCCCCAAGCCGAATATACAAAAAAATTGCTCAAAGCAAAAAGTTTTGAGGTTGAAAATGATTAGTGTTGAAAATGTAAAAAAATCGTTTGGAACAAAAAAGAATGTCAAATTGGTTTTGGACAATGTCAACATGAAAATCAAAGATGGCGAAATTGTTGGTCTGCTTGGCAAAAGTGGAGCAGGAAAAAGCACATTGGCAAGAATTATGAAAGGCGAATTTTTGCTGAACGAAGGAAATGTTTTTGCAGACTATTCTCCACTTTTTATGAATGGAAAATATAACGCTAAAACAGGAATGGCAATTCAAGTTGTCCCTCAACAGCCATATGCATCACTTGACCCAATTCAAAAAGTTGGAAAAGGGCTTGTTGAAGTTTTGGTGGCAAACAAAATTTTCAAAAAGAAAGAAGCCAAAGACAAAGCATTAGAATTGATGAAAAAAATGAATTTGAGTGAAGATTTGTTTGACCGATTGCCATCACAACTGTCAGGTGGACAGGCACAGCGTTTTGTCATTGCAAGGGCGTTGTCACTAAGCCCAAAACTGCTTGTCAGTGATGAATCAACATCAATGTTGGATGTTGTGTCACAGTCGCAAATTTTGAAAATCTATCAAGAAATTGCTGAAAATGGGACATCAATTTTGATGATTTCACATGACAAAGCGATGATTGAATTTGTTTGCAATCGAATCTACGAAATTGAAAACGGAAAAATTTTCGAGTTGGAAAACGAATTAGAGTCGAAAAATGAAGATAATCAAATTTTGAACACTGATATAGACGCAAACAAATGTGAAAAAGAAAATTGCTGAAATCACATAAAAACACTTGAAGAACTTGCAAGTGAAAACAAATGCAAGTGAAAAACAAGATTTTAAAACAAAGATAATGTAGATATAGAAAACTTTATTGTGGATAACTAATTGTAAAAAACAAAAGGTGGAGGAGAACACGAAACTATGAAAAAATTGAAAAAACTAGGTTTAGTTTTTGTTGGAATGTGCATGTGTGCGTTGATGACGGTTGGGCTTGTCGCTTGTGGAGGAAACAACTCAGGCGAATCTGGCACAAACACAACTTTGGTGGTTGGAACACAAAATTCATTCAACAAATTGAACCGATTGGATGCTTCCAGTGGAAGTGCACCTGGCTACAACTATGATGTTCTTTCAGGAGCAATTTCTCAAATGGCGTTGGTTGGCTTGACAGAAGATGGACATGTTCCACAAATGACAACCTATCAAAATTCAGCAGATTTTTCTGAATGGACATTCACAATCAAAGAAGGGCTGAAATGGCATGATTCAACAGCCGAAAACCCACATCCTGTCACAGCAGATGACATCATCTTTACAGCAAGTTTGAACAAAAAATTGCAAGCAACTTGTCAAAAAGTTTCAGACAAGGTTGTAAAAATGGTTTGCCCAACAAGCAACCCAAGATTTTTGAGCACTTTGTCGACAATGAGAATTATGCCAAAAAGTCTTATGGAAGCCTATGTTGACGATGTTGCCAGTTTGCCTGATGACAAATCTGTTGTTGGTTGTGGACCTTTCAAATTCAAATCTTTCAACAAAGAAAATGGTGTGTTGACTTTTGAAAAATATCAAGAATTTGTTGATGCTGACAAAATCAAATTTGACAAAGTCATTTTCAAAACATTCAATGATGAAACTGCTTTGAGTTTGGCTTTGAAAGCAGGTGACATCGACATGATTTACAACTATTCAAAGGGACTTTCAAGAACTTTGGAAGCAGACTTCAAAGATGAAAGCAACATTGTTCTTGACAAATTTTCTGATTCAAGCAATCCAATGAACTTCATTTTCAACAATCAAACTGTTTCAAACAAAAATGTGAGAAAAGCAATTGCAAAAGCCATTGACTATAAAGCAATCAGAGAAAGATTTGGCACAAGTTTTGCAAGAGAATCTTACACAGGTTTTGTTTCTGACTTCAACACAGGATTCAAACAAACTTCAAAACTTGCTCGTGACTTGCAAACTGCAAAAACTATGCTTGCAAATGAAGGATATACGTCTTCAAACAAATTCAAGTTTACAATTTTGGTGAGAAGTGATGCAAGTTTTGGCGAAATTGCAAAACTCATCAAAGCATCTCTTGACGAAACAGGACTTGTTGAAACAATTCTTTCGTCTGTTGATGTTTCAAACTATGTGACAAAAATCAGAGCACATGAAGGCTATGATGCAACATTGACAAGTTTGACATCAGCAGGAATGAACATGCAAGGTGGACAAGGAAGCATCTATTTTACAGAAAAAGACTGTGGTGTTCCGTATGGAAACATTTCAGCCAAAGACACTGAATACTATGGAATTTTGACAGAATTGAAAACTGCAAAATCGCTTGCAGAATATGAAACAGCATCAGGCAAATTCCAAGATTATTGCGCAAACAACATGCCAGGAATTGCACTTTATTATGACAGCAAAGTGCAAGCATATTCAACAAGTCTTACTGGTTTTGACAATGCAAGTTTCAAGGCTGACAACACATTTGGTTTGCTCAACATTGATGCTTGGTCAAAAATTTCTAAAAAATGATTATGTTTACAAAAGAAGAATGTGCAGTTGCGTGGGCAAATGCCACAAATGCAGGGACAGTTGAAGAAAGAATTTTGAGAAATGAAGGTTGGAATGTATATTTTTCAAACGAAGCAAAACATTTGATAAATCAACCTTTGCAACAAAACAAAAAATCAAAGAATGTCGTCAACTTTTTGCAATCTCAAAATATGTTTTCAAAAGACTCCACAATCCTAGATTTAGGTTGTGGAGTTGGTTCTTATTCTTTGGAATTTTCTCAATATGCAAAACAAGTCACAGCATTTGACATGAGCGAGCAATCGTTGAGTGTTTTGAGATTGAACCTTGAACAAAAGAAAATTGAAAATGTAAATTTGGTTTGTTCAATGTGGGAAACATTTGAAACCGAAGATAAATTCGATTTGGTTTTTTCAGCAATGTGCCCAGCAATTTGCAATTTTGAAGAACTTTCAAAAATGGAAAGCATGTCAAACAAAAGTTGTGCAATTTTGACAGTTTCAAAAGGTTCATATTCAAAAAATCGCAGAGAACTTCGAGAATTGATTTCAACTGAAAATCTAAAAGGACTGTCAACAGAGGCCGTTTATGTTTACAATATGCTTTATGCAATGGGTAGAAACCCACAGGTGAAAACATACAGCGAAAAATTTCATGGTTCGATTGGCACAGAAGAAGCAAAAGAAAAATTTAAACAATACTTTTCAATTTTTGGCTTTGAGAAAAACAAAGTTGCTCAAATTGTTGAAAACTTTGTCAATCAAAAATCTGTTGACGATGTTTTGTTTGATGAAACGCAGTTGAACACTGCTTTGATTTATTGGAATGTTTGAGAAAATATGAAAAGAAAAGACTATGCAAAAAAAATTATATTTTCATTTGTATGCTTGATAGTTGTTGTCGTGCTAAATTTCTTTTTGCCAAGATTGATGCCAGGTGACCCTGTTTTGATGCTTGTTGGTGGAGATGAAGACTTGTTTACAAAAGAACTCTATGATTTCTATTTTCACAAACTAGGTCTAGATTTACCTCTTGGTCAGCAGTTTTTGATGTATCTCAAAGATTTGTTTTCTGGAAATTTAGGCTATTCCTATCAATATGGTGACAGCGTTGCCAAATTGATTGCCGAAAGAATTCCAACAACTTTGCAAATTGCTTTGCCTTCAATTTTCATTTCTTCATTTTTGGCTCTTTGGCTCGGAATGAACGCTGGATACAAAAAAAATAGTTTTCTTGACAAAACCTTGACCACAACAAGCATCATTTTAAATTCAGTTCCAACATTTTTTATGGCACTAATTTTGATGATTGTTTTTTCTTTCAAATTTAGAATTTTTCCGTTTGGAGGACTAAATTCAATCATAATTCCTGAAAGCCCAATTAAAGCATTTGGTGACAGACTATTGCATTTGTTTTTGCCAATTTTGACATTGGTCATTGTTTCAACTCCTTCAAAGTTTCTTATGATGAAAAACACCACAGCAATCGCAATGGACGAAAAATATGTTTTGTATGCAAAATCAAGGGGAATAAGCAACAGCAAAATCAAAATCAAATATATTTTTCGCAACATTTGTCAGCCGTTTATAACTATGGTGGGAATGGGCTTTGGAAGACTGTTTTCAGGTTCATTGGTCATAGAAATGGTTTTTTCTATTCCTGGAATGGGAATGTTGATGAGTTCTTCAATTTCAAAAAGAGATTATGCCGTTTTGCAAGGCTGTTTGTTTTTGATGGCAATCATGGTGATTTTTGCAAACCTAATCACTGACATAATTTGCATTTTGAGTGACCCAAAATCTTTGCATGGAGAAAACTATGATGGCTAGAAATGATATGTATAGATTGAAAAACAATTCTAAACACTCAAAAAGTGTTGGACTCACAAAATGTGTTGGACTCACAAAAAGTGGCAGACTAATAAAAAATGTTGAACTGTCGAACAGCATTGAAAACTCAAACATTTCTAGTTTTGCACATTGTGAAGATGTGTCAACAAGTGCAAATACAAGTGCTAAAACGACAAATACAAATGCAAATACAAATACAAGTGCAAAATCGATAAATGCAGAACCAACAAATGCAAAATCATCAAAGAATACAAGACTTAAAAAAGTTAAAAATGCAAATGTCATTTCAAGTAGTTTAGCACTTGTTTTTGGAGTTTTGATTTTGGGAATGTTTGCAATTTTTGCAATTTTTCCAAATTTCATTGCACCATATGGCAGAGAGCAAATGTTTGCTCCATTTTTGCCATGTTCAATCATTCACATTTTGGGGACAAACAATCTCGGCAGGGACATTTTCACTGAAATTGTTTACGCAACTGGCTCAACATTGTCAATTGGCTTGTTGTCGGCTCTGATTTCTTTGGGGCTAGGTGCAACAATTGGACTTTTGGCTGGCTATGTAAAAGGCATTGTCGGAGAAGTTGTGAATGGCTTCATCAATTTCTTTTTGTTGATTCCAATGCTACCTTTGGCAATTGTGATTGGAGCCTATCTTGGAGCAGGACAGCAAAACATCATTTTGACCATTGCACTTTTGGGGTGGTGTGGAACTGCAAGAACTGTGCGAGCAAAAACAATGAAACTCAAAAATATGCCATTTGTTCAATCTTTGAAAGAAGTTGGCATTGGCAATTTTAGAATTGTTTTCAAACACATCTTGCCAAATTTGAAAGAAGTCATTTTGGCAAAATATATCATGTCGGTTTCAACATGTATAATGTTGGAGGCAACGCTCAGTTTTTTGGGACTTGGTGACATCAGCAAAGTTACATGGGGTAGCATGATAAACCTTGCCTATAAAAATGGAGGGTTTGCAATGGAGGCCTACAACTGGTTTCTAGCACCTGGTTTTTGCATCATGTTGACAGTTTTGGCATTTTTCTGTTTGAATCACTTTTTTGAAACTTTGAAAGAAAGAAAGCCAGTTTTGGGCAAAAGTTTTCTTGATTGACACCAAATTTGACTTTTTGTGTTGGGAGATGTCAAGGCGTTTTGCTGATTTCAAAATCAAGTTTTTGCCATTTCCTTTTCAATTTTGCTGACAAATTGTTCAGTTGAAATGTTGCCACTTCTGTTGTATCTTCCAAATCGATATAGACTTTTTTCATCACCAACTTTTGCTGTTGACACCATTTCAAAACATGTCAAAACCATTTCAAAGCCCATTGATTTCAAAATTGGCTCACATTCTTTGCTATATTTTCCAAAAGGATAGACAAACACTTGTGGTGTCACTCCAACTTTTGAAGAAAGGGTGTTTTGCAACTTTTCTAAATCGCATGTCAAATTTGTTTTGTATTCTTCCATGGTTTCATTTTTTCGTCTTGCAATTCCACATCTAGGTTTCAATTTGTGCATTTCAAAAGTGTGATTTCCAATTTCAAAATTTCCACTGTCAGCAATTTGTTTGAGTTGCTTCCATGTCAAATGTGAATAGTGCATGTGATTGTTGTCATTGGTTGAAGATGAATATTCAGAAAAAGCACCAACAGGACTGAGAATTGCTTTGGCGTTGTGTTTTTGCAAAATAGGCAGTGCGTAAATCAAATTGTTGTAGTAGCCATCATCAAAAGAAATCAAAATAGGTTTTTTAGGCAGTTTCTTTCCAAATTTTACATAGTCAATGATTTCTTTTGGAAAAACTGTTGTATATCCAAGTTTTTGAAAAGCAATCAAATCTTCTTCAAGTTGAAAAGGTGTCACAATATATTTTCCTTTTTTTGATTTCAAAATGCTGTGATACATGACAGCAGGAATCTTTATTGAATTTTTTGTTGCTGTCTTTTCAAAACAATAGGTTGTTGAAAAAATTGAATCAAAAATGAAAGGAAGGCACATTTGAAATGCCAAAAGAAAAAGTAAAAATGAAACAAGCAACTGTTTTGTTAAATTTGCAATTCGTATTTTTTTCACAAATATAGATTGTGTTGAAAGAAAACTTTTATGTGCCATTTTGTTGAAAGACTGAACAGTAAAAATGAAAATTGAAAATCAAAGAAAAAGCAAAATATACAAAACAATGACTTCTACATTCAAAATTGGTTGATAAAGTCTTGATTTGTTCAAAAAATTGAAAAGTATGAAATGTCCATTGAGGGGAATTTTAAAGAAAACAAAACATAATTTCAGTGCAAATTAAACACAAAAATGATTTTTTTCATATGTTGAAGTGAGAAATAAAATAATAGGAGAAAACTATGTTCAATAATTTTTGTGGAAGAAAAATGTTTTCAAAAATAGATAATCAACCCGAATGTGAAAACAATTTTTTTGAACAACAACGCCTCAACTGTTCATCAGAACAAAATAATACGAATTGTCCAATTTGTCCACCAGGTCCTCCTGGACCACCAGGGCCAACAGGCAGTGGCGATACAATCACTGTGGGAACAACTACAACTGGCGAGGCAGGAACAGATGCAATGGTGCTTGATACAACAGGTTCACCAAATCATGTTTTGAATTTTGTCATTCCAAAAGGAAAAGACGGCACTTGTCCTCCATGTGGTTCATGTGGTTGTGTTGAGCAAATGAAGTTTGTTTTGTCGCAACTCATCAAACTCTATCCAACAAACAATGCGACGATAAACTTGGAAAGTGGTGGAACAGAAACAGGGCGATTGAGTGCAATCTATCCTTCCCTTGCAAATGGTGGGCTGGTTTCACTGAAAAATGCTGCTGGAAATCTTACGGGGGCAGTGTCTTTGTGCAAAATTGCATCGGTGACATTGCCAGGTGCAACCTACAACAATGCAATCACATTTATGCCTGCACCAACTCCAATGCCAACTGATTGTTCAACCTTGTGTCAACTTGCTGTCAATCAAGCATTGCCTGTCGGAACAACAAAAGTCAACATCAAAGCAGGTGGAAAAACCATTGGTGGTGGAACAGTTTTGAAAAATGAATTTGGAATGTTGGTGCTGACTCCCGCAGACAAACTAGAACCAACATTTGTTTCAACGTGCAAAGTGGAATCAATCAACGAACTTGTGCCATAGAGCAAAGTGGAATCAATCAACGAAATTGTGACATATACTAATGGTTGAATCAATCAATGAGTGTGTGCCAAAGTGCAAAATTTGAACAAATCGTAAAACCGTGATATATGCAAAAGCAGGCGCAATCTTTGAACATGCGATATATGTGCAAAAGTAGATTAAGTCATCAAAACTATGTTGACAAACAGCACCAAACTGCTATACTCAAATGTATAGAGGAAAAAAAAGAAAATCGTTTTCGCAACGATTTTTCTTTAAATTATAAAGTGTTTCAAATTGAAAAATGCGTTGCTAAAATTGTAAAAAATAAAGTACGTTTTTCAAGCATCGAAAACGAATTGGCAAACGAATTGGCAAACGAATTGGCAAAACGAATCGCAAAATGAGTTGGAAAAAAAGACGCACAATGAAATATAAAGAAATAGAAATCGAATAGAAAAATAATTGCAAAAGATATAGAAAAAATGCAAAAGAAAGTGCAAAAGAAAGAGGACAAAAAAATGAAAATCGAAAAATTTAAAAATAGAATAAAGTTGAAAAACTTGTTTTTGCTTGTTGTTGCAGGTTGCATAAATGCAACAGGTGTCATTTTGATGCTTGCACCAGCAAAAGTCATTGACGGAGGTTTTTCAGGAACTTCAATTTTGCTTTCAATGGTCACGCCATTGAGTGTGGCAATCTATTTGTTGTGCTTCAACGTTCCGTTTTTTCTTTTTGGTTTCAAGAAACTCGGCTATCAATTTATAGTCTATTCCTTGGTGGCGATTGGGGCTTATTCTTTGATGTCGTATTTGTATCAAAGCGTTTTCAAACTTGACCAAATAGTTTTTGATTTGATGAGAAATGATGTTTTGCTGGCAACTCTTTTTGGTGGCATACTTTCTGGCGTTGGCAGTGGAATGACAATTCGTTTTGGTGGTGCTATTGATGGTGTTGAGGTTTTGGCGATTGTTTTTGCAAAAAAAATTGGAATCACTGTTGGACAATTTGTCATGCTCTACAACTTGGTGATTTATGTTTTGGCAATGGTGTTGTTCAAAGAAATGTCAATAGGACTTTATTCGATAATTTCATATGCAGTTGGGTTGAAAGTTGTTGATTTTGTCGTTGATGGCTTTGACAAAGGAAAGGCTTTGATAATTGTTTCAGACAAAGGTGAAGAGATTGCAAGAACAATCACTGAACATGTCAAACAAGGTGTAACAATGATTGAAAGCAAAGGGTTTTATAGTGGTTCTAAAAAGCAAATGCTCTATTGTGTGGTGAATCGCTTTGAAATTGTCAAGTTGAAAAAACAAATCATGGAAACCGATGAAAACGCTTTCATTTCAATCAACGATGTGTCGGAAGTTGTTGGAAACAAAGTCAAATATAGTTTCAAAAAATTAAATCGTGACCTTGATGAAATTGATGAAACAGAAACAAAAACAAAATTCTTTTCAAAACTGAAACACAAAATTGAAAAGAACAGCAACAGCAACAGCAACGGCAACAGCAACAGCAACGGCAACGGCAACGGCAACAGCAACGGCAACAGCAACAGCAACAGCAACGGCAACGGCAACAGCAACGGCAACGGCAACACCAACAGCAACAGCAACAGCAACGGCAACGGCAACGGAGAGAATGTCGAAGAAACAAAAGTCGTGCAATTTGACGTCAATGAAAATGAAGATTTTGTTGAAGAAAAAGTTAGATTTGATGAAATTGACAACGAAACAAAAAAAATTGGCTAGAAAACATAATTCCATCAAAAATAAACTACAAGAATGAGCAGAATAATTAAAAACAAAACTAAACTACAAGATTGAACAGGATAATCAAAAACA
>CAYPVP010000030.1:0-16710 GCA_964414205.1 uncultured Bacteroidaceae bacterium | reverse complement strand
AGGTGTCACCCGACTCTATAAGGAGGGCAAATGCAACAATTATGGTTTCGATTGGTTTTTTCTTGTCACTTTTCAAATCTAAATTATCGTTGTTTTTTGCTTCGCTCCAATTTTGAAACTCATCACTTGCTTCAACTGTTGAATTTTGAATGTCGTTGTCAAATTCTGGCATGATGTTTTCATGTTGCTTTTCTTCCAAAACATAAACACTCCACGAAACAGGCATAAAAACCAAAGCAAAAACAAACAACATCACTGCTCCACCACCAACGTCAATGTTTGATTCAACAAAAACTGCATTGTATGATTTGCAAAATGAACCAAAGCATATCAATGAAAAAAGTCCAAATGCAAAAAATGCAGTGGTGAAACTTGCAATCAAAATGTCTAAATTGCTTTTCCTGTCAAAAAATGGAACTTTGATTGTTTTTCTTTTTGCCAAGACATAAACCAATGCGATTGCCAACATAGAAAAAGCACACATCAACATCAAGCAGTTGAAAACACCACCAGCCGTCAAGCCTGCACCTTCAATTTGAGTTGCTAGTTGTGAATTTTGCCACCCAATGTTCAGTCTGTCAATTTGATTTGTTCTGACAGAAAAAACAGAAAAGCCATCATAGAAGTAGTTGACTCCATTTTGTTTGATGGCAAGAGATGGACACCCAAAAAGAAAAAAACTAAAAATTGGCAAAAGCAAACATACCATCCAATTTGAAACTTTCAAAAATTTATCTTTCATATTTCCTCCAACACATTACTATATGTTAAGTTTAGTGTTGCCATTATAAAAAAAAATATTAAAAAAGACTTTTAAAATTTTAAAAGCCTTTTTAAGATACATTTTGAAATGCGTTTTCAGTTGTTTGCAATTTTACTTTTCAATCAAAGATTTTCCTGTCATTTCATTTGGAATTTCAAGGTTCATCATTTCAAGCAAAGTTGGAGCGATGTCACAAAGTTTTCCACCATCAACAAGTTTTCGTGAATCGTTGTCATCAATTTTGATGAGTGGAACTGGGTTTGTTGTGTGTGCTGTAAATGGTTTTCCATTTTCATCAAACATTTTGTCAGCATTGCCATGGTCAGCAGTAATCAAGCAATTTCCACCATTTGACAAAATTGCTTCAACAACCATCTTGGTGCATTCATCAACAGCCTTGACTGCTTTTTCTGCTGCTTCCAACACGCCAGTGTGTCCAACCATGTCGCAGTTTGCAAAGTTCAAAATCATTGCATCATATTTTCCACTGTTGATGTTTGCAACTGCTTTTTCAGCCACTTCATATGCACTCATTTCTGGTTGCAAATCATAGGTCAAAACTTTTGGAGAAGAAACCAAAACTCTGTCTTCGTTTTGATTTGCATCTTCCACTCCACCATTGAAAAAGAAAGTGACATGAGCATATTTTTCTGTTTCAGCAATTCTCAATTGAGTTTTGCCAAGCGATGCCAAATATTCTCCCAACGTATTTGTCAATGTGCGAGGTTTGAAAGCAATTTTGCAATTTGAGAATGTTGCATCATAACGTGTGAAGCAAACATAATTTGGGTTCAAGAAACCAGATTTACGCTCAAAACCATCAAAATCTTCATTGATGAAAGCACGAGTGATTTCTCTTGCTCTGTCAGGGCGATAGTTGAAGAAAATCACGCTGTCACCGTCTTCAATTTTGGCAACTGGTTCTCCATTTTTGCAAATTGGAGCAGGCAAAACAAATTCATCAGTAACTCCATTTTGATAACTTTCTTCAATCGCTTCTTTTGCAGATTCAGCCTTGTTGCCGATGCCAAAAGTCAACATGTCATAGGCTTTTTGAACTCTTTCCCAACGATTGTCACGGTCCATAGCATAAAATCTGCCACAAATTGAAGCAATGACACCAAAGTTTTCTGCCTTCAAAAATGCTTCCAAGTCAGCAATGAAACCTTTTGCACTTTGAGGTGGAACATCTCGTCCATCAAGAAAGCAATGGACATAAGCATTTTCCAAGCCTTGTGCTTTTGCCATTTTGAGCAAAGCATGCAAATGGTCAATGTGGCTGTGAACTCCACCAGTTCCAAGCAAACCATAAATGTGAAGTTTTTTTCCATTGTTTTTTGCTTTTTGCATAGCCTCAATCAACACTTCATTTTCAAAAAAACCACCATCAGCAATTTCTTTTGAAATGTGTGTCAAGTCTTGATAGACAACTCTGCCTGCACCAATGTTCAAATGTCCAACTTCGCTGTTTCCCATTTGTCCATCAGGAAGTCCAACATCAAGTCCACTTGCGCCCAAAGTAGTGTTTGGATAGTTTGCAATCATGCTGTCGATAAAAGGAGTGCCAGCAAGTTTGATTGCATTTCCATTTTTTTCTGAGTTGATTCCAAATCCATCAAGAATCAACAATGCAGTCATTTTTTTCATATTTCTTTCCTCATTGAGAAACGACGCCATAATGTGTGCGTCGTTTCTTTTTACGTTTTTTCTTTAAACACCAAGACTAGAATTTGACGACTTGTGAAAAATCGACAGCCTTCAAAGATGCGCCACCAATAAGTCCACCATCAATGTCAGGCATTGCCATAAGTTCACTTGCATTTTTTGGATTCATGCTTCCACCATATTGAATGCGAACTTTGTTTTCTGCACATTTTGGGCAATAAAGTTTTGCCATTGTTTGTCTAATGACGGAAATTGTGTCGTTTGCTTCTTGTGAAGTTGCTGTTTTGCCTGTTCCGATTGCCCAAACAGGTTCATATGCAATGACAATGTTTTCAAGTTCAGATGATTCAATGTCTTTGAATGCTTCGGTTGTTTGACGAACAACGACTTCTTCGGTTTTTCCTGCTTCTCTTTCTTCAAGGGTTTCACCAACACAAATGATTGGTTTGAGTCCTGCTGAAAGTGCTGATTTTGCTCTCAAATTGACAGTTTGGTCTGTTTCTCCAAAATATTGTCTTCTTTCACTGTGTCCAATGACAACATATTCAACTCCAAGTTCAACAAGCATTTTTGCAGAGATTTCACCTGTAAATGCTCCTTTTTCAGCCCAGTGAACATTTTCTGCTCCAACTTTGATGTTTGAACCATTTGTTTCTGCGACTGCTGTTGCAATGTCTGTGTATGGAACACAGATGACAACATCACATGTTGCATCTGCAACCAAAGGCTTCAAATCATTGATGAGAGTCTTTGTTTCAGCGATTGTGTTGTTCATTTTCCAGTTTCCTGCGATGATAGGTTTTCTCATTTTATATCTCCAAAAAATTTTTCCATATTTTCGTATTTATATGTTTGCAAAATCACAAATCATAAAAATTACTTTTCATTCAAACAAGCGATGCCTGGCAATTCCTTGCCTTCCAAAAATTCAAGTGAAGCACCACCACCAGTTGAAATGTGAGTCATTTTGTCAGCAAGTCCAAATTTTGAAACTGCTGCTGCACTGTCACCACCACCAATGATTGTGATTGCATCAGTTTCTGCCATCACTTCTGCAACTGCTTTTGTTCCAACTGCAAATTTGTCAAGTTCAAAAACGCCCATAGGTCCATTCCAAACAATAGTTTTTGCTTTTTTGATTGCTTCTGAAAACAATTTGATTGTCTTTGGTCCGATGTCAAGTCCTTCATAGTCATCATCAATGTCTGTTTCGGCAATTTTTGTGTTTGCATCATTTGAGAAATCGTCAGCAGTGACATTGTCAACAGGCAACAAAAGTTGAACACCTTTGTCTTTTGCTTTTTTCATCAATTCTTTTGCAAGTTCAACTTTGTCTTCTTCAAGCAAAGATTTTCCAACTTTGAAACCAAGAGCAACACGGAAAGTATATGCCATTCCACCACCAATAATCAAAGTGTCGCATTTGTCAAGCAAACTTTCAATGACACCAATTTTGTCAGAAACTTTTGCTCCACCCAAAATTGCAACAAATGGTCTTTCAGGGTTTTCAACAGCATTTCCAAGAAATTTCAATTCTTTTTCAATCAAGAAACCACTGACAGCAACTTTTGCAAAACCATATTGAACAATTCCAGCAGTTGTTGCGTGAGCACGGTGTGCAGTTCCAAAAGCATCATTGACAAAAACATCACAGAAAGCAGAAAGTTTTTCGCAAAGTTCTTTGCTGTTTTTTTCTTCGCCTGCTTCAAAACGGGTGTTTTCCAAAAGAACACATTCACCATCTTTCAATTCAGCAACTTTTGCTTTTGCATCTTCGCCAACCAAATCTTTTGCAAATGCAACTTTGCCATCAAGAATTTGATTCAAACGGTCAGCAACTGGCTTCAATGAAAATGTTTTTGGGTCTTCTTTAAGAGCCTTTTCAAGCAATGCTTTTTTTGCTGATGCCTGTTCTTCTTGTGGAAGAGCCTCAACTTTTTTCTTTTCTTTTTTGGTCAAACCAAAACCATCAGAAAAAATGTTGTGAGGTTTTCCCATGTGTGAGCAGAGAATGACTTTTGCACCATTTTCCATCAAAAATTTGATTGTAGGAAGAGCGCCATTGATACGATTTTCATCTGTGATGACACCGTCAATCATTGGAACGTTGAAATCACAACGAACCAAACACTTTTTGCCTTTGACATCGATATCTCTGATTGTTTTCTTTGCCATGTGGAATTTCTCCTTATAAAAAAAATTTTATTTTCTTTGTAATGTCAAGATGGTCAAAGAACATTCATCTAGACAAAAAAAATTATAGCACAACACCTCTTTTTTGGTCAAGGAATAAAATACAGATATTATTTTATAAAAATTTAATAAGCATGAAAAGTAATTTTCAGTTGCTATCTATTCAGTTTGCAATTTTCATCTTGTATTTCATTTTACTATTTGCATATTACATTTCAATTTGCATTCAACTTGCAGTTTCATTTGCATTTTTGCTATTTTAATTTTTCATTTTATTTTGCACTCGATTCTAGTTTTGTGATTTTCTCTATGCATTTTTCTCGGCAAATTTTAAATTATATTGAATGTATTGATGCTTTTTTTTTGATTTTCAATTTTGTAATTTAGCACAGTTTTGTTCAATCAAAATTTTGTCAAACGTCCTGTTTCCAAGAGCCCATCAAAATTTTGTTGTCGCATTGCTTCATAGGTTACAATCGCAACAGTGTTTGCAAGGTTCAAACTTCTTGCACCTTCAATCATAGGCACACGAAATGCTTTTTCATAGTTGTCATGCAAAAGTTCTTCTGGAAGGCCTTTTGATTCTCTGCCATAAAACACAAAACAATTTTTTGAAAATTCTACTTGGTCATATCTTTTTTGTGACTTTGTTGATGCAAACCAAAATTCTCCACCTGCATTTTTTTCAAAAAACTCTTCCAAATTTTCATAAACTGTGATGTTGACAAAATGCCAGTAGTCAAGCCCTGCTCTTTTCAATGCTTTGTCCGAAATGTCAAATCCGAGTGGTTTTATCAAATGCACATTTGCTCCTGTCGCAGCAGCAGTGCGAACAATGTTTCCTGTATTTTGTGGAATTTCAGGTTCAACCAAAACAATATTCATATTCTCTCCTTTGGTGTTGTAAAATCTCTTTTGCCATGTCTATGCGATTTAGATTTTATTGTGTCGAATTTGTTCTTTTTATAACTAATCGCATAATGCTTTCAAAACACAACATTGTTTTTCTTTGTGTTATTTCTTTGTGTTTTTGTTTGTAATTTTCTTTGTTTTCTTTCTGTTTTCTTTCTGTTTTTGTTTCTGATTTTGTGTGTATTTTTCTTTGTGTTTTTGTGTGTGATTTATTGTTACAATTTCAACTATTGTTGATTTGGCCAAAAATAGTCTACAACTGCCAACAGGTCGTCCATTGTCTTGACTGTTGAGATGGCAACTCTGACAGCCTTTGGATTTTTCAAATTTTTTCCATAGTGGCACAAATGCAATTTCATATCATTTGCAACTGTTCTTTCAGGAACAAATTTTCGCAAAACTACAATATGCTTCAAAATGTCTTTTCTAATGTTCTTTTCAAAACCAATTTTTTGCAATTCAGCAAAAAGCCAAGGCTTTCCCAAAGCACCTCTTGCAATCATAATTCCATCGCAGTTGGTTTCATTTTTAACTTTTTCAGCAGTTTGCAAATCAACTATGTCACCATTTGCAATGACAGGAATTGAAAGGTTCTTTTTTACATCTGCAATCAAAGACCAATCAGCCTTTCCTTCATAGAACTGCTCTCGATATCTTGGGTGAACAGCAACGGCATCAGCACCACCTTTTTGAGCCGACAAAGCACATTCTACAACATTTGGACTGTCCATTTCAAAACCTGCTCTAAGTTTGACTGTGACAGGCCTTTTTGAACCTTCTTTTGCTGATTGAACAATTTCCTCAATCAATTTTGGATTTTTCATCAAAGCAGAGCCTTCGCCGTTTCCAACAATTTTGCGAACAGGACAGCCCATGTTGAAATCAATGATGTCAAATTTTGAAAGCATTTCATTTTGGGTTGCCCTGAAAACTTGTTCAGGTTCCGAACCAAAAAGTTGAACAGCACAAGGTTTTTCATTTTCCGTTGTTGCAAGCAAAATTGCAGTGTTGGGGTTTGCATAGTTCAATCCTTTTGCACTCACCATTTCAGTGACAGTCAACCCAGCGCCATAATCTTTGCAAACAGCACGAAAACCAACATCAGAAAAACCTGCAATCGGTGCTAAAATAAATTCATTTTTCAGTTCAATGTTTCCAATTTTCATAATTTGTTTTGTTGTCTTCCCTTTTTGGCTTCTATCCTTTTGTATCTTTGTTTTTTAGGCGTGTTTCAAATCAGTTTTGGCTAATTTTAACTATCTTATTATCTTCAACTTTGATTTCTTTCGTATTTTCTTTATAGAATGTTCTCAAATAAATTTACGATACTCTATGTAATTTTCAAGCAATTTTAAATTGTCTTGTTTTCTTCAATTTTGACTTTGTTCCACACTTCGTCCATTTCTTCAAGTGAAAAGTCAGTCATTTCTTGTCCATTTTTTGTAAGTTCACTTTCTACTTTTGCAAAACGATTTACAAACTTTTTTGATGCTTCTTTGAGTGCAAGTTCAGGTTCAATTTTCAACATTCTCAAAACATTGACAACAGCAAAAAGCAAGTCGCCACCTTCCATGGTTTTTTCATCATCGTTTGCTTGCAAAACTTCGTTGGTTTCTTCTTCAATCTTTTTTACAGCATCAGCAACAACATTCCAATCAAAGCCAGATTTTTTTGCAATTTTTTGAACTTTGTAGGCATAAAGCAATGATGGAAAATTGTTTGGAACAAGTTGCATTGCATTTGCAAAACTTGAATAGCCTTTTTCAACTTTTTTTGCATCTTGCCAAAATGTCAATGCTTCCTCTGCATTGTTTGCCTTGTTCTCTCCAAAAATGTGAGTGTGTCTTGTGACAAGTTTAGAACACAAATTTGACAGCATATCATTGTAATCAAATTTTTTGTCTTCCATTTCAATTTGTGTGTGAAAAACTGCTTGCAACAAAACATCTCCTGTTTCTTCCAAAATCATTTCACTATCTTTTTTGTCGATGCCCTCAACAAGTTCATAGGCTTCTTCAATCAAATTTATTCTTATGCTTTCATGTGTTTGTGCTTTGTCCCATTCACAACCACCATCACCACGCAAAATAGACATGATTTCAACCAGGTCTTGAAAATCATATCTTTTGCTTTCAGTCAATTTTTCTTTTTCTAGCAAAAGGACAAAAGGAGTTTGAAATTGATTCAATTTTTTCAATGTTGAAAAATGCTCTCCACTTGCATCACAAACCAAAATTGTTTTTTTATCTGAAAAAGCCGAAACAAGTCTTTCAATGGTTTGAATTTTCAAAATTTCAGTTTCAAAAAAAACAATGGTGTCCATTCTTTTTGAACAAAAGAATGTTTCTTGCAAGGCGATGTCTTGCGATATGTAAAATGAATGTGATTGCTTTGAACAATTTAAAATTTTTTCACTTTGCTCAACAATTTTTTCGTAAGTTTCCATGTCACTCCCAAAATCTAACAAATTTTTTCAATTTTAGAATTTGTTTGCCAAAGGGCAAAAATTCAGTGTCGGAATCTTCAATCACATTTGTAAACAAAATCATAAGCCCATATGAAAGAATGCAAACAAGCATTCCAACAAAAAATGCTACATAGATGTTTTCAACAAAATATGAAATCAAAAAACCGAATAAAGTCATTATAACACTAGAAAGCAAAATAGCACCAATGTTTTTCAACAGTTTTGCATCGATTCCGATGTAGCGACGCAAAGAAATGGTGTTGAGCAAATAAGCGACGAACGAAAGCAAAACAGAGGCAACGGCACTGCCGACAATTCCAACATATTTTGTCAAAACGCACATAAAAACAATTTTTAAGCCAACAGCAATCATCAAATTTATTGCAGGCAATTTCGCTTTGTCAAGCGATTGCAAAAGAGCCGTGTGAATTTGCGAGCCACTCATAAATAGTATTGAAAGAGATGAAATGGACAGCAACAAGACGCTTTCGTTCAAAAAATCAGCAGATACTTTGGGATATAGCAACAAAAAAATTTGTTTTGCAAACAACGTAAAAAATATAAAAGCAGGAATTCCAATCATATAGGTTAGTTTTGCAGTCAGTGAAGTTTTTTTCAAAATTCCATCCAAATTATGCTCCACCCTTTCAGCCGAAACATTTGGAACAACAGCAACAGCGAGAGAAAGCAAAACTACAATTGGCAAATTGACCAGCGAGCCAACTGGTCCTGACAAAATTCCATATTTTGATGTTGCAATTGCTGTTGAAACACCATTCAATTTCAACAAATTGACAATGATGAAACTGTCAATAAACTGTGAAAGTGGCAACATCATTGCAACAAGGGCGATTGGAAAAGAAATTTTTACGACCTCTCCAAAATCACTTTTTGAAAACTTCAAACTTTCTGCTTTGTTTTTTCTTTCCTTGACAAAAAATGTTGTCATCAAAAACAGCAAGCCAATCAATTCGCTTGCTGTCACACCCACAAGAGCGCCAAAAACTGCTTCAATCACTCCGTTTTTTGCAAACACAATCGCAAGACTGAGTCCTACAACCAACTTTCCAATTTGTTCAATCAAATTGCTGATTGCAGTTGGAAGCATGTTGAAATGTCCTTGAAACCAACCTCTAAAAACTGCCATAAAACCAACCATGAAAATGGATGGTGCAATAATCCAAAAACCTGCCGTTGTTTGAGCGTTTCCTTGCCACAAGGCAATTTGAGGTGCCAAAGATGCCACCAAAATTGTTGACACCAAACAAAGCACAAAAGTCCACAAAAAAGAAATCGCCAAATATTTTTTGCATGGCTCTCCCAAAATCCTTTTTTCAGCAACAATTCTTGACAGAGCAACCGACAATCCACTTGTTGAAAGAGTCAAAAACAAAGCATAGATTGGAAAAACGAGTTGATACATCCCCATACCTTCGGCACCAAGCACATTTGTCAAAGGTATGCGATATAATGCTCCAATCAATTTCGCAACCAAACTTGCCAACGCAAGAGCAGTTGCCCCACCAAGCATACTATTTTTTTTCACTTTATTTTGTAGTTATGGTCAAAATCATTGAAACTGCAAGGTTTGCAATTTCCAAAATGTTTTCTTTCAATGTGTCTGTCAAAAAAACAAGACCTCCAATCAAATCACCATGATAAATTATCGGTGCGATAATTTGATTTTTGCATTCAAATTCTTCTCCATTTTCTAAAAGATGAATTGAGTTTTCGCCACTCAAAATTTCAATTTTTCTTTTTTTCAAAACTTTTTCCAAGGCATTTGAGATTGGTTTGTCCAAAACTTGTTTTCTGACTTTTCCCTCTGCAAGAGCAACATCGTGCATGTCACAAAGAATCATGTCTGCCCCTGTAAATTTGCTGAAAATTTCCAAAATCTCTTTTGCCATTTTTGACAAGTTTTGAACTTCTGAAAATCTTCTCAAAACCAAACTATCATTTGTGACAAAAATTTCCAGTTCATCACCTTCATTAAATTTCAATGTTCTTCTAATTTCTTTTGGCACAACAATTCTTCCCAAGTCATCAATTCTTCTGACAATTCCTGTCGTTTGCATAAATTTGCCTCCTAAGTATATTTGTAGTATCAAACTTAAAGGCATTTTTATTCACAAAAGCAACAAAAAAACAGCCTTGGCGACTGTCTTTCTTTCAAAATCAAAACTAAATTGAAAAAATTTATCTTTTGCATCACAAAACAAACGACAAATTTTCAAATGTCAGTTCAATCAATATTCAGCAACGATTTCAGCAAAATAAAAATTGTGCATGTCGTTTGTTGCATACCATTTTTCAATGTTTTCAAGATTTGCTCCATTCATTGTTGTCATTGTCAAAACTTTGCATTCAAAATATTTTTCACAACCTGCAACAACTTTTGATTTCAACTTTTGAGAATCTTGTTGTTTCATTCCACATTCAGTCCATTTGTCACAATCTCTACCACTTTTTGAACCACAGAATGCCAGTTGTTCTTTCATTTCGCCTTGTTTTGGAATTGACAATGTAAATTCACCATTTTGGTCAATCAATGTCTTTGTAAAACGAGAATCACGAACGACAGCAACAACAATCTTTTTGCCCCACATGACACCAACCATTCCCCAACTGATTGTCATTGGATTTTCATCCGATGTCAAAAATGCTCCCGTATTCAGCATTGATTCCAATGATTTTTCCATATTTTTGAATTCGATCATTTTATATCCTCCAATTTTTCAACATATTGCGTTTGATTTCAGAAAAACAGCCAACCATAAATTGTATTCATTTACTTTCATTATGTTGCAAACTGTTTATAATTATGATAGCATATTTGCGATGGTGTCGGCAACCCATCAAGAAAAAAAACCGAGGTACTTTATGAATAAAAAAACTTCATCTTTTCAAATTTTGAAAAAACTTGCCCGTGCTGGCGTTCTTGCTGGACTTTATTTTGTTTTTTCATTTGCAGTTCCAGCCCTAACCTACGGGCCATTTCAATTCCGTTTTTCGGAAGCATTCTGTGTTTTGCCTGCACTATTTCCAGAATCTATTTTGGGAATCACAATCGGGTGTTTGCTCGCAAATGTGTTGTCACCGTTTGGCGCTCTTGACATGGTGCTTGGAACATTTGCAACACTCATCGCTTCAATTTGCACCTATTTTCTTCGCAAACGATTGCCACTTGCATCATTTCCGCCTGTCATAATAAACGCATTGATTGTTCCATTGATTTTTGTTCTCAACAAAACCGACTTTCTGTATGGAATGAATTTTGGACTGATTTTGTTTTCGCAAACTGTCATCATCTATGGACTTGGTCTTCCACTTGCCTACGCTTTGAAAAAAGCATTGCCAAATGAAGTTGACCCTTTGTGTGGCACAAAATGGAATTTTACAAAAAAAGCAATACCAACAATTCCGTTTGACAAAGCAATAATTGAAAACACAATTATAATTAGAAAGTAAAACATCACAAAATTTATAGCAAAAAAGGAGCAAATTTGCTCCTTTTTGCATATGGCAATGAGATCATCAGTGAGAGGTATAAGACTCATTGTTAACTTTTTATGAATGCTTCATTCTAAAATTTCTTTTACTGATTTTTTTGTTTGAGTTTTCAATCACTACCAAACATTTTTTGCACAAACAATTCATAGCATTCTTTCTGAATTTTTTTTCGTGCAATACTATCAGTCAAATCGTTTTTTTCTTTTACTGCTGTTACTTTTTCTTTTGCGAGGGAGCATTGGATGAACAACTTGATGAATATGGACAACTTCCACAACCACCACTGCATCCCGATTTTTTTTGCTTCTTCTTTTGCAAAAGTTTTCCAAATCCAACAGCCAGCATAAACACAACAACTGCAACAACAATGCAAATCTCTGCGATGTTCATCTTTTCTTCTCCTTATTTTTTGATTTTAATTTTCTTTTTGATTTTCAATTTTGACTTGATGTCTTCAAATTTCAAAATTCCTTTGTTGTTCAGCACAATGAAAGTGGTTGAAATTCCTGCAAGAGCCAAGAAGATGAAACATGTCCACCACCAAGCACCAATCAAATAAATCATCATGCTAACAAAATATGATGCCAAAATCCAGAACAACAATGTGTTGCGATACGATTTCTTTGTTGGAAGTTCACCTTTTGCCGTTGCAACAGCAGCGAAACAAGGAATTGTTGTCATGTTGAACACAATGTATGCAATGAGTCCTGCAACACTTATTCCAGTTGCACTTATCATAGCAACAACAGATTCAATTTCACCAAATCCTTCGGCAGGAATGACAAGTCCAGGGACAATTCCTGCGTTTGCAATGCAACCTGCAAGAACAGCGAAAATTGCGATGACATTTTCTTTTGCGATAAGACCAGAAATAGCAGCAACTGCAAACACCCAGCCCCATTCGCCAAGTTGCGAACCAAATCCTAGTGGAGTGAACAATGGTTGAATCAACTGACCGATTCCAGCCAAAATGCTAGTGTTCATCAATTCATCACTTACAAATTGCCAACTCCAAGTAAAGTGGCTTACAAACCAAATTGCAATGGTTGATGCCAAAATGATTGTGAATGCTTTTTTGACAAAATGTTTGAGTTTGTCCCACAAGTGGAGCATCAAACTTTTGAATTGAGGCAAACGATATTGTGGCAATTCCATGATGAATGGAGGGGTTTCTCCTTTCATTGTTGTGTTTCTCATCAACAAAAGCGAACAAATTGCGACAACAATTCCAATCATATACATTCCAAAAGTGATAGCACCACCGTTTCCGATGCCAAAAGCAGGAAGCAATGCACCAGTAATTGCAGTCAAAATTGGCAATTTTGCACCACAACTGAAAAATGGAATGACTCTAACAGTTGCAGTTCTTTCTTTTTCATCAGCCAAAGTTCTTGTATTTATCATTGCAGGAACTGAACATCCAAAGCCCATAATCATTGGCATAAATGCTCTGCCCGAAACTCCAAAGCGACGGAAAATTCTGTCAAGAATGAAAGCCACACGAGCCATATAGCCACTGTCTTCCAAAATTGAGAAGAACAAGAACAACAACAAGATTTGTGGCAAGAATGAAAGAACACCTGCAAGTCCTGCAAAAATACCATCACAAACAAGTCCGATTGACCATTCTGCACAGCCTCCTGCAACCATTGCTTTGTTGGTTGAGCCAATGATTGTGTCCGTCAGCAAGCCCATCAATTTTTGAAGAATGACACCAGGAGAGTTGATTCCACCTTCTCCAAACACACCCTTAAACGCTGTTCCATCCAATGTCACAAATTCGCTCATTGATTTTGCAAAACCAATTCCCAAAAAGTTTTCACTAAAAGTCAAATGGAAAATGGCGAACATAATCAACAAGAAAATAGGAATTCCCCAAAACCTGTGAGTCAGAACTCTGTCTGCTCTGTCCGATTTTGAAAGTCCAGCATATTTTGCTTTGCGCAATGCTTTTCTTTTCGCCTTTTTGTCGTTTTCATCATAGTCAACGACAAAATCTTCTTGGGGTTTCTTTGTATAGGCAGACGAATAGTTGCATGAGATATATTTGTATCTGCTGTCTGCAACGATTGCTTCAAAATCACTTCCAAATGTTTCATCTTTAAAAGTAGTTTTGAAGGCATCAATCATCGGAACTGTGTTTTTGTGGTCAGCAACTTCAAGTTCATCAAGTTCCACAAGTTTGATTGCGTGAAAGAGTGGATTTTCGACTTCTTGTCCTTCAAGAGCAATTTTTACATCTCCAATCAAATGTGCAATCGGAGTGCCTTCCAAAACAGTTGTTCCTTTTCGAGAATTTTCTGCTGTCGAAATTGCTTTTTCCATCAATTCTTCAAGTCCCTTTTCTTTCAAAGCAGAGATGACAACAACAGGAACACCAATTTCTTTTTCAAGTTTTTTTGCATCCAAACTGTCGCCGTTTTTTTCGACAACGTCAATCATGTTGAGCGCAACAACCATCGGAACATCAATTTCCATGATTTGAGTTGTAAGATACAAGTTTCTTTCAAGGTTTGTTGCATCAACAATGTTGATGACACAATCAGGTTTTTCTTCCAATATGTATTTTCTTGAAATCACTTCTTCGGGAGTGTATGGCGACAAACTATAAATTCCTGGCAAGTCCACAATAGAAACATTTTCTTTGCTTTTTTTGTAAACCCCTTCTTTTTTGTCAACCGTGACACCTGGCCAGTTTCCAACATGAGCAGTTGAACCTGTCAAACTGTTGAAAAGTGTTGTTTTTCCACAGTTTGGGTTGCCTGCAAGTGCAAATTTTTTCATCAGTTTTCAACCTCCATTTCAACAACTTTCGCTTCATCTTTTCTGAGCGTAAGTTCATAGCCACGAATTGAAATTTCAATTGGGTCACCAAGTGGTGCTTTCTTTTTCATCAAAACACTTGCACCTGGCGTAACTCCCATATCAAACAATCGTCGCCTAATTCTTCCTTCACCTGCAACAAGCACAATTTTGCCTTGTTCTCCAATCTGAAAATCAGATAACAATTTTTTCATTTTATACTCCTTAGGCTACCAAAATTTTGATTGCCATGTTTTTGTCAAGAGCAAGTCTGCCGTCTTTGACCATGCAAATCACGTTTCCTGCCGATGACAACACTTTGATTTTTGAATTGATTGTAATGCCCAAACTTTCCAAGTGTTTTTTTGTTTTTTCATCTGTTGCAATCTTTACAATCGTAACGTCTTTTCCCAAAGGGGCCATAAACAACGGCATAATCTACTCCTCCTTCAAAACCATTTCTTTGAAATGTTTTGTTCCAATTAAACTTTTATTTTTGCGCGCAATAAGTTTAATATCTTTAACTTTTATCAAATTGTATCACCGTTTTAAAGTTAAGTCAACTAAACTATTATATTTTTTTAATTTTTTTTTGTTACTTGTTTTTGTTACGTGATTTATATTTTTTATTGCTTTATTTTGAATCGTATTTATGTTATATTAAAAGATAGTTTAAAATAATATGTGAGGTTGCTATGCTTTTGAAATTTTCAAGTGATTTTTTGATGAACACTTTCACTTTGGTTGACAACAAGTTCATCATTGAATTTATGCCCGATGCAAACCTTGAACAAATCAAGGTCTATTTGTATGGTTTATATCAAGCCGTAAACCATGCTGATGAAGGCTCACTTTCAGACATGGCGACAGTGCTTGACATTTCAGAAGACAAAATCGTTGAAATTTATGCCTATTGGCAAGATTGTGGACTTGTTTCGATTTTGACAACTCGCCCTTTGGAAGTAAAATATCTATCAATGAAAAATGGCAATCAACCTCCAAGAAAATTCAAAGCCGAAAAATATTTTGATTTCAACCAAGCATTGCAATCTCTCTATCCCGAAAGACAACTTTTGCCAAATGAACTCAATGAATACTACTTGTTTTTTGAGCAATACAAAATTGACCAAGATGCAGTTTTGATGATTGCAAAATTTTGCATTGACCAAAAAGGTGCAAATGTGCGCTATCCCTATGTTTTGGCTGTCGCAAGAGATTGGGCAAAAAATGGAGTGAAAACAATTGAAGATGTCGAAGACAAACTCAATGACTATGAAGCACAAACCGACTCCATGCGATTGGTTCTCAAAAGTCTTGGAAGAAAAGGTGGCGCAGACCTTGATGAAAAACAAATGCTTGTCAAATGGACAAAAAGTTGGGGATTTGAACTTGTGGCAGTTTTGTCAGCAATCAAAATCAACAAAATCAAAACTTTCAAAAAACTTGATTCAACCCTTGATGACTATTTCAGAAAGAACATTTTTACAGAAGTAGAAATGAAAGACTACGAAAACCATATGTCAAAAATGCGAGAGATTGCAATCAAAATCAACAAAACCATTGGTGTCTACTATGAAAGCATGGAACACATCATTGAAACCTACACCATTCCATGGAGCGAAAAAGGTTTTGAAGAAGAATCATTGTTGCTTGTCGCAAACATGTGCTTCAAGGCAAACATAAAAACTTTGGACGGAGTTGACAAGCGTTTGCAAAACTTTTTTGCAAACGGCATAATCTCTAAAAAGAGCATTGAGAATTACATTCAACAACAACTTGCACATGATGAAACAATCAAAAAAATCATCGAAAAAACAGGTCGAACAAGAAATGTCACCAACAACGACAGAGAAAGTTTCAAACTTTGGAGTGCAACTTGGGGATTTTCTCTGGAACTCATTTTGTATGCAGCAGAATGTTCTTCACAACGAGCCTATCCAATTCCATACATGACACAACTTTTGGAGAGTTGGAAAAACCAAGGCATCACAACTTTGCAACAAGCAAAATTGCAAACAACTCCAAGCCAAAACACCAAATATCAACCAAAACAAAACCCTGCCGTATTACGACAAAGAGAATATACCCAAGAAGATTTGGCTTCAATCTTTGAAGACTATGATGCTTTTGATAAATAGGAGAAAATATGCAAACGAGATATATTGAAATTGTAAACGGAATACTTTCAAAAAGAAAACTTCAAGCAGAAAACCAAGCATTCAATTTTGAAAATGCTGTTTTTCAACATCCAAGTCTGAAAGGTGAAGATTTCAAATTGAAAAAATTGGAATTAGAAATTGCAAAAAAAGAAATTGACAATGAAGATTTTTCCCAGTTGTTAGAAGAGAAAAAACAATTAGAAAATTCTATAAATTGTAGTTTGCAAAAATTGAAT
>CAYPVP010000029.1:12667-16989 GCA_964414205.1 uncultured Bacteroidaceae bacterium | reverse complement strand
TAATTCGTTACAATGGTACTAAACCAGACAAAACTGCTACTTGGCCAAAATACACCAAGTATAAATAAAACAAAATGAAAATGCTAAACAATCGAAGTTTATTTGAAGTCAATTTAAAATAAAAAATAATTTTAAAATATTTTTCAAAAAAGTATTGACAAATATATTCAAAATGATATAGTAATAGTAATCAATACTACTTATTTCAAATTTTCAAACTAGTTAACATTGAAAATGAATTTGCCAAATAGTTGAAAATTCAGATTGGCAAAACAGTTGATAATGTATGTTAGCAAAACTGATTGCAAAATAAGATTAAATGTAGATTGAAAATGTAAACGATAATCTAAATTGCAAAACTAGATTGAAAAAAATGGTGAAAATTGATTGTGTTGACAAAGACAAGGAGAAAAAATGCGATATTCAGTTCAAAGAGAAATAATTTTGAATGATGTGCAAAACAGATGCGACCATCCAACGGCCGAAATGATTTATGATTCTGTAAAAGCAGAAATTCCAAACATAAGCATGGGAACAGTCTATCGAAATTTGAATCATCTTGTTGAAGAAAAACTTGTCAAAGAGATTCCTGTTGTGAATGGAAGAACTCGATTTGACAAAACTTTGTGTCATCACTCGCACTTCAAATGTGAAAAATGTGGAAAAGTGTTTGATGTCGAAAGTTTGAATCTTGTCGACCTTAATGACAAAGTGGAAAATTTGACAGGAAACAAGGTTCAATTTTCAGAATTGCTCTTTGTTGGAGTTTGCAAAGAATGTTTGGAAAAACATTATTAGAAATGTCAAATTAGTGAGAGAACAACTATAAAGACAAAATTAGATAGACACAACAAGAAAGACAAACTAAAAAATAGTTTTATAACATAATAAATGTATAAATAATAAAAACAGTTTTTGGAGGTATCGTTATGGCAAAATTTGTATGTGGTGTGTGTGGATATGTCCACGAAGGAACAGAAGCACCTGCTTTCTGTCCTCAATGCAAAGCACCAAAAGAGAAGTTCGTTGAACAAAAGGGTGAAATGTCATGGGCATCAGAACATGTTGTAGGCGTTGCACAAGGCGTCAGCGAAGACATCATCAGTGATTTGAGAGCAAACTTCATGGGTGAATGCACCGAAGTTGGAATGTATTTGGCAATGGCAAGAGTCGCTCATCGTGAAGGCTTTCCAGAAGTTGGTATGTACTATGAAAAGGCTGCTTTTGAAGAAGCAGAACATGCAGCAAAATTTGCAGAACTTTTGGGAGAAGTTGTCACTGACAGCACAAAGAAAAATCTTGAAATGAGAATCGAAGCAGAAAACGGAGCAACTGCTGGCAAAACCGACCTTGCAAAGAGAGCAAAGGTTCAAAATCTTGATGCAATTCATGACACTGTTCATGAAATGGCAAGAGATGAAGCAAGACATGGCAAAGCATTTGCAGGACTCTATAATCGTTTTTTCAAATAAAATAAAAAAAAGGTTAATTTACACGAAAAAGTCACTTTAAGGGTGGCTTTTTCTTTATCTTTTGAAAATTTTATTTTGTTGCATTTTTCAGCGAAATGTGTATAATTGACTCTATGGCATACACATCACTTTATAGGCGTTTTCGCCCAGATACATTTGAAAAAGTCATTGGACAAGACCACATTGTAAAAACTTTGGTGAATCAAATCAAAAACAACAATGTCGGCCATGCCTATCTTTTTACGGGAACACGTGGAACTGGAAAAACCTCTGTGGCAAAAATTTTTGCAAAAGCAGTGAATTGTACCAACAACACAACGGGTTCGCCATGTGGAGTTTGTGATGTTTGCCAACAACTTTCGTCACAAACCAATTTCGACATTTTGGAAATTGACGCTGCTTCAAACAACAGTGTTGAGCAAATCAGAGATTTGACCGACAAAATCAATTTTCCACCAACAGTTGGAAAGTTTAAAGTTTATATCGTTGACGAAGTGCACATGCTGTCAAAAAGTGCTTTCAATGCTTTGTTGAAAACTTTGGAAGAACCACCTCAACATGCAATTTTTGTTTTGGCAACAACCGAAGTGCATCAAATTCCTGCAACAATTTTGTCAAGATGCCTGCGTTTTGATTTTAGATTGGTGTCAACAACAGAACTTGTTTCACATCTTGAAAATGTGTATAGACAAGTTGGCGCAACTTTTGAAAAAGAAGCCTTGCAAATGATTGCCACAACTGGAAATGGAAGTGTTCGTGACACTCTTTCAGTTGCTGACATGTGCTTGTCGTTTTGTGGTGGAAAAATCACTTATGGTGGCGTGTTGGAAGTTTTGGGGGCAAGTGACCCTCAAAAAATGTTTGAACTTGCAGATGCAATGTTGTCTGGTGACATCGGTGCAACTCTTGAATTGATTGCAAAACTTTGTGATTTGGGCAAGAATGTCAGAACAATGTCAAAAGACTTGACGACAATTTTTAGAAACATTTTGTTTGTCAAATATTGTTCAAATGCAAAAACCATTTTGGAATTGCCTGATGAGATTTTTTACACCTTGGAAAATTTTGCTGAGGTTGCCAACAATGCTCGCTTGCTTTTTGCAATCACCACATTGAATGGCCTTGAAGCACAGTTTCGCAACAGTGCACAACATAGAATTGTTTTTGAAGTTGGAGCAGTCAAAATTGCCACTAGCATTTGGAATGATAGTTCTGAAAATGGTGGAAATTTGGGACAAAAAGTTCAAGAAATTGAAACTAGATTGAAAAAAATTGAAACAACTGGACTTTCTGCAAATAAAGAAAGCACCAGTCAAAAAAAAAATCTGAATGAAAAACAAGTTGTTGAAAAAAAAGAAAGACCAAACTACACTGCAAAACAACTGTGGAATTTTGTTCTTGCAAGCCTAAACAATGAAAAAAATGAGTTTGGCGAAACAACAAACAAATTGCTTGTCATAACAGCGATGGATGGAATTCCTGAAATTGATGGAAATTTGTTGATTGTTCGATTCCAAAGCGAACATTTGATAAACATTATGATGCAAAAACAAAATTTGGACAAATTGAATCATGCTCTTTCTGACATTTCTGAACTTAGATTAAAGTTTGAACCTGCTGTCATTTTGGATGATGACAACAAAATAAATTATCTCATGACTATGTTTGGCGAAGATTTGAAAATCTTGCAATAGTCAACGATTGGAGGAACAATGGCAAAATTTAATGGTGGCTTCGGTGGCGGAAACATGGGGCAAATTATGAAACAAGCACAAGCAATGCAAAGACAACTTCAACAAGCCCAAGAACAACTTGCCGAAGAAGAAGTTGTGGGAACTGCTGGTGGTGGAATGGTTGAAGTGACAATGAAAGCAAACAAAGAATTGGTTGCAATTTCAATCAAACCAGAGGCTGTCGACCCAGAAGATGTTGAAATGCTTGAAGATTTGATTGTTGCTGCATTCAATGATGCAATGAGCCAAGCCGATTCTACATCAGAAAAATTGATGGGACCAATGTCTAAAATTGGTTTCTAGTTTTGTAGAATTTTAAAATTTTTCAATTTTGTTGGTGTCGCCAATTTTTGTGAATCTTTCACACAATCAGAATGGGAGATGAAAAATTTTGAACATTCAATGACATTTGGCGAAATTAAACTATACATTGAAAAATATAGATACACAATATCAGGAAAATTGAGTAATAAATGAAATATATTGAACCTTTGCAAAAACTTATTGCTGAACTAACAAAATTGCCAAGCGTTGGCGAAAAAACTGCTGCAAGATATGCTTACAGTCTTTTGAATGCACCACAAACAGACATTGACAATTTGATTGATGCAATAAAAGATGTCAAATCTAATGTACATTTTTGCAAGATATGTGGAAATTATACTGAAAATGACATTTGTGAAATATGTCAGTCAAGAGATGTCAAAACCATTTGCGTGGTGAAAGAACCAAAAGACATCATCGCACTTGAAAAAGTCAAAGATTTCAAAGGTGTCTATCATGTTTTGCAAGGTGTGATTTCTCCAATGGATGGCATTGGACCAGACAAATTGAAAATCAAAGAATTGCTTCAAAGATTGAATGGTGTTGAAGAAGTCATCATTGCGACAAACCCTGATATAGAGGGCGAAGCAACAGCAATGTATTTGGCAAAATTGATTAAGCCTCTTGGAATTCGAGTTACAAGAATTGCTAGGGGACTGCCAGAAGGTAGCATCATTGAATATGCCGATGAGGGGACTCTTTCAAGGGCATTGCGAGCAAGAATTGAACTGTAAAAAAACCACCTTTGGGTGGTTTTTTATAAAATTGTTTTTAAAACTATTTTTTGAAAATT
>CAYPVP010000029.1:0-12567 GCA_964414205.1 uncultured Bacteroidaceae bacterium | reverse complement strand
GCAACAACTAAAAATGCAACAACTAAAAATGCAACAACTAAAAATGCAACAACTAAAAATGCAACAACTATAATTGCAACAACTATAATTGCAACAACTATAATTGCAACAACTATAATTGCAACAACAATAAAATGCAACAAGTAAAAACGCAACTAATATAAATGCAATAACTATAAATTATTGCCAAAAATCATAAAAATATTCGCAAAACGACACAAAAACTCAAAAAAATGAGCAAATTAACAAAGACTTTCAAAATTTTTAGGAAAACGGAAAGTTTTATCGTATAAGTATATTGTAATGAATTTTTATACATAGAAGGGGAACTTTTGGCAAACTCATATTCCAACGACTGGCTTGAAGAATTGAAGGCAAGGTGCAACATTGTAGATATAGTGGGGCAGTATGTCAAATTGACAAAAAAAGGTAACAAATATTTTGGTTGTTGCCCTTTTCACAATGAAAAAACAGGCTCGTTTTGTGTCAATGAAGACAGTCAATATTATCATTGTTTTGGGTGTGGAGTTTCTGGTGATGTGTTGAAATTTGTTCAAGAAATAGAAAGCATTTCTTTTATGGATGCTGTCAAACTTGTGGCTGAAAAAGTCAATTTTCAAATCCCTGAATTTCAAGCAGATTCACATTATCAACAAAAAAAAGAAAAAAATGAAATTTTGCTCAATTGTATGTATGATGCCTATGCCTATTACTATACAAACATGAGAAAACCAGTTGGAAAAGATGCTGTTGAATATTTGACCAAGCGTGGAATTTCACAAGAAGTGGCAAAAAAATTCGGCATCGGACTTTCAACAACAAAAGATGGGCTAGTTTCCTATCTAAGATTGAAAAACTATTCAATTCAAAATTTGGTTGACTGTGGGCTTGTGAATGAAGAATATAAATCAGATTCATTTTACAATCGTATTATAGTTCCAATTTTGAACACAATGGGTAAGGTTGTTGCTTTTGGTGGAAGAATTTATCACGGAGAGGAAAACCTTGCAAAATATAAAAACAGCACAAACACAAATCTTTTTGACAAAAGCAGAACTGTTTATGGCTTGAACTTTGTCAAAAAAGAAAAGCACCAAGGTCTTGAAAACATAATTTTGGTTGAAGGCTATATGGATGTCATTTCGTTGGCATCGGCAGGCTTCAACAACGCTGTTGCTTCAATGGGAACGTCTCTCACCGAGGGACAAGTTCGAGAGATTTTGCGAGTTTGCAAAAACATTCTTGTTTGCTATGACGGTGATGGTGCAGGCAAAAAAGCCTCTGTAAAAAATGTGGAATTGCTCAGCAAATTGGGTGCAGAAGTCAAAGTGATTTGCTTGCCTGATGGTGCTGACCCTGATGATTTTGTCAGAAAAAATGGAGCAAAGGCATTTCATGAATTGTGCGAAAATGCTTTGCCAATGATTGAATACAAACTCAAACTGTTGGAAGATGTTTTTGGTTTGGACACTTCAAGTGGAAGGGCAAGATATGCAGGAGAAGCCTCAAAAGTGTTGGCTGAAATTGACAACGAGGCAGAAAGGGCTGTTTATGCAGACATTGTCAGCAAACAATGTGGAATTAGTGTCGCAAGCATTTTGAAAGAATGTGAAAAGGTGAACAAAAATCAAGAAAGCGTTGACATTGAAATTCAAAATGTTGTTGACAAACGCATTGAAAATGAAAGCCAAACTGCGATTGCTGAAAAAGTCATTTCAAATTGCTTGATTTTGAAAAAAGAGTTTGCTGTTTTTGATGATTTGCAACGAGAATGGTTTTCAGACAAACTTTCTTTGCTCGTATATGATTATATCAAAAAACACATTGAAGACAAAAAAGAATATAACGTTGGATTGATGTGGACTGTTTTGTCTGACTATTCTGGCTTTGAAGATTTGGTCAACCTAAACATGAGTTTTCCAAACTCGAAAGTTGAAGGAAAATTCTATAATGATTGTGCAATCAAACTTGCTGATTTGTTTTTGAAACAAAAGGCAGAAGAATTGGCTGTTGAAATTGACAATATTTTGGACTATGAAAAAAGAAAAGAATTGTTGAAAGAAATGATGGAAATTACAAAAAAAAGACAACTGAAATTTATCAATGGAAAAAAGTTGTAAAGATAGAAGGAGCATGTTATGAATAGAGATGAATTGATTCAACTCGAAGTAGAAAAATTGATTGTTATGGGGAAAAGCAAAGGAAGTTTGACAGAAGATGATGTCATGGCAAAGTTGGAACACCTTGCTGCCACTGCCGAAGATTTGGAAAGTGTTTTTCAAAAATTGGCAGAAGAAAACATCTCGGTTGTCGAAGTCAGACCAGGACCCGTTGAAATTGACAAAATCATTGAAGGAAGTGCAGATGACTCTGTCAAAATGTATTTGAAAGACATTGGAAAAGTGCCTCTACTTACGGCAGAAGATGAAGTTTCACTTGCAAAAAGAATGGAAAACGGCGACGAAACAGCAAAAGCAATTTTGTCAGAAGCAAACCTTAGATTGGTTGTTTCAATTGCAAAAAGATATGTTGGCCGTGGAATGCAATTTCTTGATTTGATTCAAGAAGGAAATTTGGGATTGATGAAAGCAGTTGAAAAATTTGACTACACAAAAGGTTTCAAATTTTCAACATATGCCACATGGTGGATTCGCCAAGCAATCACAAGAGCAATTGCTGACCAAGCAAGAACCATAAGAATTCCTGTTCATATGGTTGAAACAATCAACAAGCAAGTTCGTGCAACAAGAAGACTTTTGCAAGAACTTGGCCGTGAACCAAGTCCAGAAGAAATTGCTGAATATTTGGGAGTTACAGAAGAAAGAGTCAGAGAAATTCAAAAAATTGCACAAGACCCTGTTTCGCTTGAAACTCCAATCGGCGAAGAAGAAGACAGCCACCTTGGTGACTTCATTGAAGACAACACTGCACAATCGCCTGTTGAAGCAGCCGAAAGCAACATGCTCAAAGAACAACTCATTCAAGTTTTGAACACCTTGACACCAAGAGAAGAAAAAGTTTTGAGATTGAGATATGGTCTTGATGATTCGCATCCAAGAACTTTGGAAGAAGTTGGCAAAGAATTTAATGTCACAAGAGAAAGAATTCGTCAAATTGAAGCAAAGGCATTGAGAAAACTTCGTCATCCAAACAGAATCAAAAAATTGAAGGACTTTGACTGATGAACGCTCCCAAACTTGATGAAAGATTGCAATCAATCTTGAATGAAGTGAAAGGCTCAACGCTTGCAGACATTGGCTGTGACCATGGAAAACTTGCAATCAATGCAGTTTTGAAAAAAGGTGCGTCAAAAGTTGTTGCATCGGACATCAGCAAACCCAGTTTGATGAAGACAATCAAAATGGTGGAGCACTTTCATCTTGAAAATCAAATTGAATGTCGTGTTGGAAATGGCCTTGAAGTTTTGAAAAGTGATGAAGTGGAAACCATTGTCATTGCAGGCATGGGTGGTGACCTGATTGAAAAAATTTTGCGTTGTGCTTTTGATGAAAACAAAAAATTTAAACAATACATACTTTCACCACATTCACATGGCGAAAAAGTCAGAAAAGTTTGTTGCGATTTTGGTTTGAACATTCAAAAAGACATTTTTTTGGAAGTTGCAGGAAAGTATTATCCAATTATAGTTTGTGAAAACTTGGGACAAACTGAAACATTGAACGATTTGCAAATTCAATATGGAAAGTTTTTTGAAACTTCAACCACATTTATGAAATGGGCAAAAAATGAGATTTTGAAAATCGAAAAATTGAAAAATCAAATTGGCACAAATGAAAAATTAGATTGCGAATTGAAAAAACTGTTAGAGGTGACAAAAAATGACCGTTGATGATATATATTGGACACTAAATGATTTTGCACCACTTGAATATCAAGCAGACTATGACAATTCGGGCTTGATGGTTGGCGATGTTGAAAACCCTGTTTCAGGAGTTATGCTTTGTTTGGATGCAACCTTTGATGTGTTGCAAAAAGCCAAAGAAAAAGATTGCAATTTGGTTGTTTGCCATCATCCATTGATTTTTGAACCTTTGACTCAAATTGTTGTTCACACAGAGAAAGGCAGAATTTTGGAATTTGCTTTGAAAAATTCAATTTCAATTCTTGCCTATCACACAAATTTGGACACAGCAGAAGAGGGTTTGAACTATCAATTTGCAAAAAAATGCAAAGGGAAAAACATTTCTGTTGAGGAAGATGGTTGCTTGTTTGAAATCAAAAAAACGACATTGCAAAATTTTGCAAAATTGGTTTCAAAAACAATTGGTGATTCTACTTTGAGAATTGCTGGAAAAAAAGATAAAGAAATTGAAAAAGTTTTTGTCATTACAGGTGCAGGTGGTAGAGATGAAGAAGCCTATCAATTTGCAAAAGAAAATGCTGATGTTTTTGTCAGCGCTGAAATGAAACATAATTTTTTGATTTCGGCTGTTGAAGATGACTTTGCCATTGTGGAATTCAGTCATTTTTACAGCGAAGTTGGTTGTATAGAATTGTTTGAAAAAGTGATTGGAAAGGCTTTTCCAAACCTAAAAATTGAAAAAGAACGTAGTTGTCCATTTTGGACAGTGGAGGAAATATGAAATTCGATAAACTTTTGGAATATCAAAATGTTGACAAAGAAATGCTTGCTCTTGAAGAAGAACTTGCAAAAAGTGTAGAATACAAAAACTTGTGTATGACAAAAAAAAGACTTGATGACGCTGCTGGCATGGTCAAAAGATTGCAAGCAGAAGCAGGTGATGTTGTCAACCAATATGAAAGAATTGAACAAAAGGCAAGCAATATTGTTGTAAAAATCAAAGAAATTGAATCAAACATCAATCATGCTGCCGATGTCAATGAAGTTGACCACTACACAAAGTTGCTCAACAATTTGATTGAAGAACTTTCATCTTTGGAAACCGAAGTCAACAAAGATGTGTCAAAATCAGGTTCGATTGAAAATGATTTCAAAAACAAATGGCAAGAAGGACAACAACTTGCAGTTGATTTCAAAAAAGCAAAAACTGCTTTTGAAGTTTTGAGAAATTCAAAAGAAAGTCAACTCAAAGAAATTACAACAAAACTCAAAGCATTGATTCCTGAAATTGACCCTGAGTTGTTCCAAATTTATCAATCATTGAGAAAGAACAGAAAATTGCCACCTGTTGTAAAATATAACATTGACACCAAAACATGCAGTGGTTGCAGAATGGACATTTCAAATGACATTCAATGCAGATTGAAAAAAACAGGTGACTATGTTGAATGTCCAAATTGCAGAAGAATTTTGTTCTTTGAAGAATAAATTTTGCTGTGAAATGATGGGCTTTATGCCATGTTGAGATGAAAAATTAAAAATAAGAATATTTAATTTGAAAAAAATTGTCGTTTTGGAGAAGATTATGAGAAACTGCTACAAAAACAAAGATATTTTTTCTGTAAACACTGCAAAAGTTCATGGAGGTGGTTTTCCACTCGATGAAAATGGCAATGCAAAAGTGATGTGCCTAAATGGAGAATGGGATTTCAAATTTTTTGAAAGTGTTCTTGATTTTACTGACAATCCTGATTCATTTGACAAAATCAAAGTTCCATCAAATTGGCAACTTCAAGGTTTTGGAACTCCAAATTATACAAACACAAACTATCCTTTTGCAATGTCTTCAAACAAAAAAGATTTGCCAAAAATCGAAGATGCTTTGAACCCTTGTGGACTATATTGCACAGAATTTGAACTTGCAAAAATTGATTCAAACATTCATTTGAACTTTGCTGCAAACAGTTGTGCAGAAGTGTATGTCAATGAAAAATTTGTTGGCTATTCGGAGTCTAGTTTTGACTATCAAGAATATGACATAACAAAGTTTTGCCAAATTGGAAAAAACAAACTTAAAATTGTTGTTGTTCAATTTTCTATTGGAAGTTATCTTGAAGACCAAGATATGTGGCGAATCTCTGGAATTTTTAGAGATGTAAATTTGATTTTTTATCCAAAGTTGAAAATTGCTGATGTGAAGGCACAAGCAAGTTTCAATGATGATATGTCGCAAGCCACTTTGAGCGTTGACACTCGCATTGAATGTCTTGGTGAAGAATTTGATTTTGGCTACATAAATCTTGTTCTTGATGATGCAACAGGAAAAAATGTTGTTGATGAAAGAATAACCGTTGTTGGCATTGATGATGGTGGAAAACATTCTTTCAGGTTTAATTGCAAAATTGACAACCCAAATTTGTGGAGCAGTGAAAATCCATATTTATACAAACTTTCAATGAAACTTGTTGATGTTGACAAAAAAGTTGAAAAATTGTTGGATTTGAGAACAATAAATTTTGGTTTTAGACAAATTGAAATTGCAAAAATGGATGAAAACGGCAGAGGTCCATTCATTCTTTTGAACAAAAAACCATTGTTGATTCGTGGCGTAAACAGACATGAGTTTCACCCTGACTGTGGACATGCTGTCCCAAAAGAATTGACAGAGAAAGACATTGTTTTGTTGAAAAACAATAATGTCAACTCCATCAGAACTTCACACTATCCAAATTCTAGACAATTTTATGAATTGTGCGATGAATATGGAATTATGGTGATGAGTGAAAACAACTTGGAAACTCATGGACTTGCTGGTGTTTTGCCTCGAAATAGTGAGTTTTGGTCAAAACGTTGTTGCTATCGAATTGCAAACATGGTGAGAACATTCCGTAATCATGCGTCAGTTTTGTTTTGGTCACTTGGAAATGAATCGGGAACAGGTCTTGCTTTTTCAAAAATGAGAAAAGAGATTTTGCGTCTTGATTCCACTCGCCCAATTCATTATGAATGTGATGACAAACTCAACAACACTGACATTCTTTCAGAAATGTACACAACCATGGACAAAATGCCTGAAATTGGTGAAAACAAACCACACAAGCATTGTCTAGGCGTTTTGTGGGCGCCTCTTGGCTACAATTTGAGCCCACAATCATATCGTGACAAGCCTTACATTTTGTGTGAATATTCTCATGCAATGGGCAATAGCCTTGGCAACTTCAAAGACTATTGGGATATGTTCAAAAAATATGACCGTTTGTCAGGTGGCTACATTTGGGATTTTGCTGACCAATCAATAAAACGTGTCAGAGAAGATGGAACAACTGAATGGACATATGGTGGAGATTGGGGCGACCAACCAAATGATGGCAATTTTGCTTTCAACGGAATTGTTCGTGCTGACCGTTCGCCAAACCCTGCGTTGTTTGAAGTGAAAAAAGTTTATCAACAAGTTCAATTCAAACTTGTCGGAACAAAAATTGAAATTGAAAATGAATTTATGTTCCAAAATCTAGACAAATTCAAATTGATTGCAAAAAAACTTGAAAATGGCGAAGTCATTGAAGAAAAAGAAATCAAACTGCCTGAAATCAAAGCAGGAGAGAAGGTTGAAATTGATTGTCCATTTGAAAAATCAAATGACAAGGAAACAGCCATCAATTTTGAATTGATTTTGAAAAAAAATGAACTTGGTTTGCAACAAGGACACATTGTCGCCGAAGAACAAATTGTTTTGAATCAATATGTTTTTCCAAAATTTTGCAAAGATGAAAACAACAAATTTTCAAAGCAAAACGAAGGCTTTGTCGCTCAACAAAATGGTGTAAGATATGTTGTTGATGCAAAGTCTGGCAACATCGTTTCTGTCAGCAAAAATGGAAAAGAATTGCTTTCTCAACCAATCGCACCAAATTTTTGTCGTGCTGTCATTGACAACGACAAAGTTCCACAAGTGGACACATTTTTGCATGCTATGGTTGCAAGAATGGACTTCAATTCAAAACTGAAAAAAGCAAAGAGCAAAGATGGAACAGTTGTGAAAAATGTTGACTTTTCAACATTGAAAACATCGAATGTTTTTGTTGACTTTGCCATAAAAATTGCAAAATTCTTTTTGGGTGTTGATGTTTTTGTCAAAGCACAAAAAACTTTGCATGCAATTTCTGTTTCAGAAAAAAATGGAGCAGTTGTTGTAAAATGGTTTATGTGCCACATGTTGGGACTTGAAACCAAATATCAATTGGTTGAAGATGGACTTGAAATTTCAATGAAATTTGTTGTTTTGAACAGTACATTGGCACGCTATGGTTTCAAGTTTGAACTTGCTGATGGATTTGACAAAATCAAATTCTACGGCAGAGGAAAACACGAAAACTACTGTGACAGAAAAACTTCTGCAAATTTGGAAGTTTTTGAGGGTGATGCGACAGATTTTGCTCATGACTATTTGTATCCACAAGAAAACGGAAATCATTGTGATTCTCGTTGGTTGGACATTGTGGGGCAAAACGACACAATCAAAATTGAAGCAAATGGCAAGCCATTTGAGTTTTCAGTTCGACCATACTCGCAAGAAGATTTGCAAAAGGCAACTCATTTGCATGAATTGAAGCATGGACAAAATTTGACTGTTTCTGTTGATGGTGGTCAGCGTGGCGTTGGTGGTGATGTTCCAGCAATGGCAAACACCAAGAAGAAATATCAAATTTTGAGTGGAAAACATGAAATGTCATTTGTTTTGAAAATTTAAAACATAAAAAAATGTTTTTGGAACTTTCAATTTAAATTTTGAAAGTTCCTTTTTCATTGACAAAATTGTTTTCATTGTTCTATACTTGAAATGTTTAGGGTAGTGGCGTTTGTAGAGCCGTGCCTAGGAGGTACTATATGTTTATAACACTTAAAGATGGAAGCAAAATTGAAGTCGAAAATGGAATTTCAGCAATTGAAATTGTCAAAAAAGTAAGCGAAGGGCTTGCTTGTGCTGCATTGGTTGTCAAAATCAATGATGAAGTTGTTCCTTTCACAACCGTTGTCAACGAAGACAGCACTTTGGAAGTTTTTACATTCAAAGATGATTTGGGCAAAAGTGCCTATCGCCATACAGCATCACACGTTCTTGCACAAGCAGTTTGCAACATTTTTCCAACTGTTCAACTTGCAATTGGACCATCAATAGAAAATGGGTTTTACTATGATTTTGATTTTAAAACTCCAATCACAAAAGAAGACTTTGACAGAATTGAAGCCGAAATGTCAAGAATTATAAAAGCAGATTTGCCACTTGCAAAGACATTGGTTTCACGAGAAGAAGCAATCAAATTCTTTTCAAAAAGAAAGCAATCATACAAACTTGAATTGATTGGTGACATTCCTGAAAATGAACAAATTTCTTTCTTTTCACAAGGCGATTTCACCGACCTATGCTGTGGACCTCACCTTGTTTCCACTGGAAAAATCAAATCTTTCAAATTGACATCTTTGACTGGTGCATATTGGAGAGGCAACGAAAAAAACAAAATGCTCACCAGAATTTATGGAACTGCATTTGACAAAAAAGCAGATTTGGAAGACTATTTGAAAAAACTCGAAGAAGCAAAGTTGCGTGACCACAACAAATTGGGCAGAGAACTTGGCTATTTCATGACTGATGAAAATGTTGGACAAGGCTTGCCTTTGATGATGCCAAAAGGTGCAAAAACATTGCAAATTTTGCAACGCTTTGTTGAAGATGAAGAAGAACGCCGTGGCTATGTTTTGACAAAAACTCCATCTATGAGCAAAAACAATTTGTTTATCACATCAGGTCACTGGGACCACTATAAAGACAAAATGTTTATCATTGGTGATGAAGATGTTGATGATGAAGTTTTGGCACTTCGCCCAATGACATGTCCATTCCAATTCACAATCTACAAAAACGGTTTGAAAAGTTATCGTGATTTGCCAATTCGCTATGCAGAAACTTCAACATTGTTTAGAAAAGAAGCAAGTGGTGAAATGCACGGACTCATTCGTATTCGACAATTCACTTTGTCTGACGGACACATTGTTTGCACAAAAGACCAACTTGAAAAAGAATTTGCTGGTTGTGTTGACCTCATCAAATATCTTGCAAAATGTATTGGACTTGACAAAGACATCACTTTCAGATTCTCACGCTGGGACCCAAAAGATTCTTCAAAATACATTGGAACAGCAGAAGATTGGGATAAGACTGAAAACACAATGAAGAAAATTTTGGATGACCTTAATTTGGATTATGTTGAAGAATGGGGAGAGGCTGCTTTCTATGGACCAAAACTTGATGTTCAAGCCAAAAACGTTCATGGAAAAGAAGACACATTGTTCACCGTTCAAGTTGACTTTGCATTGGCAGAAAGATTTGATATGCTTTATGTTGATGAAAATGGTGACAAAATTCACCCACTCATCATTCATCGCTCGTCAATCGGTTGCTACGAAAGAACTCTTGCAATGCTCATTGAAAAGTTCTATGGTGCATTGCCACTTTGGATGACAGCAGAACAAGTCAAAGTGTTGAGTTTGACAGACAGAACAATTGAACAAGCACAAGACATTGTTTCAAAACTTCGTCAAAATGGAATTAGAGCCGTTGCTGACACAAGAAGTGAAAAAGTCGGAAAGAAAATTCGTGAAGCACAACTTGACAAAACACCATATATGCTGATTATTGGTGACAAAGAAATTGAAAATGGAGTGGTTGCTGTTCGCCATCGTCAAAATGGTGACCTTGGAACTATGACATTTGAAGACTTTGTTGAAAGAGTAAAAGTCGAAGTTTCAGAAATGAAATAAAAGTTGCGTTTGTAAACAAAATAAAATGGAAAAAGCAAGTTGAAATTGTCACAACTTGCTTTTTATTGTACACATCAAATGAAAATTGTGCAAAAAGTTGCAAATTTGTTTCAAATGTAGTAAATTTAGTTTAGTAATGTAGAAAGAGAAAAAGTGAAAATCAAAACTAAACTTGATTTTTGATTGGAAACGAACTAGAATATGGCTATGAAGAAAAATTATGATGTAGTTGTTGTTGGTGGTGGTGCGTCGGGACTTTTTGCTTGTCAACAAATTGTTGGCAGAAGCAATCTTTCAGTGTGCATTTTGGAAGCCAATGAAAGAGTTGGAAAAAAATTGGTTGCAACTGGAAACGGAAAATGCAATCTTTCCAATTTGGACATGAACTACATTCACTACAACAAACCAAGATTTGTAGAAAATTTTTTGATGAGATTTGGTGCGATTGAAACCATTGCCGAATTTGAAAAAATTGGGCTTTTGACAAAAGTCGTTGACAAAAGAGTTTATCCCTATTCTGAAACAGCAAGTGTGGTTTTGGATGTGTTGAGAAAAAAAATTGAAAACAAGGCAGATGTTTTGACATCGCACACTGTTTCCTCAATCAAAAGTGTGAATGGCACATATCAAATTTTGGGTGTGCAAAAAGATGAGAACAAAAAAGAAAGTCCTTTTTTGATTGAAGCAAAAGTTGTTGTGCTTGCAGTTGGAAGTCCTGCGCAGTTTGGAAAAAACAGTTTGTTTTTGGCTGAAAATTTGGGACATAGTTTTGAAAATTTCAAGCCGTCACTTGTTCCAATTCGCACAAACAAAGATGGAGTCAAAGGTCTTTCTGGTGTCAGAGTCAAAGCAGGGGTAAGGCTCGGTTATCGCTCTGAAATTGGAGAAGTTTTGTTCAAAGACTTTGGTGTCAGTGGAATTGCAGTTTTCAACATGTCATCAGAAATTGCTCGTGGAAACGCAAATGGTGACAAACTAATCATTGATTTTATGCCCGAAATGAGTTTGGCTGAAATTGAAATGATTTTGCAAAAAAAACACGCAAAAACTGCCTACGAAATGTTGTTTGGCATTTTTCACACCAAAGTTATTGACAGAATTCTTTGGTATGCAGGAGTTGCGCCTGAGGATGAAGGCAAACAAAACATAGAAAAAATTGCAAATGCAATCAAAAATTACACATTGAAAATTTTGGGTGTTGGCGAAATGTCAACTTGCCAAGTGGCATGTGGTGGATTGAAAGTGCAAGAGTTTGATGATGATTTGCAATCTAAATACAAAAAAAATTTTTATGCAATGGGTGAGGCTTTGGATGTTGATGGCGATTGTGGAGGCTACAACTTGCAGTGGGCGTGGACATCGGCTAAAATTGTGTCAGATTCAATTTTGAAGTCAAACCAAAAAGAGGTGCAGGATGGAACAATTTAGTTCGGAATTTTATTTTTCGGCTTTTAACAAATTGAAAAAAGCATACAAAACTTTTGCAGCACAAAAATTTGCTGAATATAATTTTTCTCCAAATGAAATTGAAGTTTTGTCAATGGCAAGAAAGAAAACATGTGCAACTGAAATTGCAAAGGAATTTGATGTTTCAAAAACTTTGGTTTCTCGTTCGGTGAGTTATCTCGAAGAAAAGGGCATGCTTGTCACAGAAAAAAGCGAAGTTGACAAAAGAGAACAAGTTTTGAAATTGACTGAAAAAGGCGAAGAAATTGTTTCGGAAATTGACAAAATGAAGCAAGAATTTTTCGACAAAACATTCCGTCATTTTGAAGAACGAGAAAAACAAGTTTTGAGAGCATTGTTGATGATGTTGATGAAAAACATTTTTGACAACTAACAATTTTGTTAAGTTTTTAAATTATTCAGCAATAGAAAAGATGTTCTATAATGTTTGAAACCAAAACAAAAAAACAACTTTTGAA
>CAYPVP010000028.1:9419-17002 GCA_964414205.1 uncultured Bacteroidaceae bacterium | reverse complement strand
GAAAGAATGCGAAGTGTCCAAAATTTTGGTTGAAAACGGAGAGGTTGTTGGGGTTGAAGTTGTCAATTCTGATGGCACTCATGAACAAATCAAGGCAAAAACCGTTGTGATTGCAAGTGGTGTCTATTTGAACGGAAAAACAATCACAGGTGAAGAAACCCACAGCAGTGGGCCAAGTGGCTTTAAACCATCAAACCGTTTGACATCAAATCTTTTGGAACTTGGGCTTGATTTGCGCCGTTTCAAAACAGGAACTCCTGCTCGAATTTTGAAAGACAGCATTGACTATTCAAAAATGGAAATTCAAGAAGGTGAAGATGTTTCACCATTTTCTTTTTTGACAGAAGACAAAATTGAAAACATTTTGCCATGTCATTTGACCTACACCAACGAAAACACGCACCAAATCATCAAAGACAACATTGACCGTTCGCCACTCTACAACGGTTCAATCAAAGGCATTGGACCAAGATATTGTCCATCGATTGAAGACAAAGTCATGAGATTTGTTGACCACAACAGACATCAAATTTTTGTTGAGCCAGAAGGGCTTGACAGCGATGAAATGTTTGTTCAAGGTTTGTCGAGTTCACTTCCAAAAGATGTTCAAGAAAAATTTTATCGCAGTGTTCCTGGTCTTGAAAACTGTGTGTTCAAAAAATATGCCTATGCCATCGAATATGATTGCATAAACCCACTTGAACTTGCTCCAACATTGCAAGTCAAAAAATATAAGGGTCTTTATAGTGCAGGACAGTTCAACGGTTCTAGTGGCTATGAGGAGGCAGCAGCACAAGGACTTATGGCTTCAATCAATGCTGTTTTATACATCGAAAACAAGCCACCATTTGTTTTGGGCAGAAATGAAGCATACATTGGAGTTTTGATTGATGACTTGACAACAAAAGGAACACCCGAACCCTACCGAATGATGACAGCAAGAGCCGAGCATAGAATTTTTTTGAGACAAGACAACGCTGATAGGCGATTGACAGCAAAAGGACGAGAACTAGGGCTTGTTGATGACAACAGATGGACAAAATATCAAGAAAAGTGCAAAAAAATTGAAGAACTTTTTGCTTTGTCAAAAAAAGCATTGCCAAAAGAAATGACAACGCCAATTTTGCAACAACTTGGCGAAACTGTCCCTGAAAAGCCGTTGTCATTGTCTGATTTGATGAGAAGACCAGTTGTCGCCATTGAGAATGTTCGCAACATTGTGCCAAGCGAGTTTGGAGATGACATTTTGGAAGCCGTTTTTGTTGAAACAAAATATGAAGGCTATTTGAAAAAGCAAGAAGTGGCAATCAAAGAACAACAACGACTAGAAAACAAAATTTTGTCTGATGACATAAACTATTTTGAAATTCAAGGGTTGAGAATTGAAGCAAGGCAAAAACTTGACAGAGTCAGACCAATGAATTTGGGGCAAGCATCAAGAATTTCAGGTGTATCACCTGCTGACATTGCAGTTTTGATTGTCTATCTTTCAAAATCAAGCAAGTAGAGAAAGGCGAAACAACGTTTGCACAAAACAAACATGAAAAACTAATAAGCAAAAAAGCAAACAAGCAAACTATCAAAAATAAAAGAGAAAAAAACCAGTCTATTGACTGGTTTTTTTGATTTATGATTTGCAAACAAAATTCTAGCCACATGTTCAAGAAATTTGCAAATTCCAAATTAAGAAATTCAAGATTACATTTTCAACAATATAATCTATGAAGAAAAGACATCAAAAATGCAAGAAAAACAAAAATGTGTGCAAAAAGAATTTGTCATGCACCTTCAAGCATCATTTTGTCAGCAACAAGAGCAATGAATTCTCCATTGGTTGGCTTTTCGTTTGCTGAATAGACTTTGATTCCAAAAAGAGTGTTGATGTTTTCAATTTTTCCACGATTCCATGCAACTTCAATGGCGTGTCTGATGGCTCGCTCAACCTTTGATGCCGAAGTTTCAAATTGGTTTGCGATTGCAGGATAGAGTTGTTTTGTGATTGAATTGATGATTTCAGGGTTGACCACAGCCATTTTGATTGCTTCACGCAAAAATTGATAGCCTTTGATGTGTGCAGGAATGCCAACAGACAAAAAGATTGTGGCAATTTTTTCATCAATAGAAGATGGTTTGCGAGCAGTCATTTGAGGATATTCTCTGATTGTTGTTGCCTTTTTTGGTGCTGAGTCAAAATTCGGGTTGAAAGTTTCGTTCAAATAGGCTTCCAAGGTTTCAAATGCAAACGGCTTTGCCAAAAAGTAGTCTGCACCATTGCGAAGTGCTTTTGAAACAAAACCATCTGAACAAAGTTGTGACATCATGACAATCAGTGGCCTTTTTTTTGCTTTTGAAAGTGCCATTGATGAAAGAACACCAAAACCATCCAATTCGGGCATAACGATGTCCAAAAGCAATATGTCGGGTTCGTGTTGTTCAATCATGGTGCATGCTTCAATTCCATCACAAGCAACGCCAACGACAGAATAATTTGGAACTTTGTCAAAAAAGTCCTCTAGTGCTGTTTGAAATGCTGAGTTGTCGTCAGCAATAACAATTGTATGATTCATTTCCTATCTCCCCCTGATAGTTTAATAATTGCCATGCAAAAAAAACATAAATCTTATGTGGAAAGTTGAAGATATAACCTTTTGTAAATTGCAAATCATTTGTAAATTTGAAAAATTGCGAAAATGTGAATAACTTATGAACGAATGTTAACACCAAAAAAACGAGAATGCAACATTTTTTAAAAAAAAACTTCTTTTAACCCAATAATAATGTATTTTTTTTGCAGTTTGTCCAATAAAAAGGGAAAATATTGATAGAAAAATAAATGAACAATCAAAAATGTGCGAAAAATGTCGAAAGATGTTGAAAACTTAAAAATTGAATTGAATAAAATCAAGGATATTGTGCAAAATAAGATTATCAATTTATAAGGAGAATTGAAAAATGGCAAAAAGAAACTGTGGAAGCAATCAAAAACAAGGCTGTGGAAGCAACCAAAAACAAGCAGGTCAATCTGCTCCTGCTTCACGCTCTCGTGCAGGTGCATCAAAACAAGATGCCACTGACAACTCAAACGCTCAAAATGGTTCAAATGGTCAAAAGAACGGACAACGCTAACGGCTGATGTTCATGAATTGGTCAAAAAAATGGACAATGCTAACGGCTAATGTTCATCAAATGGTCAGAAAAAGAACAACACAAATGTGATGTTCATCAAATGGTCAAAAAAATGAATAGCCCAAATGCGATGTTCATCTAAAAAAATTTGAACTGAAAAAGCCACCTCGTTGAGATGGCTTTTTTCATTACTTTTTATTTTGATTTGACAAAGCAAAAACGATTATTCTTCGTCGTCCTCTTCTTCTTCCTCTTCTTCTTCCTCTTCGTCTTCGTCATCTTCCACATCGATGTCTTCAACAGTCAAGAAGTCGTCATCAAATTCATCTGCAACAGGTTCTTCATCATCGTGAAGTTCGTTGGCTTCTTCCTCTTGCAAAAGTGCCAAAGAAATTTCTTTTTCTTCTGCATCTTCTGGAATTTCTTCATCTTCATCAACAAATTCACGCCAACTTTCATCTTCATCATTGGTGGTTACTTCTTCCTCTGGTTTCTCCAAATCCAATTTGCTTTGCTTGGCTCGGCAAGATGCGCAAATGTCTTCATCAGATTCCAAAACATTGACTTTGCAGACAGGACAAATTCTGTCTTCATAGAAGTCATCATCATCTTCTTCAATGAGTTGAAGTTTAGATTCTTTTCCAAGTTCGAGTTTGCAAACGTCGCAGAAATCGTCTTCCTCAGGAATCCAGTTCAGTTCGCAACGTGGACATTTTTTGTATTTTCCCATAAGAACCTCTCTTATATTTTTCGCCTACATTATATTGACAACTATACTCTTTGTAAACCGTTTTCTACAAAATTGTCAAAACAATTTTAAAATAGTTTTTTCAAATCAAAGCAAGGCGAAATTTTTATATGGATATTATATTATATTAAGCAAAAAAAACAACATATACAAAGAAAATAAAAAAAATAAACATATTGCAAAATTTGGAAAATAAAAATGCAAAACATCTTCAAAACCGAATTTGCATTGACTTGTCAAAATGATTGCAGAAATTGCAAAATATAGTTATAATAAAGAATAAAAACTTAAATTATGAAAAATTGTTTACAACAATTTCTGAAAAGAGGTATAAAACATGGCTGACAACAAACAATTTGTCAAAGACATTGCTGACATGAATGAAGACTTTCCACAATGGTACACTGATGTGATTTTGAAAACACAACTTGTTGACTATGGTCCTGTCAAGGGAACAATGGTCATCAGACCCTACGGCTATGAAATTTGGGAACATATTCAAGATGAATTGAACACAAGATTCAAAAAAACAGGACATAAAAACGCCTATTTTCCAATGTTTATTCCATACAGTTATTTGGTGAAAGAAGCAGAACACGTTGAGGGATTTGCACCAGAAGTTGCACTTGTCACACATGTTGGCGACACCGAACTTGAAGAAAAACTTGTTGTTCGACCAACAAGCGAAACAATCATTTGCGAAATGTATTCAAAATGGGTGAAAAGTTATCGTGATTTGCCAGTTCTCATCAACCAATGGGCAAACGTTGTTCGTTGGGAAAAGACCACAAGACCTTTTTTGAGAACAAGTGAGTTTTTGTGGCAAGAAGGACACACCCTTCATGAAACAGAGTCAGAAGCCCGTGAAGAAACTTTGAACATGCTTGAATGTTATCGTGAATTTATGCAAAACGTTCTTGCAATTCACGTTATGGTTGGAAGAAAAAGCGAAAAAGAAAAGTTTGCAGGCGCACAAGAAACCTACGGCATGGAAGCAATGATGCTTGACGGAAAGAGTTTGCAAGCAGGCACAACACACTTCTTTGGCAAAAACTTTTCAAAGGCTTTCAACATTCAATATTTGTCAAGAGAAGGCAAACTAGAAAACCCATATCAAACAAGTTGGGGCGTCTCAACTCGATTGATTGGTGCTTTGATTATGGCTCATGGTGACCAAAGAGGACTCAAACTTCCTCCACGTGTTGCACCAATTCAAACTGTCATTGTTCCAATCGCACAACACAAAGAGGGTGTTTTGGACAAAGCATTTGAAATTGCCGACACATTGAAAAAAGCAGGAATCAGAGTCTTTGTTGAAGACAGCGAACAATCAATGGGTTGGAAGTGCAATGAATGGGAAATGAAAGGTGCTCCAATTCGTTTGGAAGTTGGTCCAAGAGATATTGAAAACGGACAAGTTGTTTTGGTTCGCCGTGACACTCACGACAAAATCATTGCAAAAATTGAAAATGTTGAAACCATTGTTGCAGAAACATTGGACAAAATTCATGACAGCATGCTCGAAAAGTCAAAAGAATTTGTTGAAGGACACATTCAAATTTGTCAAAATCTTGATGAAATCGGCGAAGCAATCAAAAATCAAAAATTTGCAAAAGTTATGTGGTGTGGTTGCCCTGAATGTGAAGCAAAAGTCAAAGAACTTTTCTCTGCATCTTCAAGAGTCATGCCATTTGACCAAACTCCTGTCGGTGACCACTGTGCAATTTGTGGAAAGCCATTGAAAGCAGGCGAAGGCAAAGTCATCTATTTTGCAAGAGCATATTGATTGAACAAATCAAAAAGCATACAACACAATCAGCAATAACAAGGTCTTACAAACTGAAAAATGTTTTATGAAAGAAAAAGTTTGTTCAAGAAAAACAAAAACATGCAACAAATAAAAAGCAAATAAACTTGCAAACTCAAAGTTGTTTGATGCAAGAAAAAGGTTGTTCAAGCAAAACAAAACATCTCAAAAATGTTTGTCACTTTGCTTTGAGCATAAAATGAAGAATTATGGTTAACATAGGAAACAGTTGGGATGAAATTTTGAAAGAAGATTTTGCAAGTGAAAACTATTTGTCACTTCGCAAGTTTCTTGCCGAGCAATATCGCACTGCGACTGTTTTTCCACCAGCCGATGACCTTTTCAATGCTTTGAAGTTGACGGACTTCAATGATGTCAAAGTTGTCATTTTGGGACAAGACCCCTATCACAACTTTGGACAAGCGCACGGACTAGCATTTTCCGTGAAACGTGGTGTTGACGCTCCACCATCACTTGTCAACATCTTCAAAGAAATTGAAAGTTCAACCAACGCAAAATGCAAAAGTGCTTGCCTTGATTCTTGGGCAAAGCAAGGAGTTTTGTTGCTCAACACGTCGTTGTCAGTCAGAAAAAACGAACCAATGTCACACCGTGGCAAAGGCTGGGAAGTTTTGACAGACAGCATTGTCAAAAAATTGTCCCAAAGAGAAAAGCCAGTTGTGTTTTTGCTTTGGGGAGGCCCTGCAAGAGCAAAAAAAGTGTTTGTCGACCAGTCAAAGCAGTTTGTTTTGGAAGCGCCTCACCCATCACCCTTGTCAGCCTATCGTGGTTTTCTTGGCTCTGGACATTTTGCAAAAACAAACGAAATTTTGCAAAAATTGGGCGAAAAACCTATTGATTGGTCAACAAATTGAAATTGATTGTGCAATTCACAATCTAGGAGAAAACTATGCTTACAAGCAAACAAAGAAGCAACTTGCGTGCAATGGCAAATGATATGCAACCAATTTTTCAAATTGGAAAAAGTGGACTAACTGACACAGTCATAGAAGAATTGTCAAACGCACTTGAATCACATGAACTTGTCAAAATCACAGTGCTTAAAAACACTGATGTCAACGCAAAACAAATCATCAACGAACTTGCAGAACTTTTGAGTGCCGAACCTGTTTCAGCACTTGGAAACAAGGTTGTGTTGTATCGTTTCAGCAACAAAAAAGATTTCAAACACATTGAAATTGAATAGGTGCAAAAGAGGTTGAAAATGGAATATGAAGAACTTGTCAAGCGCATCAATGAGTTGGCTCGAAAAAACAAAGAATGTGGTTTGACTGCTGATGAAGAAGCCGAAAGAAAATCTTTGAGAGAAGACTATATGAGTCGCATTCGCCAAAGTTTTCGTTCGCAAATGGACAACACCTACATTTTAGACCCCAAAACAGGAAAGAAAACCAAAGTTAAACCAAAGCAATGAGAGAGGAGCAAATGGAAGAAAAGATGATTGAAAAAAGAAATGAACAACAAAAAAATGAAGTTCAAAACTCTGCATCAACTCAAAAAAAGCAACTCACTCCTGCTGAAATTGCTGAAAAACAGCGACAACTTCGTGAAACGGAAAACTTCAAAAGAAAATATTTTGAATACTATGATGATGTAAAAATTTCACACCGAGAAGATTGGTAAAAATGGGACGCCCCTTTTGAACCCAAAAGTGGCTTTGCCGTAAAAGGCAAAGGGACATTTCCGAGTTGTCCCTTTGAACCCCAAACTCCTCAAACCCCACAATTCAACATAGAACCCAAAGTGCAAACAGCCCCTTTTCTAGGGGCGTTTTGTTTTTGTTTAGTTATTTGCCAAAGCGTTCAAAAATGGAAATATCCTAAACAGGGACGCCCCTTTTGAACCCAAAAGTGGCTTTGCCGTAAAAGGCAAAGGGACATT
>CAYPVP010000028.1:1332-9319 GCA_964414205.1 uncultured Bacteroidaceae bacterium | reverse complement strand
TTCAACATAGAACCCAAAGTGCAAACAGCCCCTTTTCTAGGGGCGTTTTGTTTTTTTGAAGCACAAGTTTTTTGTGTGAACTAGCAACCCTTTCCCATTTGCCGACATCGTGTTCTAGATTTCTATCCTCAAACCAACCCCATTTCTATATGCCGACATTGTGTTATATGTATAACTTGATAAAAGTTGGCACATATTTTATTTTGAACTTTAACAAGAATTTACAACCATTTGACAACAATGTAAAACGAATAAAACAACACATTAAAAGAACAAACAAGAAATGCTATTTGCTATAAACAAAAAATAGAGAAAACGAGTTTGCAAGGCTAAAACCCTACAAGAAAAAAGTTTAGCAATTTATTTGAGCCAAGCACATTTCGCTAGAACAAATCTTTTTTATTGCATTTGTAAGGGAGATAAAAATATTGAAGTTGAAAAGCAAATTGCAAAAAATGCAATACTAACACAAACAATAGTTTATGTGCTCGATTTGATAGTTTAAACTCCTTGTTTAGAATGTTTGCAACAAAACATAATTTCTAAAATATTGTTGCGAAACACAAAAAAATGGTTTGGTCAAAAGCAAATACAAAATCAAAAATCTGCAAAAAATCAATATGTTGTGGTGTCCAAAAAATAGACTACAACAAAAACTAAATCAAAAAATGTTGGTGTTTTCGCTTTACAAAACCAATGTTTTATACGATAATATCATAAGCATATAATGCAAACTTGGGCGAAAGTCCAAACCCTTGTTCGGCACATCGATGCCGAGCCAAAGACCAAAAGGAGGTACAACAGTTATGAATAAATATGAAGTTCTTTATATTGTTCGCAACGACATCGCAGATGATGACAAAAATGCAGAAGTTGAAAAATATTCAGCATTGGTCGAATCTTTGCAAGGAACAGTTGAAAATGTTGACAAATGGGGCACAAAGAAATTTGCTTACACCATCAACAACAATTTGACAGAAGGTTTCTATGTTCTCATGAACATCATTGCAAATGAAGAAGCACCAGCCGAAATTGACAGAAACATGCGTAATGACGAAAAAATCATCAGATGTATGATTGTTAGAAAGTAAGGCAGTTTGTCAAAACACAAAACACACACGGTGTGTGGGTAAGGAGAAAAAATGAATAAAGTTTTTTTGATTGGCAATTTGACCAAAGACCCAGAACTTAACAGCACAAGCAATGGCATTGCATATTGTAGATTTTCTCTTGCTGTTTCAAGAAACTACTCATCAAAAGATGGAAAACGCGAAACCGATTTCCTTTCGATTGTAGTTTGGAGAGCACAAGCAGAAAACTGTGCAAAATATTTGAAGAAGGGTTCAAAAGCGGCAATTTCAGGCAGTATTCAAACAAGAAGTTTTGATGCACAAGATGGCACAAAGCGTTATGTTACAGAAATCACTGCTGATGAAGTTCAATTCTTGTCGACCAAGTCAGAATCAACATCAAATGATTCAGATTTTGATGACATCAAGCCCGTAGATGATGACCTTCCATTCTAATTAAAGGAGAACTAAAAATGGCAGAAGAAACAAAGGCTCGTTACCAAAAAAGAGCGCCAAAGAAAAAAGTCTGCATTTTCTGTGTTGAACATGCAGAAGAAATCGACTATAAAGATGTCGCAAAACTCAAAAGATTTGTCACAGAAAAAGGCAAAATTTTGCCACGCCGTATGAGTGGCGTCTGTGCAAAACACCAAAGATTGCTTGCTACTGCAATCAAGAGAGCAAGAACAATGGCTTTGCTTCCATACAAAGCAGACTAGTTGCAAAACAAACAAAAAGCGTCCATTATGGGCGCTTTTTCAATTTTCAAATGATTGAAAAAGCAAAACCTAAAACACCAAACCTAAAACACCAAACCTAAAACACCAAACCTAAAACCTCAAACGCAAAACATCAAACGCAAAACGCAACGAAAAAAATGAACCAACAGCATTTTGAAAACAAAACTACAACGCAACATCAATCTCAAATTTGAACCATATCACAAAACGCAACATTCAAAACTTGTTTGGATAAGAGTTGACATAATGATGCAAAGTGTTGATTCAGCAAAAAATTGCAAAATCTCAAATTATTTTTAAAACAAAATTGGAAATCAAAATTACAATTTGAAATCTAATCTCAAAAACAACAATAATCTCAAACTTTGACAACAAAAAGAAATTTGAAACGACTTGAAAGTGATTTAACCTTTGTTTTAAAGCACATGAGTCAAAAATTTCTTTACAAGCAAGGTTTAATATTATATTATATATAGATAATAGAAACTACTATGCCCAAGAATTATATTTTTTTTGGCAAATATAAAGGAAGAGAAAATGAAAAACATTGACATCATCGATTTGTTTGCAAATGGAAATGACTATGTTGGAAAACAAGTCAAAGTTGCAGGTTGGGTTCGCACCAGCCGTGATTCAAAAAATATGGCTTTTCTTGCCATCAATGACGGAACAACGCTCAATCACATGCAAATCGTCATTGACAAAAACAATTTTGAACAGGCAAACATTGATGCAGTGATGCCACTTGGAACTTCTGTTGAAGTTGATGGAATTTTGGTTGAATCGCTTGCAAAAGCAGGTTCGTTTGAAATCAATGCAACTGAAATGGTGGTTTTGGGTGAATGTCCAAGTGACTATCCACTTCAAAAGAAACGCCACACACTTGAATTTTTGAGAACAATTCCACATCTTCGAGTCAGAACAAACACTTTCAATGCACTGTTGAGATTGCGCTCTAAAATGGCATTTGCAATTCACCAATTCTTTCAAGAAAACAATTTTATCTATGTCAACACTCCACTCATCACTGGAAGCGACTGTGAAGGTGCAGGAGAAATTTTCAAAGTCACAACCATGGACTACAAAGAAGCCTTGACAGCAAAAGATGAAGAAGAATTTGTTGCAAAAGACTTTTTTGGTAGAAAAGCAGGTTTGACTGTTTCAGGACAACTTGAAGGTGAAGTTGCAGCCCTTGCAATGGGGAAAATCTACACTTTTGGGCCAACTTTCCGTGCTGAAAAGTCATACACACCAAGACACGCAGCAGAATTTTGGCAAGTTGAGCCAGAAGTTGCATTTGCAAAACTTCCTGACATCATCAACATTGCCGAAGCCATGATAAAATATGTCATCAAATACACCCTTGAAAATTGCAGTGATGAAATCACATTCTTTGAAAGAGCATTTGAAGACGGACTTCGCCAAAAACTTGAAAATGTCGTTTCGTCAGAATTCAAAGTTTTGGACTATTCCGAAGCGATTGAAATTTTGAAAAAATCTGATGTCAAATTCAAATATGATGTTGAATGGGGACTTGACCTTCAAACAGAACATGAAAGATACATCACTGAAAAAGTCTTCAACAAACCTGTTTTTGTCATCAACTATCCAAAGAAAATCAAGTCTTTCTACATGAAACAAAATGATGACGGAATCACCGTTGCAGCAACCGACTTGCTTGTTCCTGGTGTTGGAGAAATCATTGGTTGCAGTGAAAGAGAAGCCGACTATGAAAAATTGCTTTCAGCAATGAAAGAAAGAAATATGAACCTTGAAGACTACAAAGGCTATTTGGAACTCAGAAAATTTGGTTCAGTGCCACACAGTGGTTTCGGACTTGGTTTTGAAAGAATTTTGATGTACGCATCAGGCATTCAAAACATTCGTGACGTTGTTCTCTATGCTAGAACAACAGGCGATTTGATGGAATAATGGAGAATTTGTATGTATAAATTAAATTTGCCTAGTGGCTATTCATCTCCAATGAATGTTCGTGAAACTGAACGAGCAATCAAGTTTGTCAAAGACACTTTCCAACGCAATTTCATCAGAGAATTTGGTTTGGAAAGAGTTTCTGCTCCACTTTTTGTCAAAAGCAGAACAGGGATAAACGATGACTTGAACGGAACCGAAAGGGCAGTTCGTTTTGACATCAAAGAACAAGACGGAATTGAAGCCGAAATTGTTCACTCTCTTGCAAAATGGAAGAGAATGGCACTTCATGACTATGGCTTTGCTGTTGGAGAAGGACTCTACACCGACATGAACGCAATTCGCCGTGATGATTCATGCGACAACATTCACTCAATCTATGTTGACCAATGGGATTGGGAAATGGTGATTTCAGCCGAGCAACGCAATGTCGAATTTTTGAAAAACACTGTTTCAAGAATTGTTTCTGCAATTGTGGAAGCACTTGATGAAACAAAATATAATTTTCCAAAAGTCACTTTGAAACTCAGAAAAAACGTTTTTTTCATCACTGCACAAGAACTTGAAGACCTCTATCCAAATCTTTCTTCAAAAGAGAGAGAAAACAAAATCACCAAAAAGCACGGCACAGTCTTTTTGATGGGAATTGGAAACATCTTGAATTCTGGTGAAAAACATGATGGCAGAGCGCCTGACTATGATGATTGGAATTTGAACGGAGATTTGCTTTTTTGGAACCCTGTGTTGGGAGAAAGCCTAGAAATTTCTTCAATGGGAATTCGTGTTGATGCAGATGCACTCAAAAATCAACTTCAAATTGCTGATGCCGAAGACAGAATGTCAAATTCCTATCACAAGCAAATTGTAAACAACGAATTGCCACTCACAATTGGTGGTGGAATTGGACAATCAAGACTTTGCATGTTCTTGTTGCAAAAAGCACACATTGGAGAAGTTCAAGTTTCAATGTGGCCAGAAGAAATGAGAGTAAAATGCAAAAAAAATGGAATAAATCTTTTGTAAAGGTGTAATATGGGATTTTTTAGAACTCACAACTGCAATCAACTCAACCAATCAAATGTTGGCGAAAATGTCAAAATCGCTGGTTGGCTTCACAGCATCCGTGACCTCGGAGCAGTTGTATTTTTTGTCGTGCGCGACTTTTATGGAATGACACAAGCCGTCGTTTCAAGTGAAGAACAAAAAGAACAAATCAGAAACATTCCTCGTGAAAGCACAATTTCAGTTGAAGGAAAAGTTATTTTGCGTTCAAGCCCAAACCCTGAAATGAAAACAGGTTTGATTGAAATTGAGCCAACCAAAGTGGAAGTTTTGGGAAAATGTTTTGAACAACTTCCTTTTGAAATTGCTCAAAGCACAACTTCTCGTGAAGACACTCGTTTGAAATATCGCTTTCTCGATTTGAGAAACCCTGATGTCAAAAACAAAATTGTTTTGCGTGCGCAAATCATTCATTCTTTGCGTGAAAAAATGATTGCAAGAGGCTTTTTGGAAATTCAAACTCCAATTTTGACTTCATCTTCTCCTGAGGGAGCAAGAGATTTCATTGTTCCATCAAGACTTCACCCTGGCAAGTTCTATGCATTGCCACAAGCACCTCAACAATACAAACAACTTTTGATGACATCTGGTTTTGACCGCTATTTCCAAATTGCACCATGCTTCCGTGATGAAGATGCAAGAGCCGACCGTTCACCTGGTGAATTCTATCAACTTGACCTTGAAATGGCTTTTGCAACACAAGATGAAGTTTTCCACGAAATGGAAGAAGTTTTGCCTGCTGTTTTCCGTGAATTTAGCGATTGGAAAATTCCAAGTGGAGAGTTCGTTCGCATTCCATATCGTGAAGCAATGAGCAAATATGGCAGTGACAAACCTGACCTTAGAAACCCACTCATCATTGAAGATGCAACTGAACTTTTGGGAGATTCTGCACCATTCTTTGAAGGCAAGGTTGTAAAAGCGATTGTCATCAAAAAATGCGACAAAGCAAGAAAATATTTTGATTCGCTCACTGCTTTTGCAAAAGAAAACGGAGCAAACAACTTGTATTGGTTCAGAGTTGATGAAACAAATGCCTTTGTTGGTGGTTTCTCAAAATTTGCAACACCAAAACATGATGAAGTTGTCAGCCAATTTGGTTTGACATCAGGAAGTGCTGTCGTGTTGGTTGCAGAAGACAAAAAACAAGTAGAAAAAATTGCAGGCATTGTCAGAAAAGAACTTGGAACAAGCCTTGATTTGCTAGAAAAAAATGTCTATAAATTCTGTTGGATTGTTGACTTCCCTATGTTTGAAGAAAACGAAGAAACAGGCGAAATTGAATTTTCTCACAATCCATTCAGCATGCCACAAGGTGGAATGGATGCACTGCTCAACAAAAATCCACTCGATATCTTGGCATATCAATATGACATCGTTGTCAACGGAATTGAATTGTCATCAGGTGCAGTCAGAAATCATGACCCTGAACTGATGATAAAGGCTTTTGAAATCGCAGGTTATGGCATTGAAACAATCGAAAAGAAATTCAATGCGCTGTTCTCGGCTTTCAAATTTGGCGCACCTCCTCACGCAGGAATCGCCCCAGGTGTTGACAGAATGGTCATGTTGTTGCTCAACGAACCATCAATCAGAGAAATCATTGCATTCCCTATGAACAGAAACGCACTCGACCTTTTGATGCAAGCACCAAGCGAAGTCACTGATGTTCAACTCCGTGATGTCCACATCAAAATTGACTTGCCAAAAGACTTCAAAGAAAAATCAGTCGAAGAAGATGCTGAATAATATAAACAACAATTTAATTTAAAATAAAACACAAGTGTAAATTTGCATTTGTGTTTTTTTATATTGCAATTATTCTGTGCGCTATTCAATATATCAAAATATAAAAGTCCATTTTAACAATAAATGAGATTATTATATTTGAATTGTTCTGATTGCTATCCAATTTGTTGCAAAACAGTTGCCTATTTTGTCAAATGGTGCTATTTTTGTGTCAGCAGAGTAGATTGTATTGCGTGACCAGAATGGTTATAGTGCGGTGGAACGGGATGTTGTCCAACGACGAAATGGCGAAAGCCTACGGTGATATGTCGCATCCGTTGCTGGTGTCAAGTGACACAAGAAATGGAGCTCTCCTAAAAAGGAGGCTTTTTTTATGGAAAAAAAGATTGATGCAAAAACGTTCAATCAATGTTGGACGGAAACTTCAACGGCAAACTCATCTTCATTGATGAATGACGAAACAAATTCTGATTTTTCAATTCAGACAGATGAAACAACCCAATCGACAAATGTCCTATTTTCAGATTCTGTTGCACCACCATTGACAAAGCAAAAATGTTTGCCAAAGATGACACAAAAGAACAAGAAAAAAGCCATTTTGACAACAAAGTATGTGACCTATGTTGCAATTTTGGTGGCGATAAACGCAGTGCTAAATCTATTTAGTGTTTCGCTCAGCATTGGAACAATCAAAGTTTCATTCACCTACATTCCTTGTTTTGTCGCTGGCATGTTTCTTGGACCTTTTGCAGGGTTGCTTGTTGGGTTGCTTGGTGACCTAATCGGGCTTGCAAATGGTGATGGTGCTGTAATTCCACTCATATTGCTTGGCAGTACTTTGATTGGTTTGATTCCAGGAATAATTTTCAAATTTATCAAAGCAAATCCAATGTTCAAATTGGCACTGTCTTTGGTTTGCGTGTTCGGAATTTGCACAATGGGCATCAACACGGCTGGAATTTATTATGCTTTTATCAAAGGACGAAAAGCCTATGAAGTTTTTGCTTTGGGAAGACTTATTTCACAAGGTCCAATCTTGGGTATAAACTCGGCTGTCTTGTTTTTGTTGTATTATCCATTAAAAAGATTGGTTTTCAAAAAAGATTGCCAATTTGTTTCAAAGCCAAAGCAAATTCCAATCAACGAAGAAATCAAACCATTGATTGCAAATGCACAAATAGTCAAAATCAACAAAAAGTAATTTGGTTTTCAACACCACAGCAATATTGTTGTAGAAGTCTAACTATTGATTGCAAAGGTCCACATTGCCAAACTCTACAAAAGCAATTTGTTTTTTCAATATCACAGCAATTTTGTCGTAGAAGTCTAACTGTTGATTGCAAATGTTCACATTGTCAGAATCAACAAAAGTAATTTGGTTTTCAATATCACAGCAATTTTGTCGTAGAAGTCTAACTGTTGATTGCAAATGTT
>CAYPVP010000028.1:0-1232 GCA_964414205.1 uncultured Bacteroidaceae bacterium | reverse complement strand
CACATTGTCAGAATCAACAAAAGTAATTTGGTTTTCAATATCACAGCAAATTTGTTGTAGAAGTCTAACCATGCCTCTCACTGTCCACATTGTCAATTACAAGATTTTTGGTCTTTGAATTTGTGATGAACACACACGACTTTGAGTAAACACAGCAAAGCAACACTCCACACAAAAAACAATACCTCGCAAAATATAAAACAAAAAAACACAAACAATAGAAAGCAGAAAAACCACCAAATCGCAACTTTAAATACCGAAACTACAAGATAAAGTGTCGATTATGCAAAAACCACAAAAGCAATGAAATATCATCATTGCTTTTCTATTTGAATGCTGAGCAGTAAATTCGTTTTTTAAATCATAAACAATGCCTACAATGGCTTTGTTTCAAATGCATATTATCTATATAACATATTAATCTTGTTTATAATATGAAATCAAAAATAAAAGAATTTCAACTTGCTTTTTCAAAGTCTCAAACAATGTTTACAAGGACTTTGTTTCAAATACTTATTACCCATATTACATGTCAATCGTGTTTAAAAAATGAAATGACAAATAAAAGAATATCAACTCGCTTTTTCAAAGAGCCAACAAGGCTGACTAGATTTTTGTTGCAAATGCTTATTATCTATATTGCATGTCAATTATTTTACAGGAATGAAAATCAGAAATAGAAAGATTTATTTGCTTTTTCAAAGATACCAAAAGCACTGAAAAAGAAAATTATTTTATCTGCTTAATCATTTCTAGGTTAGATATTTCATGGAATGTGGAAAGCAACAAAACAAGCCTTTGCATTTTTGTCAAACGGAAAATGAATAATGGAAAACAGAAAATGATGAATACCAAAATCCAATATAATTTGAATGAATAAAACCCAATCAAATGTCAAAAATTTATTGACTAAAACCTTTTGCTATGCTATCATAATTCAGTAATTAAAAGCAAATCGGCATGGAGAAATACCCAAGAGGCCGAAGGGGCTCCCCTGCTAAGGGAGTAGTACGAGGAATCGTAGCGAGGGTTCAAATCCCTCTTTCTCCGCCAGAGTAAAAAGAGCATAAATTAGACAAGTTCAGTCAAATTTATGCTCTTTTTTTTATTATTTTGTATTAAATTGCAAAAATAATGTCAATGCTTACCATAAAACCTGCAATTCCACCGATAAGTAATAAAATTACCATGAGACCTTATGATTTGATAGGAACCAATACAACAATGAAAAG
>CAYPVP010000027.1:0-17193 GCA_964414205.1 uncultured Bacteroidaceae bacterium | reverse complement strand
CAGAATAATTAAAAACAAAACTAAACTACAAGATTGAACAGGATAATCAAAAACAAAAATAAACAACAAAATCAAGTAGGATAATCAAAGAGAATAAAAATAACTAAAAAGAAAGTCAAATTGCTTGGGGGGCTTTCTTTTTTAGTGTCCACCTGCGACAGAGTGAAGCCCTTTGTTGTGAACAGATTTTCCTACAATGGCAAATTTCCCGTCGTTTTTCATGATAAATTTGTTCAATTTGTCAAATGCAGACAAGTCAATGTTTTTTGCGTTTTCCAAGTTTATGGTGACAAGTTCTGTTGATTCTCCATAGGCGTTTTCCAAAACTTTGATGAATTTTTCAATGTTGATAAAATGCAAACAACCAGCAACAGTGACCTCTGACTTTCCAAACTCACTTTTGTTTTTGTTGAAAAGTTGTGGAATTGTGCAAACAAGCGAAACAGCAAAACCAGCGCCAACACCAATGACCAAATTGAAAAAAACTGTCAACAAACATGTTGAAATCAAAATCAAACTGTCAGCAATGTTGTGAAATGCCATTTTGAAAAACAATTTGAAGTTTGCCATGTTGACAGCCACAACAATCAAAACCGTTGCAAGCCCTGTCATTGGAATGAATTTGACAACTGGCATGAGCAAAAAGAACATCAACAACAAAACAACAGAGTGAACAATTCCTGAAATTGGAGATTGAGCACCATTTTTTATGTTTGCTGCTGTTCTTGCAATTGCACCTGTTGCTGGAAGTCCACCAAACATAGGTGACACAACATTTGCAAGACCTTGTCCGACAAGTTCCATGTTGCTGTCGTGATTTTCACCTGCAAGACCATCTGCAACAGCGCATGACAGCAAACTTTCGAGCGAGCCAAGAAAGGCAATGACAAACGCAGGCACAATCAATTTTGCAAAATTCAAATCTTTTATACTGCCAAAATCCATAAATGGAATTTCTGCTTTGATGTCACCAAAAGTTGAACCAATGGTTGCAACTCCAAAGGCATTTTTGTCAACTGCACCCAAAATGACAGTGACGATGGTAGCGACCAAAATTCCAACAAATTGAGCAGGAATTTTTTTTGAAATTTTTGACAAACCGACAATGACAACAAGTGTGAGAATTCCAACAAGCAATGTTGCAAGATTTGCATTCCAAAAATTTGTTGCCAAAATTCCAACTTTGTTGACAAAAGTTCCATTGATTGCAACAGAGAGCCCCAAAAAGTCTTTCAACTGACCAAACAACAATGTGATTCCAATTCCTGTTGTAAAGCCTATTACGATTGGATAGGGCACAAAACGAATTAGTTTTCCAATTTTGAGAAGTCCCATAAAAATCAAAATCAAACCTGCAAAAATTGTTGCCATTTGCAAGCCTAAAAGTCCAATTTCAGGGTCAGCGATGTAGCCAACAATGATTGACACAAATGCAGCCGTAGGACCAGCAATTTGATGTTTTGAACCTCCAAACACTGCCACAATGAACCCTGCAACAATGGCTGTGATGATGCCTTGTTGAAGGGTGACGCCTGATTGAATTCCAAGGGCTATGGACAATGGCAAAGCAATGATTGCCACCATAAGACCACTCATCAAATCTTTGCCAAATTTTTGCAAATTGTAGCCTTTCATTGAAGAAATGAAGGCATTTTTCATATAGGGTGTTGAACTTTTTTGTTTTTTTCTCATTTTAACTCTTTCTATTCTCTTTTTCTCAATTTTCGTGTGCTTTTCAACAGCATCATAGGAAAACTTTTTGCAAATGTAAAGCAAATTGCCAACGAATGACTAATTTTGGAATGAAAAAGTAAAATGAATGTGCAAATTGACATTGAAACAAAAATGTTGAAAACAAAGCAATTTCAAATTGAAAAATGAATATTGTGAATAGAAAACAAAAAACATCAAAAAATAAGGATATGGAAAAGAAAAACACAAACATAGACAATGTCAAAAATGAAAATACAAGAGTAAACACTGACATGAATAAAGACAAAGCAAATGGTGTGCTTGAAGACAAAGACACTTTCAAAGAAAAATTGAAAACTGACAATAAAAGAAAAAGTGAAAAAATTTTCGACAAAAAACTTGCCGAACTTGATGCAACACCATCAGAGCCAATCAAACCGTTGGAAGAATATGAACTTGGAATGCCTGTTGCAAAAATGGCAACCCCAACTGCAACTGCTGACAAGATGAAAAGGGAACAGGCAAAAAAACAAAAAGAGGCACAAGATGACAAATGACAAAAAAAATCAATCACAATCAAGGTGGATTGATGAACTTCAACGACGGGATGTTGAAGATGAGAAAAAAAAGAAAAAGAGGAAAGAGAATGAGCAAAACAAAAAAAATTGAAGATATGGGGTTTGGAAAAAATGAAATGATTGAAAGTGCAAATGATTTTGACATTTTGCCAGATTCAGAAGAAACAAGTGATGCCGATGCAATACGATTTGCAAATTCAATAGTCAATGAACTTGGAGATGTCTATGGCATTGGTCAAATAAATGAAGATTATGTTTTTAATGATGGACATGACACGCATTTTGACAAGAACGAAGGTTTAGAAGTTGAAAGCGAAGACAAAACCTATGATTTTGTAAACAAGGGCTGTTCGGGGAATGGAGGAATCAACAACAAAAAACTTGAAAATGGTGACAAATTTGATGTTGATGGAAGTTGGACTGGGACGCCATGCGATTTGGAAACGGGTGAAGAAATCTATGATGACATGCCTGTTCAAGATGCCGACGATTTGTAAAAAACAAAACTGAATAAACAAACTGCACATTGTAAAACAAGAAATCTGATGTAAAGTCCCAATTCTAATTTAATTTTGGGACATAGGCATTTTTATTGATAAATCAAGCACGCAAATGAAAATCTAAATTTTAAACTGCATCAGAAAATTGCACGCTGTGAAACAAAAGATTGAAACAACACACAATAAATTCATATTGAAACATAAAATTCAATTCAAAAAACACTAAATCACGGAAAAATTCAATCCAAAAATATAACACAAAAAGTCACTAATGCAAATGATAAGTGAACTCAAAATGCACACAAAAAAATGCAATAAAAAAGTTATAAAAACTTAATTAAAATGCAAACAAAAAAATGTAATGAAAAAAGCCACCCTTTGAGGGGTGACTTTTTGTCTTCGTTGTGTTGGGCTTATTCTTCTGAAATTGCTCCAACTGGGCATCCATCTTCGCATGCGCCACAATCGATGCAAGCGTTTGCGTCAACAACGTATTTTCCGTCGCCTTCTGCAATAGCGCCCACTGGGCATGTGTCAGCACATGCTCCACAGCAAATGCATTCATCACTGATAATTCTTGCCATAATCAGACTCCTTTGAAATATAATTATACAAACATATTAGCACTGAAACTCAATTTTGTATAGTCTTTTTGAAAAAATTCTCTCATCAAACAAAATTTCAAAATTTACAAGTTTTTGAGGTCATCAGGAGTTTCATCATTGATGTCTTTTGTGCTTTGTCTTTCTCTAAAATGAATTTCATCGACAGGGAAAGCATGTCGTTCAAATGCTCCATCGTTTGTAAAAATTTTGACAGTGACAATTTTTCTCAGCAAATCATTGGCTTCTACAACGGCATCACCTTTTGGAGTTTTGACTTTTGAACCAATTTTTGGCATTTGTTTGTATGTTTCATTGTAGTGGTCGTTTTCATATTTCAAACAGCACATCAATCTTCCACAAACACCACTGATTTTTTGTGGGTTGAGTGAAAGTCCTTGAACTTTTGCCATTTTGATTGAAACTTTTTCAAAGTCAGGAAGGTGTGATGTGCAACAACATGGTCTTCCACAAATGGCGAGCGCTCCACGCATTTTTGTGTCATCTCTTTCATAGATTTGTCGAAGTTCAATTCTCACTTTGAAAATTGAAGCAAGTTCTCTCACAAGTTCTCTAAAATCAATTCTGCCATCTGCTGTGAAATAGAAAATGAGTTTGTGACGGTCGAATGTATATTCTGCATCAACAATTTTCATGGCGAGATTGAGTTTTTGCACCTTGTCGCCAACAATTTGAATTGCTTTTGCTTTGTCTTGCTCGTTTCTTTCAATTTGTTTTTCATCATGCAAAGTTGCTTTTCTGATGACAGGTTTCAAAGGTGAAACAATTTCAGAGTCATCAACTTGTTTGTTTGCGATGACCACTTTGCCATATTCCACGCCTTTTGCAGTTTCAACAATGACGCCTTCTCCATCTTCAAAAGAGATGTCTTTTGGGTCAAAGTAGTATGTTTTGTTTGTATTTCTAAATTTTATGCCGACAATCAATGCCATTTGTGTTTTGCCTCCAATATGGTGAAGAAAAGTTCTTCAAGAATAGTTGTTGTGTTGATGTAGAAAACGATTTTTTTTCTGAGTTCAACAATTTTTGATTCAATTTCAACAATTGCTCTTTCGCTGAAACGAGGAGCGAGTTTTTGAATGTCATTTGCCAAATGTTTTGAAAAAATCAAATCATCATTATGTTTTGAGATAAGCATATCTCTCATTATTATTGCCATTATGTTCAAAAAATCATCCAAATTTTCAGGTAGGCATGATTTTGACAAAAAATGTGCAATATTTCCCGAGTTGTTCAAATTTTCCAAAGTTGAAATGACTTTGTTGTAGGTTTCAACATAGGTTGTTGACAATGCAATTTTTTGCGCCTTTCCAAGTTCACCTTCCGAACATGATGCCGAGATTGATGCAACATTTTTGTTGTTTGTCAAAGCAAAAATTTCGTTGTAAACCGTTTCGTAGGAAAAGGTGTCCAAATTTATTGTGCGACAACGAGAACGAATGGTGTCTTTCATTGCTTGACTGTTTGAAACGCCAAGAAAAATTGTAACATTTTTTGGTGGCTCTTCCAAAGTTTTCAAAATTTTGTTTTGGGCAACTGAATTCATCAAATCGGCACGATTGACAAAATATAGTTTTTGTCTGCCGTCTTGTGCGCTGATGAGAACGCTTTGCATAAGTTCTTTGACCTCATCAACCTTGATGTCTCCTCTTTTTTGATTGAACCAAAAAACGTTTTCATGGTTGAAGTGCAACACTTTTTGGCAATCGACACAATCTATGCATGCAGATTTTTGAGAACACAAAACCTCGCATGCAATCAATCTGAAAAGTTGATAGACTGCTTCATCATCAGGTGAAACAATCATATAGGCATGACCGAGTCCCGAAACCAAATCATTTTTTACAATTTCAAATGCTTTGCTCTCAGAGAGTGCATTTTCAAAAATGATTTCATTTTTCATCATTTGATGACTCCCTTTTCTCTCAAAACTTTCAAAATTTTGTTGTGAGTTTCATATTTGTTTTGGCAAGGAACAATGCGAACAATTCTGCCATTGCTGTTTTCAGCCTCCGAAACAAATGTTTTGTAAACAATGTTGTGAAAATCATTGCTTTCTTGTTCCAGCCTATCTTCTGTTTTGATTGCACGAAAATTGTTTTCAGGGGTCAAGTCAAGAAAAATTGTGACATCAGGTGTTGCAAGTTTCAAAGCATCTTCGTTGATTTTTTTGACATAGTCAACGCCAAGTCCTCTTGCGCCACCTTGATAGGCAATTGAACTGTCAATATATCTGTCGCAAATGACAAGTTTTCCTTCTTGCAAACATGGAATGATGAATTCAGCAACATGTTGAGCCCTTGATGCTGCATAGAGCAAGGCTTCTGTTTTGTCATCCATTTCAGTGTTCGACATTGACAAAATGATTGTGCGAATTTGTTCTCCGATTGAAGTCCCACCTGGCTCACGAGTGTAGACTGCTTGTTGATTTGTTTTTGCAAGATAGTCTTTCAACAATGCTAGTTGCGTAGATTTTCCAACACCTTCGCATCCTTCAAAAGTGACAAATTTTCCTTTCATTTTCAATCTCCATAATATAATCTGAATGATTCAATCGTGATTTGCATTTGTTTTGGGTGCTTCTCATTTTGAAAAGTCGACAATTCAAAAAAAATTCATTTTTGAATTGCAACAAGCCGTTGACAAAAATCACAAAAAATCATTGTTAATTTGTTTTTTTACAATCATTTTAGTATAACATATAATTGACCATTTACAAGGTTAAAAATGCTATTTTTATTGTTTTTCAAAAAATCGAATTTTTCTTTTTCAATCTTTTCTCCTGCAAAAACAATTGGCGTGCCAGGGGGATAGGCACCAATGTCAACACCTGAAATTCTTCCCAAACAATTTTCAAAGTCTACAAACTCAAAATTGGAATTGGTGTCAAATTTTGGCAAAATGTCAAGAAATTGCAATTTGTCAAGCCCAAAATCACGCACCGAATTTTGTGGAGAAAGTTTTTGCAAGACTTTTGAAAGAATTGGGAGTTTGTCTGCATTGAATGGGGATACAATCAAAACACTCCAATTTCCCCAACTCATTTCAGCATAGACGCCATGCTTTTCAAGTTGCTCGCTGTCAACATTGATGACAAGTCGAGTGAAGTCATGCAAGGGGTCGTTGAGAAATTTGAATGTGTAGTTTTGGTTTTCGCGTATCAATTTTTCAATGTCGTTTTTGACCTTGGCAAACATTTTTTCGCCATCACTTTGAAACAAATCACGAGCATAGTCCATTGAGGCCATTGTGACATAACTTGGGCTTGATGTGTGCAACATTGCACGATAAAGTGTCGTTTGTGCTGACAAGTCGCAATGAACATTCAAAATTGCACCACCTGTATAGACTGGCAAAGTTTTGTGCAAACTGTTGACAACAAGGTCAGCAAATTGGTTGGCAGATTGAGGAAACAACTTTGAAAAAACAAAGTGCGCTCCCTGTGCTTCGTCCACCATCAAAAGTGCATTGTGCTGTTTTGTGATTTTGCTGATTTGCTCAAAATTTAGGCTCATGCCAAAATAGTCAGGAGATGTCAGCAAAACTGCCCCTATTCCATCATTTTTTTCAAAAACTGAAACTATGTCATTTTGGGTGAGAGGTTGTGGCAACCCTTCACTGTCAAATTTTCGTTGAATGACAACTGCCTCCAAACCGAAAAATCGCAATGCTTGAAAAACGGACTTGTGCGAAAACAAATCAACTGCAACTTTTTTTGTTGTGGTTTTGATTGCTCCGATTGCAGAAAAGATTGCCGATGTTGCACCTGCTGTGAAAAATAGACTTTTTTTTGCGTTGTAGCAACTTGCCATGAGTTGTTCTGCTTTCAAAATGTCAGCACTTGGGCAATTCAAATTGTCAGAAAAAGAAAGTTCTGTGAAGTCAAACTTTGCACTTTGAAACAGAGCATTGTCAATGTTGACACCATTGTGTGATGGCATGTGAAATCTCAAATCTAAATTGCAGTGCTTTTTCAAATTTTGGTAGAGTGGAGCATTCATGATTGGTTTCCTTTTGGTGAAATTGAAAAGCAAGTCAGTTGAAAACTGGTCAAAAAATCTTGTTTTGATTTTGGCATGCTTTTCGGTTTATTTTGTGCTTTTTTTGGTTTTATGTCAAGTATAGGCAAAAGTTGGTTTCAAAATGGCTTTCACAGGTTGACACATTGGCTTTTAAGGTATTATTATATTAAAGAATATTTTGAGAAATAACGTTTTCGCTTTACAAGTGAATTTGGAGAAAATTTATGGATTTCAAAGAAATTGAAAACAAATGGCAAAAAAAATGGGATGAATCCAAACTTTATTCCTTTGACAAATCACGCATTGACAAAAAATATTATGTTTTGGAAATGTTTTCCTATCCTTCTGCTGCAAAATTGCACGCAGGTCACTGGTTCAACTATGGACCAAGCGACACATTTGCTCGTTTCAAACGCATGCAAGGTTTTGAAGTTTTTCAACCAATGGGCTTTGATGCTTTTGGCTTGCCTGCTGAAAACTATGCAATCAAAACAGGAATTCATCCAGAAGACAGCACTTTGAAAAACATTGCAACAATGGAAGACCAACTGAAAGCCATTGGTGCATCATTTGATTGGAACTATGAAATCAAAACTTGCTTGCCTGACTACTACAAATGGACTCAATGGATTTTTCTTCAAATGTACAAGCACGGACTTGCATACAGAAAAGAAGCACCTGTCAACTGGTGTCCATCTTGCAACACTGTTCTTGCAAACGAACAAGTCGAAGGTGGATGCTGTGAAAGATGTGGAGCAACTGTTGTTCGCAAAAATTTGACACAATGGTTTTTCAAAATCACTGACTATGCCGAAGAATTGCTTGAAGACCTTGACAAACTCGATTGGCCTGAAAAAACAAAACTTATGCAAAAAAACTGGATTGGAAAATCAACAGGCGCAGAAATTGATTTTGAAACAACAACAGGCGAAAAATTTACAGTTTTCACAACTCGTGCTGACACTCTTTGTGGCGTGAGTTATGTTGTTCTTGCTCCTGAGCATCCACTTGTTGAAAAACTTACAACTGCTGACAAAAAAGAAAAAGTCGAAGCATACAAACTTGAAAGTGCAAAAGCATCTGAAATTGACCGTATGTCTTCTACAAGAGAAAAAACAGGTGTTGAAATTGGTGCATACGCCATCAACCCAATCAATGGAAAGCAAGTTCCAATTTTGATTGCTGACTATGTTCTTGCAAGTTATGGCACTGGCGCTGTCATGGGCGTTCCATCGCATGATGACCGTGATTTTGCTTTTGCAACAAAATTTGGGCTTCCAATCAACCGTGTTATCAAGTCAAAAGATGGCAAAAACGATGACCTTCCTTTCTGCGAACACGGAATCATGTGCAATTCTGATGAATTTGATGGTTTGACCACCGAAGACGGAATTTTGGCAGTTGTCAAAAAACTTGAAAAAACAGGACAAGGCAGATTGAAAACAAACTATCGTTTGCGTGATTGGTTGATTTCTAGACAAAGATATTGGGGGTGCCCAATTCCAATCATTCATTGCGACCATTGTGGAGATGTTCCTGTTCCAGAAAACCAACTTCCTGTCAACCTTCCATACAATGTCGATTTCAAGCCTGACGGAAAATCTCCACTTTCAAAGTGTGAAGAATTTGTTGAAACAACATGCCCAATTTGTGGTCGACCTGCAAAACGAGATGTTGACACCCTTGACACTTTTGTTTGTTCAAGTTGGTACTATTTGCGTTATCCAGACAGCAAAAACTCTGAAAAGGCTTTTGACACTGAATGGATAAACAAAATGCTTCCTGTTGACAAATATATTGGTGGTGCAGAACATGCTTGCATGCACTTGTTGTATGCTCGTTTCTTCACAAAAGCACTCCGTGACATGGGCTATTTGAATTTTGATGAACCATTCACTTCGTTGGTTCACCAAGGCACAATTTTGGGACCTGACGGCAACAAAATGTCAAAGTCAAAAGGCAATGTCGTCAACCCTGATGACAAAATCAGAATTTTTGGAGCAGATGTTTTCAGAGTCTATTTGGAATTCTGTTTCAGCTATATTGAAGGTGGTCCATGGAATGATAGTGGACTTGAAAGTGTTCAACGATTCTTTGACAGAATTGAAAGAGTTGTCAAAAAATCTTTTGAAATGCAATTTGTTGATGCTCCTTTTTCGGCAAACGAAAAAGAACTTGACTATGTCAGAAACAACACAATCAAAATGGTTACACAAGACTTGCAAAATTTCAGTTTTAACACTGCAATCGCAAGACTTATGGAATTTGTCAATGCAATCTATGCTTATGATGCAAAAGTTGAAAAGAAAAACAAAATGTTCAAAGATTGCTTGAACGACCTTGTTTTGCTCTTTGCTCCTTTTGCTCCACACACAGCAGAAGAACTCAACGAAATGCTCGGCAATGCCTATTCAGTTTTCAACAAAGATTTCCCTGTTGTCAACGAAAAGGCACTCATCAAAGATGAAATTGAACTTGCTGTTCAAGTCAACAGCAAAATGAGAGGCAAAATCACTGTTGCAAACGGTGCTAGCAATGCTGAAATTGAAGAAATAGCAAAAAATGAAGTTGAAAAATGGCTTGATGGAAAACAAGTGAAAAAGGCAATTGTGATTGCTGGCAGACTTGTAAACCTCATCATTTAGTGAAAAGGAAGGAATGAAATGTTAGATTTGAAAAGAGTGTGCGACAACATTGAAAATGTTGAAAAAGCACTTGCAACCAGAAGTGGAAAATTCCCTATTGGGGAAGTTGAAGTTCTTGCAAAGCAAAGAAAGGCTTTGATTGTTGAAGTTGAATCAATGAAAGCAAATAGAAACAAAGTTTCAGGCGAAATTGCAAAACTTAAAAAAGAAAAACAAAATGCCGATGAAATGATTTTGCAAATGCGTTCTTTGGGTGATGAAATCAAATTGAAAGATTCTCAACTTGAAGAAATTGAAAATCAACTCAAAGAATTGATGTATGCAATTCCAAACATTCCAAACGCTGACATTCCTGTTGGAAAAGATGACAGCGACAATCGTGAAGAACGCAAATTTTCCGAGCCAACAAAATTTGATTTTGAACCAAAGGCTCACTGGGATTTGGGAACTAATCTTGGAATTTTTGATTGGGACCAAGCCGTCAAAATCACAGGTTCAAGATTCACTGTCTATCATGGCGCAGGTGCAAGACTTGAAAGAGCAATCATCAACCTTATGCTTGACACACACTTTGAAGCTGGCTATGAAGAAATTTTGCCACCTGTCATGGTCAATCGTGACAGCATGATTGGAACAGGACAACTTCCAAAATTTGAAGATGACATGTATGCAATCAAAGACACCGATTTCTATTTGATTCCAACAGCAGAAGTTCCTGTCACAAACTTGCACCGTGGCGACATTTTGGACGCAGCTGAGCTCCCAATTCGCTACTGCGCATACACTGCTTGTTTCCGTGGCGAAGCAGGAAGTGCTGGTCGTGACACTCGTGGACTCATCAGACAACACCAATTCAACAAGGTTGAACTTGTCAATTTTGTTCACCCTGACCATAGCTATCAAGAACTTGAAAATTTGACACATGAGGCTGAAAAGATTTTGCAACTTCTCAAATTGCCATATCGTGTTGTTACACTTTGCACAGGCGACATTGGTTTTTCATCTGCAAAAACCTATGACATTGAAGTTTGGCTTCCAAGCTACAATCGTTATGTTGAGATTTCTTCATGCTCAAATTTTGAAGACTTCCAAGCAAGAAGAGCACAAATTCGCTTCAAAGAAGATGGAAAAGTCAAACTTTGCCACACTTTGAACGGCAGTGGTCTTGCAGTTGGCAGAACTGTTGCTGCTATTTTGGAAAACTATCAAAACGAAGATGGAAGCATCACTGTTCCAGAAGTTTTGAGAAAGTATATGAATTGTGATGTCATCAAAAACAAATGACACCAACAAAATCTCAAAAATGTGTTTTGAAAGTCTGCTTGCAAAAGCAGACTTTTTGCACCAAAAAACGATAGAAAAAAATTGATGTGCAAATGCAAGAAAAAGCCTTTAAGGTGTAAAAAATTTGAATTTTCACTGATTGGCAAAAAATTGCAAGTTGCAACGGTTTTGACAAAAAATGAAGTGCAAAACGGACGGAAATTGAATTGTAATGATTGACATAAAAGTGACAAAAAGTTTTTAAAAGATGCAAGCAATTTAGAATTTGACTGATTGGCAAAAAATTGTAAGTTGCAAATTGTAAAAAAGGAAATTGGGCATAATTTGATTGGATGGCATTTTTGAAAAAGACATTTCTATTGAACAAAACGCTAAATTATGCTAAAATATTGCTATGGACAAATATGAACTAGATTACCAAATGGCTCTGCTTCAAGATGGTGATGAACAGGCTTTTGAAAAAATTTATAACGAAACCAAAAGACCCGTTTTTTCGTTCATATTTTCATTTTGCAAAAACTATCATTCAGCCGAAGACCTCATGCAAAACACCTACATCAAAGTTAGACAAAATGTAGATAGTTATCATCGAGGGACAAATCCTCTTGCTTGGATTTTCACAATTGCTCGAAATTTGACATTGAATGAAATCAACAAACAGAGTCGAGAATTAACAAGCGATTTTTCAGATGGTTCAGAAAATTTGCTTGGAGACTATTCAATCAAAAGTTCAACGGAAAGCCCATTGCTCAAAACAATGCAAAGTGTTTTGAATGAAACGGAACAGCAAATTGTGCTTTTGTATGTTGTTTCTGGCTTTAAACATCGAGAAATTGCTGACATGCTTGAAAAACCTTTGGGAACGGTGCTGTGGACCTATCGAAATGCAATTCTAAAACTGAAAAAAGAACTTGAAAAGGAGGATAAATGATGAAAAAACACAATTTGAAAAAAGACATACAAAACGCATTTGACTCCGTGGTTCCTGATGTTTTGGAAAAGACAAAAAAAGCACCAATCAAAAAATTGACACGCCCAAGTTTGGAACAAAAATATTGGGAAGGTCAAGTCAAAATTTTTCTTGCTGGCATAAGTTTGATGTTGATTGCAATTTTGATTTTTTTGGCAGGACATTTGATTTCAACCTACATGTAGATTGAAAATTGATGAACCAAAGCATACAAAAATGAAATCAAATTTAGTGTGCAAAAAAAATTGAAAAAGTTTGCAAAAAAACAAAATGTGAAAAAAAGAAACAAAATTTCACTTTGCAAATGTAAAATACAAAAATAACAATCAAAAATTTGTGTTTGTTGAAAAAACTAATAAATTATGTTGATGAAAAAAAATGAATTTGAATCAACAAATTGTCTAAAAAAGTTGTGCATTGTTTCAATCAAATTTGAAAACTAAAATTTTTCAAGTGAGAGATTGAAAGTTGTTTTGAAAATGCCCATACTAAATGGGAAAAATAAAAGAATTTTGGAGGCAAAATGAAAGGCTATCGACTCAATCCTGACCAAGAATATGTAAATCTCATAATTAAAGGTGTGCAAAAAAAAGATGGACATTGTCCATGCCGTGTCAACAAAGATGACACAACTCTCTGTCCTTGCGATGAATTTGTGCAAACAGGCAAATGCAAGTGCAATCTTTTTGTCAAAATTGAAGACGAACAAACAAACTGACAACAAACAAATTGACAACAAGCAAGCAAACTGAAAACGAGCAAACAAATTGACAAAAAACCAATCAAAAAGAAAGCAAAAAATATTTTGCTTTCTTTTTATATAAATAAAAATAGTTTTAAATTTGCTCATTTATTTTATATAAATAAAAATAGTTTTTAATATGTTAATTTAGTTTTGATGTGTTAATTCAACTTTTCAATATGCCAACTCAGCATCTTAATTTACTAAGTTAGTTTTTAATATTTCAAGCCAGTTTTTCAATATGCAAGCAATTTCAAAAATGTAAGACTGTTTGAATGTGCAATTTATTTCTTACAAAATAAGTCAGTTAGGCATTGAGTTGTTCAATCAATTTCAAAGCACAATTGATTCCGTCAACACTTGCACTTGTGATTCCACCTGCATAGCCACAACCCTCACCCACAGGCATCAATCCTTCAACAGAAATGGAATGATAGTTTTCATTTCTCAAAATTCGCAAAGGAGCAGAAGTTCGTGTTTCAACTGCTGTGAGAACGGCTGTCGGCATTTTGAAACCACGCATTTTTTTGTCAAAATTTTCAAAGCCTTCCAACATTGACTGTGTGATTTTTTCTCCAAGAATTTTGTGGAGTGGAAACACTTGTGTGCCGATTGGATAGGTTGGAGCGACATTTTTAGGAGATGAAGTCCTGTTTGTGCCAAAATCACCCAAAAGTTGAATTGGAGCACAGAAGTTTTTTCCACCTGCTTCAAAGGCGAGGCGTTCAAGTTTTCGTTGAAAGTTCATTCCATCAAAAGTTCCAGTTCCACCAAAATCTTTTTCGCCAACTGAACAAAGAATTGCACTGTTTGAATTTGCATCATTGCGAGCATGCAAACTCATTCCGTTGGTAACAACCATTCCTTCTTCCGAAGAACTTGCAATGACTTTTCCACCTGGACACATGCAAAATGAAAAAATGCCATTTCCTGATTTGTCATGTGTTGCAAGTTTATAGTCGGCACTACCTAGTTTTTTTGCAAGCGACTTGTTGCCATATTGAAGTTCATCAACAAAACTTTTTGGATGTTCAATTCGCACGCCAACAGCAAAATTCTTTTGCGTCATGGCAACATTTTTTGAGTTGAGCATTTCGTATGTATCTCTTGAACTGTGACCTATTGCCAAAATCAAATGGTCAGAGTCAAAAGTTCCGTTTGTTGTTTGAACTTGCAAAACATGTCCATCTTTTGTTGAAAAATTTTCAAATTTTGTGTCAAAGAAAAATGTTCCACCCAGTTTTTCAATTTCATGGCGCATTGATGTTACAACTGTTTTCAAAATGTCTGTCCCAATGTGAGGCTTGTTTGAAAACAAAATTTCTTCGGGCGCTCCATGTTTGCAAAAAATTGACAAAACATCTTGAATCAATGGAGAATTGGTCAGAGTGTTGAGTTTTCCATCTGAAAAAGTGCCTGCTCCACCTTCTCCAAATTGAATGTTGCATTCGGTGTCAAGTGTTGCATTTTCAAAAAAGTTAGCAACTTTTTGTGTTCGTTTTTCAACACATGAGCCTCTTTCAATGATGATTGGCTTTGCTCCTGCTTTTGCCAAAAAATAGGCACAAAAAAGCCCACAAGGTCCACTGCCAACAATGACTGGCGATTTTGCAATTTTCTTTTTCAAAACAGGAAAAGATGGCTCATTTGCAGGTTCAAGTTCTTGGCTCAGTTCAACACAATAGACAAATTTCAACTCATTTTTTTTGCGTGCATCGAGCGAGCGTTTGACAATGCGAAAAGTTTTGATTGATTGTTTTTCAATGTTTGCAATTTTTGATGCTTTTTCAATCAATTCTTCTTGTGTATGACCGATGTTAAGCACCAAATTTTGAATTTTTTTCATTGAAATCTCCTTTTGAATCAAGCCTTTTCTTTTATGCTCACATTCATTTGTTTCTTGTCATCATCATAAACTGCAACGATGATGTTTTTCAACTCTTTTTCATCAGAAATTCTCAGTTGAGCCAAAAGCCACTCTTTGTCTTTTTGGAGTTCGTTCAATGATGAATATGAAATTCTGCCATCAATCACCATGTAGAATGGCAAAGATGCTTTTTCAATTTTTGTGTCAATATCGCTTTTTTGGGCTGGACTTTTTTCAGTTTTTGGCAAAACAGAAAGCGTTCCGTTGTTTTCCAATATGGCATATTCAATGTCGTTTAAATCAAAAAAACCTTTTTCTCGGCATAGTCCAATGAGGTCGTTCATGTCAATGTTGTTCTTTTTCAACGATTTATAACTGATTTTTCCTTCATAAATTACTGTTTGAGGTCTTCCTTTGAACAAATGCTTCAAAAAAGGACTTTTGCGACTAAGCAAAGAAAAAATAACGTCAACAACAAAAAAAATGAACATTGCAAGCAAATAGTATTCAATTGGTTTGTCATTGATGTCTGTTGCCATTTCAGCAGCGATTGAGCCGATTGAAATGCCAATGATGTAGTCAATGAATTCAAGTTGCGCAATTTGTTTTTTTCCAAGCAGTTTTGAAATCAAAAAGAGAGCAACAACGCTTGTGATTGACATGACAAAAAGTGAGAGAAATGGGTTCCAATTTCGCATAATACACCTCAAATCTCGATTGTGGACAATTTGCAAAATTTAATACACGAATTGGTTTTGAAAAATAAATATTATTCTGTTTTGTTTGTGCCACGGCTTTGATGTCATGCTGGTTGCTTTTCAACAAGTAGAGTTTGAAATGCCAAGCAAATTGTGTTTTGATTGCAAAACTTGAAAAGTTTGCTTTTCAACCAATAGAGATTGAAGTGACAACAACATTGCATTTTGATTGTCAAACTAGTTGAGTTTTTTGGACATAACTTCAAAGCCGTCTTCCTTGTAGCCCAACTTTTCATACAAGTTTTTTGCTTTTGTGTTTGTTGTCAGCACTTCCAAAGTGATTGTTGTTGCTTTTTCTTTGAAGTTTTCATAAATCCATTCCAAAAATTTGCAACCAACACCTTTGTGTTGAAAATCTGGGTTGACATATAGTTCATCAAGAACAACAACATTGCCTCCATCTTCATTGCACCAATAGGAAGTCAGCAAAGAATAGCCGATTGCAACATTGGTTTGAGCATCGAAAAAAAGGAATCCCCAAAGATTTTCATGCTTTGCCATTAGATATTTGAATGTTTTTTCTGCAATTTGTTGGTCATAGGCTCTGTTTGTAGCGTTTGAACTGTAAAATTCAGCACATAAGTTATAAAAATTTTGTTCATCTGATTCTTCAATTTGTCTAAAATACATAATTTATTTTGCCCCAATATTTTTGTATCGCAATGATAACACATTTTTTAAAATATGGTTACAAAATATAGAAAGTAAACTAGGACAAATTTGAAAATGAAAAAGCATGGTTTTTATGTCCATATTTCATCGTAAATCTGAATTTTTTTTCAAAAACAATGAAAAGATGGTGCAAAAATCAAAGTGATTTTAGTTTATTTGTCAACAACTTGCAAGGCTTCTTCGCTCCATTCAAATTTCACCGAATTTGGCATTGCGTTGAAAAGTTCATCAGTCAGTTGTTCATCAGTCATTTGCAGTTTTCCAAGAACCCAATCATAGGTTATCCACACAACACCATAGCAGAACAACGAAAGTTGCAACAATTCGCTTTTGCTCAAATTTTCCCCACGAAACAAAGTTGCTTTTTCCACAACAGTAGAATAGGAATAGTCATACAAAAATGATGAATAGCAATTTGTTCCCAAATAGGAGTAGGCATTGGCAATTCTTTTTGCGTTGATGCGTGAGCGAACAACCAAGTGTCGATAGACATCTTTCCAGTTGTGACAATTTGAAGTTGCAAACAAATCATCAACCAATTTTTTGTAGTTGTAGTTCATGACATCATATTTGTCCAAAAACCAACGATAGAATGTCGATTTTGCAATTCCACACTTTTTGATAATCATTTCAACTGTGATTTTTTCAAGTGGGTAGTCCATCAAAAGAGAATTGAAAGAATCTAAAATATAGTTTTTTGTCAAATTTTCCATAAATCACCTCTAAATTGATTTTTCGACATTGGTTTTTAGCAATACTATTTTTTAAAATAGTAGCATATTGAAACTAATTTGTAAAACTGTTTTTTTGCATTTTCACAATAAAGTATTAAAATATACA
>CAYPVP010000026.1:0-17700 GCA_964414205.1 uncultured Bacteroidaceae bacterium | reverse complement strand
AAAATATAAGGATATATAATATTAGTCATATAATTATAAACAATACTAAACATATATCTATTTTTTTAAACATATTTACAGATTTGAATATTGACTTATAGAGTCAAAAAATGTAAAATCTAGATAGGAGATACAAATATGCTGTCAGGAAACATCGAAAAAAAATTTAATGAACTAGAATCGGCTGTGGCGTTGTCGCATCTTTCAATCTATGCAACATATCAACGCACCGTTTATATTGCTTCAAAAAATGGAGTTGAACAAAAAAAACTGGTCGATTTTGGCAAAATTGATGAACAAGAAAAATTGATTAGAAAAGTTTTTGAACAACCATGTGTAAATGTGGTTGCGACTTTCAAAACTGATGAAATTGTGTTTGCAAATGAATTTGGTCAAATTCCACCAATGCTTGATGATTTTTGTGAGATTTTTGGTGGCAAGGTGAAAGTTGTAGACAGCAAAGAAACATTGAAGTTTTTCAATGAAATTAGAAGAAGAAGGGCTGTGATTGCAAAAGATAAATTTGCTGTAGTTTGTGCACGTTCTCTTGATGAAATTGGAACAATGGTGAGAATCATGAACAAAAGTGCTTTTGTTTTGACCAAAACCAGTGATAAATTTGTTTCAATTCCAAAATGGATTTCAAATGGTGAAAACTTTTTCTTCAAAAGAAGTTATTCAAAAGTCAATCAAGAAAGAGAATGGAGTTTGGAAACAAAGGGCATCGACATCACAAAAGTTGCAAAGAAAAATCTTGCAAAGAAAAATTGCAAAGAAGATGACTTGAAAAACACAATTGTTAATGTTGCAAAAAGAATGTATGCCGACAATTCAACACAGGGAACATGGGGCAATGTTGCTGTCAGAATCAATGATGAAGAATTGTATTGCACTCCAAAAGCAATAGGCTACAATTTGTTGACCCCAACTGACATTGTAAAATTGAATTTTGTCACCATGAAACAACTTTCTGGTGGAGTTGCAACAAGCGAAAAAGGAATTCATTGCAGAATTATGCGTGAACACCCTGATGCGTTTTGTTCTATTCATGCTCATCCTACATTTTGTTCAATTTTTGCAGCAAGAAATGCAATATTGAAAGTTGAGGGAGAAGCCACAAAAATTTTGGGCGAAAAAGTATATTGCTCAAAACATGCTTTGCCTATGTCAAAAAAACTTGCAAACAACACTGTTGACAGCATGAGAGGTGGAAAGGCTGTTTTTATGGGTAATCATGGAGTTGCTGTTTATGGAACGAGTGTTGAAGATGTTTTCAATGTTTTGAACACGTTGGAAGAAGAATGCAAAAAACAAATTTTGAAAATTAAGTAGATTGTATAAAATTGCATTTTAAAACAAAGGGACTATAAAAAGTCTCTTTTTTTGATTGCATAATCAATGAAATGCCAAACGATATTGAAATTTGTGAAAATTGTTGATATAATTGTTTCAAATGTATTTTCTAGATTTAGGAAGGTGAAGAATGAGTAAATATCCAAAAATAAACTACCATTGGTGCATAAAATGTAAAAAATGTTTTGATGTTTGCCCGTCAAAAGTGTATGAAATTGATTTGTTGATTGGAAAACCAAAAGTCGCAAATGCTGAAAACTGCTTGGAAATGTGCAAAAAATGCGAAAAAATTTGCCCAGTAGGAGCAATAGGCTTTTTAAATAGCGAAAAAAATTAGTTTAAAGGATATATGTATGAGCGAAGTGAATATCATAAGAGTTCCACAAAACGAAAAATTTGAAAAAACTCAAAAATGCAAAAAGACCACAAAAACAGTTTTTGCATCAATTTTGTTTGTCTTTGCAATCATAGGAATGATTTTGGCAATTTTGGTGGCTTGGATTTATGGCGAAACTCTTGCATATCAAGATGTCATGTCCAAGTGGCAAATTCAAAGAATGATTGATTTGCAGACAAAATACGCAAATGGAGAAATTTTGCCAGTTGATGAACAACAATTTGCTGATTTTGATTTGGGTGAAGCAAATTTATACAAATTCAATCAAACTAGATATGTTGCCACGCACAATTCTTACAAGGCAAAAGAAGTTTATAATGCTTCAAAGTTTACAAATGCGATGTTTGGTGCTTTCACATCTGTTGGAAGCAAAGGCTTTTCATACAGTTTTGATGATTTGACAACTCAACTCAACACTGGAATCAGAAGTGTTGAACTTGATGCCTTTGCAATGAATGACAGTTCGTTTTTGTGTTGTCATCATGCTGTCACTGATGTCAACACCTACAACATAAATTTGGATTTGGCATTTGAAGAAATCAATATGTGGTCAAACAACAACCCAAATCATTTGCCAATCACAATTTTGATTGAAGCAAAAACATGGCTAGGTTTTTCTAGGGCAGATGGACACGAATTCAAACTTGATGATTTAAAAAATTTGGAGTTTTTGGCAAAAAACAGGTTTGTTGGTGCAAACGGACAATCAAAATTGATTCAGCCAAAAGATATGCTTCGTGATTATGCAACGTTCAAAGACATGAGAACAACTGGTGAAAATGGAGATTGGTTGTCGATGGACAAAATGCTTGGCAAGGTAGTTGTGATTTTGCATCCTGGCAAAACCACAGGTGATTATGTTGACTATGACCCAACAATGCAAAAGCAAGCAATGTTCCCTGCATGTGGCGACAAAAAAGAATTTTCACAATTTGACATTGATAGAATGGCATTTGCATTGTGTAACGACCCAATCGAAGAAACAGTTGCAATGACCAAATTCCGTTCGGAGAACTTTTTTGTTAGAACACGAGTTGACATCTATCCACATTTTAGCAATGAAAGAGTTCAAAAAGCCTTGGAAAGTGGTGCAAACATTGTTTCAACCGATTTTCCACCAAGCAAATTCAATCCAAATGATGACAAATATGTTTTCACATTTGCAAATGGTAAAATGGCAAGCATTGTATGAGTGAACTAGTTTTTGAAATTGCAACCATAAATTCATTGCCTGAAATTTTGAGAATCTATCATGATGCTAGAATTTTTATGGCAAACAGTGGAAATGAAACACAGTGGAGAAACAATTATCCTTCAAAAGAACAAGTTTTGTACGACATTGAAAATCGGCAACTATACATCGTGAAAAAAAGCGATATGATTTGTGGAGTGTTTTTCTTTTCGGAAAATGAAGAGAAAACATATCGAAAAATTTATGATGGAAAATGGCTCAATGATTTGCCATATGCAGTGATTCACAGAATTGCAAGCAGTGGAAAAGAAAAGGGCATAGCAAATGAGATTTTCAAGTTTTGTTTTGAAAAATTCCCGAATTTGAAAATTGACACACATGAAAACAACAAAAAAATGCGACATTGTTTGTTGCATTTTGGTTTTGTGGAATGTGGAACAATTTTGCTTGAAGATGGCACAAAAAGAATTGCTTTTCAAATTTGCAAGAAATGACTTTGCAAAAATGAAACGCACTCAAAAAACACTCAAATAAAGACTTTAACAAACACTCAAATAAAAACTAAAATAAAGACTTTAACAAACACTCAAATAAAAAACTGAAATAAAACAATCAAATATAGAAATCAAGAAATGACATCTTAATCTCTATATTTTTTATTCGTTATAGTTATTCTTTCAAATTTTGAAATGGAGTCATTGCTTTGTCCAAAATTCCTGTCAAAGATGCAAGAGCCATTCCGTAGTTGGTGATTGCAATTCCATGATTTTGTGCTTGCGAAATTCTATAATTCATTTCTTTTCGATTCAGCATACAGCCACCACAATGAACAATCAATTTGAAATCATCAAGATATTTTGGAAACGATGAACCGACCGACCATTCAAATTCCAATTTTTTCTGTGTTTTTTCAAGCATAAGTTTTGGAATTTTGTGTGTTCCAATGTCGTCATCTTTGCGATGATGAGTGCAACCTTCTGCAATCAACACTTTGTCACCATCTTCAAGTTGAAAAATTTTTTTTGCACCATTTTCCAAAATTTGCAAATCACCTTTTTGTCTTGCAAACAAAATTGAAAATGAAGTCAAAGGAATTTGATTTTTCAAAATTTCATCAACTTTTTTGAATGCTTGTGAATCTGTCACAACAAGTTTTGGTTTTTCAGACAAAAATTTTAATGTTTGTTCAAGTTCGGTGTCTTTTGAAATCATAATTGAATTGCCTTTGTCAAGCAAGTTGCGAATTGCTTGTTGTTGTGGCAAAATCAATCTTCCTTTTGGTGCAGAATTGTCAATAGGAGTCACCAAAACCACAAGTTCATTCTTGTCAACAATTCCATCAAAAAGTTCAGGTTCAATTTCAAAACTTGCATTTTCAATGATGGTATCTTTGATTTTGTCAATTCCAAACCCAAGTCTTGCACTTGCCAAAACATATGGCGTTTTCAATTTGTTTTCAATGTCAAAAATCAATTTGCGATTGTCGTTTCGGAGTTCAGATTTGTTGACGACGACAAAAGTTTTTACATCTGCTTTTTTCATTTGTTCCACAAACTCAATTTCAAATTGAGAAATTTCTGCACTGTGTGAAACAACAAGAATTGCCATGTTGACTTTTCGCAAAATTTCATTGGTTTTTTCAATTCTTTTTTCTCCAAGTTGAGAAATGTCATCAAGCCCTGCTGTGTCAACAAATGTGATTGGACCAAGTGGCAAAAGTTCCATATTTTTGAAAATAGGGTCAGTTGTTGTGCCAGCAATTTCAGAAGTGACAGCAATTTCTTGCCCAGTCAAAGCATTGATGAGTGAAGATTTTCCAACATTTTGTTTGCCGAAAATTCCAATGATAAATCGGCTGGAAAGTGGGGTTTGGTTCAAATCATTCATTTTTTCCTCCTTGAAAATTCAAATGGTCGCCTCGCGAAAAATCGGGGCATAGAGCAAAGTTTTTGAGTGTTTGTGAAAGTTTGTCAAGCGCTTGCACCGACTCGAATCCAATTGCTTTTTTGTTGTCATAGATGGCGTAGTCTTTTTTGTGTTTCTCTGGCGAAAGATTTGGCATCAAAACATTTGCCGAATTTTTCAATGCTTCAAATCTTGCCATTTCATCTATTGTTGCAAGGGCAGTTGTTGCAGGAATGAGCGATTTTGGAAGCAAAATGCGAACAATCGCAAGCATTGTCAAAGTGTTTTTGCAGTTTGGAGCAGAAAAGTCAGCAAACATTGTGTCTTTTTGTGGAATGAAAGGTCCAATTCCAACCATTTCAGGTTGAAGTTCTCGCAAAAAAATTAAATCATCAGCAAGGGTTTCTTCGCTTTGAAAAGGGGAATCAACCATGAAACCTGAGCCAACTTGAAATCCAATTTCTTTCAACCAAAACAAACATTTTTTTCTGTTTGAAAGCAACTGCTTGCTGTCATGCAAAATTTGATAGTGTTTTTCGTTTGCTGTTTCGTGTCGCAACAAATATCTGTCAGCACCTGCATTGAAAAAAGTTTTGTAACTTTCAAAAGATTTTTCTCCAAGTGAAAGAGTGACTGCCATGTTTGGGTGCAAAATTTTGATTTTTTCAACAATTTTTGCAACGTAGGTATCATCAAAAAAAGGGTCATCTCCTCCTTGCAAAACAACAGTTCTCAAACCCAAATCAAAACCATGGTTGACAGCACTCAAAATTTCTTGTTCTGAAAGGCGAAACCTCACAGCATTGTGGTTTGAACAATTCAAGCCACAATAGTGACAGTTTTGTTTGCAAAATGAAGAAATTTCAAGCAACCCACGAAAAAAAACTTTGTTTCCATAGTTTTTTTCTCTGAGTGATTTTGACATTTTTTGCAAGTCAACAAAATTTTCTTCATTTGGAGCAGAAAGCAAAATCTTCAATTCTTCAATCAATTCTTTTTTGTTGGCTGTTTGCAATATGTTTTGAAATTCATTCAAAATCATAGGCGTAAATCTCGTTCTCCATTTTCAAGACGATTCAAAAGTTCATTGATTTTATCCATGATTTTTTCGCCTTCAAATTGTTTCAAGTGTTCTTGAATGACTTTTTCACCAAGAATTTTTGTTTCAGGCGATGCGTAGTCAAGCAAATATTCTTTGAAAGTGAAAATTGCGTTTGGAATGCAAAAATTGTGCACAAATTTCGATTTTGCCACTTTCATGAATGCTTCACCTGTTCTTCCAGCACGATAGCATGCAGTGCAGAAAGATGGAATTGCTCCCATTTTGCAAATTTCTTGAACCACAAAATCAAGAGAGCGCTCATCTCCAATTGTAAACTGTTCGCTGTCTTTCATTGTGTTTGCTTTTTTTGCTTTGGCATAGGCACCAACACCAATTCTTGTTCCTGCATCAATTTGCGAAACGCCAAATGGCAAAACTTCTCTGCGAACCTCATCAGATTCTCTTGCAGTGCAAATCAAACCTGTGTAAGGAATGGCAAGTCGCAAAATGGCAACAAGTTTTTTGAAGTCTTTGTCGCTGACTGCATATTCAGGGTGTTCAGAATATGGTGTTCCTTTTGCAGGGGTGATTCGTGGAAATGAAACAGTGTGAGGACCAACACCATTGAAAGTTTCTTCCAAATGAATTGTGTGATACAAAAGCCCCATGACTTCAAAACGCCAGTCATAAAGCCCAAACAAAACACCAAGACCATTGTCATCACAGCCACCTTGTTGCGCTCTATCCATTGCATACAATCTCCAACGGTAGTGACCTTTGATGGTGTTTGCAGGGTGAACTTTTTTGTAGGTTTCGTGATGGTAGGTTTCTTGAAAAATTTGAATTGTTCCAATTCCTGCATCGTGCAGTTGTTTGAATTCTTCAACAGTGAGTGGAGCGCAATTCATGTTGGCACGGCGAATTGCTCCGTGTTCAGTTTTGACATCATAAACCTTTTTTATTGTGTCAACCATGAAATCGACTTGTGTGTGTGGCGATTCTCCGTAGACCAAAACTGTTCGTTTTTGACCTTCTTCAATCATAATTTTGACTTCTTCTTCAATTTCTTCAAGAGTCAAAGTCTTTCTTTTCATTTCTGCGTTGCTTGAACGAAAGCCACAATAGGAACAGTTGTTTGCACATTCATCACTGATGTAGAGTGGTGCAAAAAACACAATTCTGTCACCATAGACATCTTCTTTCAGGGTGTGGGCGACTTTGAACATTTCATTCAATGTTTCTTCATCATTGTTTTGAAGCAAAATTGCAACTTCATCAGGCTCCAACCTGACACATTGTTCGGCTTTTTTCAAAACTCTGCGAACATCTTCTTTTGAAGGGTTTTCATGAAAATTCAATTTGCTCCAAATCAAATCATCATCAATAAAATCCTTTTCCATTTTGTCATATTCATCAAAATATGGTTGATACTTTTTTAAAAAATTCATAATCTGCTCCTTGTTTGTCTATCTAGATTTTGTTACAATTGCTTTGACCGAACAACCTTTGATTCGTCCAAGTTTGCCAGTCACTGCATTGAAATTGTCAATTGTTCCGTCGGCAATCAAAGTGATGACAGCAACGCCTCTTTCTTTGCAAGGAATTCCCATTCTGCCAAGAAAAAGCGATGAGTGTTCATGAAGAATTTCATTGACGCTTTCAGTTGCTGAAAGGTCATCAATGACAATTCCAATGATTCCAATTTTGTTTTCTGTTTCGTTGTTTTGCATAAAAAAAACCTCTTTTCAAAATTTGAGAAAAAAAGGTGTAAAATTGAATTATGAATCATTCTATAATGAAAAAAATCATAATTATAAAGTCAAATTTGCCTTTTCGCTCAGAATTTCTTTGCGATTAGAATTTAGAATTGAATCTTATGATGCAAAATGCAAATGAAAAGAAAAAAATCAGTGTCATTTTGTAGATTTGGCATCATGGTGTAATGATTATGCTCACAATCACATAAATGTAAAAGCAAGAATATCAAATTCTTTAAACCTATTATAAGTCAATGAAAACAAAAGTCAATAGAAAATCTCTAAATCGATAAATAATTATTTATTAAAAACATAAAGAATGAATAAATAACGCAAGAATAAAAAATAAATAAAAAACAAATTATTAAAGTTAGCCAAAAAAAAATTTAATGTTTTTTTTGAATTTGGTTTGCAAAAAAAAAATTGATTTGTTAATATATAGGCATATAAAAGAAATTGCCAGATTGTAGCTGCTCAAACTGCTATAATCTGTTTTTTTTGGAGAAAAATGAATAATCTGGACTTTACGCAAGGCAAAATGTTGCCCAAAATTTTAAAATTTGCTTTTCCGCTTGTATGTGCTTTGCTTTTGCAAGCACTTTATGGTGCAGTAGATTTGATTGTTGTTGGACAGTTTGGAGATGCTTCAAGCATTGCTGCCGTTGCAACTGGCAGTCACATTATGCAAACAATCACAAACATCATCACGGGTTTCACCATGGGAATCACTGTTTTGGTGGGAAAATTTGTTGGTTCAAAAGAAAACCACAAAATCGGTGCAACAATCGGAAACGCCATTGTTATGTTTGCAATTTTTGCTGTTGTCATCACAGCATTGATGATTGGTTTGGCAAGAACTTTTGTCAACTTGATGTCAGTGCCACAAGAAGCAGTTGAAAAGTGCATAAAATACACAATAATTTGTTCTGCTGGAACAATTTTTATCACTGCCTACAATGTCATCAGTGGAATTTTCAGAGGTCTTGGAAACTCAAATTTACCATTGTTTTTCATTTTTATTGCCTGCATCGTAAACATTTTGGGCGATTTGTTTTTCATTGGCTATTTGAAACTTGATGCAGTTGGTGCTGCCATTGCAACAGTCATTGCGCAAGCCGTAAGTGTGATAATTTCTTTGATTGTAATCAGAAAAAAGAAGGTGAATTTTGAATTTTCAAAAGATAGTTTCAAATTGAAAAAAGAATTTTCGCTTTCGATTTTGAAAATAGGTTCGCCAATCGCTTTGCAAGATGGACTCACAAATTTGTCATTTTTGATTATTGGGGCATTCATAAACAAAATGGGGCTTGAACAGGCTGCCAGTGTTGGAATTGCTGAAAAACTTTTTGTTTTTCTTGCCCTTGTTCCACTTGCAATGATGTCAACAATGGCAACCGTTGTTTCTCAAAATGAAGGTGCAAAAAAGAGTCATCGCTCGCATCAAGCAGTGAGAATTGGAATTGTCATATCGTGTGTGTTTGGAGTGGCAACAGCACTATTCACAGTTTTTGGTGGTGACATTTTGGCAAGAATTTTCAACAATGACAGCGTTGTTGTTGGCTTCACAAAAGACTATTTGCACACTAGTGGTTGGGAATATTTGCTGTTGTCGTTCTATTTTATTATAATGGGCTATCTTAATGGAAAAGGAAAAACATTTTTCGTCATGGTTCAAGGTTTGATTTCTGCATTTTTGATTAGAATTCCTTTGTCGTGGTATTTGAGTTCTTTGGAAAATTCAACAATGGGATTGGTTGGCTATGCAATTCCATGCAGTGCATTAGCAGGACTTTTTATGTGCCTTACATATTATTTTATAATTAGCATAAAAGAAAAAAAGGCGATGGATTTGGAAAAGAAAAAATATTTCGATGTTTTTATGAATGAATTTATGAAAAATAGAAGTCTTGAAAACGGCAAAAATGGAAAATAGAAACCACTTTGATTGAAAAATCAAAGAGTTTTTGTTTTGGTGCTGTAATACTATTTTTTTGAGTTTTTCTCAAAATTTTTTGAACAAAATTTTTCCAAGCATTCCAAGGTTTCATCACTCAAAATATGTTCCAATTTGCAACATTCTTCGGAAGCGATGGTTTCAGAAACTCCGATTTCCAAAAGAAATTTTTTCAAAAATTCATGCTTTTTCAAAATTGATTTTGCAATGTTTCTTCCATCATCTGTTAGTTTTATGTTCCCATAACTTTCTTTTTCAACCAGGCCTTTTGCAATCAAATCATTCATGGCAATGCTGACTGCTGCTTTTGAAACAGAAAGCAATTCAGCCACTTTCACAGATTTGACACCTTCAACTCCGTTGTCAAGTTCTAAAATTGCTTCCAAATAGTCTTCATTTGAAATTGTAGTTTTGTTCATATTTTTCTCCCAGATTGACAGAATATCATCATTCAATTTTATCATTAAAGAAAGTTTTTTGCAACCCAAATGCAAAAACAGATTTTGTGCATTTTATGCCAATGAATTTTGAAATAAAATATATTTACCAAAAACTGCATACAAAATATACAAAAAAAATTGAAAATTATATTCAAATTTGTTTGACTTTATTTTTTAAATATGCAAAAATTAGGACAAATAAATGAGAAAAGCAAAGCACAAGAAATTGTGTGACGCAAAACTATTAGGGTCTAAGTCGAAAGATATGACAGCCAGATACCGCGCACCTTGAAAAGTCAATGTGTGCTTTTTTATTTCAAAAATATGAACTAGGAGGAACAACATGAAAAAAACAATTTTTTTGTCGGTGATGATGATTGCTGTTGTATGTTTGGCAGTTTCAGGAACATTTGCCATTTTTTCACAGAATGTAAGCATTCAAAGTGGAAACGTTTTGTCAAAAAATTTGATTTTTGACATTGTTGGCGACCAAAACTTCCAAAATGAATTGAAATTGGAATCGGGTTCGATTGTAAATCTCAATTTTTCAACTCGCAATTTCAAAAATCAACTCGTAACAGATTTGAGATTTGATTCAAAAGTCGAAATTGCTGTGGTTGGAGCAGAACAAAAAAAAGCAATTCCAACATTGAGTGCAAAGTTGTTTGATGAAAACGGAAAAAAATTGAGAGATTTTTTTATGAAAGATGGTGAAGGAAGTGTTGAAATTTCTGAATATTTTGGAAAAGAAATATCTTCAAAAAACTATGTGGTGCAAGTTGAATGGAAACCTTCCATTGATGATGAAGAATATTTGAAACCTGAATATGGAAACATTGTTTTGGTGAATGGAGTTGCAACACAATGCACGCATGACCATTCAAATGACATTCCTCAATTTTCAACAATGAGAGAGCAAATTGAATTTTTGGGTGACAAAGTTTTTGACAACAGAAAAAATTTGATTGATGTTGGTGGAAAGCATTTTGACATGAATTACAAGTCGAATGTTGAAGGAAATATCTATTATATCAATCACAGAACTGATGAATATATGAAATCAGCAAACAAAATAGTGAATTTCTGCAATGACATAATTTCAAATTTTGCTTCAACAGACATTGTTGACATCTATTTCTATGGAAATGTCGAGTCATCATTCTTTGTCAGAATAACCTATTATTATATTGATGCTGGTGGCTATACAAATCAGCACTTCTATGAAATTGACATTGATGCACAAGGCAATGTAAGTCGCAATTTTGTATAAAAACAAGTTGAAAAATGAAAGTTTATGTTGTCGGCATAAGTCTTTGACAGAAGACAAGTCAAAGAGAACTTAGAAAAAATCTTGCAACTATAACAACAAATTATGGCAAACTTAAAATATATTAACGAAAAATACAATAGCAATCTGCAAAAGACAAAAAACACTAATTAGCAAACAAAGAAAGACAAATATATAACAAAAACAAAAAACAAAAACAAAAAAATTTTAATGCTTACCGATAAGGGCAAAACACATGAAAATGTGTGACGCAAAACTAACAGGGTCTAAATCGAAAGATATGACAGCCAGATGCCGAAAAGTCTTATCATGGAGGCTACTATGAAAAAAACCGTTTTGACCGTATCAATCGTTCTCACAATTCTCATCGTTTTGGTTGTTGGAACATATGCAGTGTTTTCTGCTGTATCACCTGAAATTTCAAGTGGAAATGTCACTGCAAAACAATTTACATTCAACTCAACAGCAAGTGAATCATTTGGAATTGATGTAGAAATTGCTCCGACTGAATCTTTTACAAAAGAATTTTCAGTTTCAAACTTCAAAAATGATGTTGTTTCAGCAACTGATATGCTTGTATCCATTGTTGTTGAAATCAAAGGAGAAATCACACCACTTCAACTTTCTGTTGCTGGACAAGGAATCACCGACATTCAAAATGCTGGACAAAAGACCACAATTTCATTTGTAATTTCAAAAAATGAAAAGAAAACACAAAATTTTGTCATCAAAGTTGAATGGCCTTCAACTGAAAACGACAATGACTTTATGGGAAAAACATCATCAATTATTGTCAATGCAAGTGCTGTTCAATGCTAATTGAAATTTTAAAGCACAATAGCAAATAAAATTCAATAGAAAAAGGCAAAAGAAGCACAAAAAGCAAACGTAGTTCAAAAGAAATTAGAAAATGACAAAAGTCAAATGTAAACTGACACTCAAATGGGTGTCAGTTTTTTTTTGCCAAAAATTGAAATACTAACATATAAAGAATCTAAAAATTTTTCAAAGTTTCAAATTTGAAAATGCACATTATGTTGATTACTACTTTGCAAATTAAAAAATCTTTGAACTTGAAAATGAAACATCGAAAATATAAAAAATGGTTTTTGCAAAACAAGTTTGCTGTCTTGGAGGGTGTGTAAGAAATTTGTAAGAATTTAGTCATAAGGGTGAAATATGTTTTGGATATACTCAAAGAAAAAACAACGGAGGACAATGCAATGAAAATAGCAATTGTTGTCGACATATACAATGATAAGGGGAACGGAACTTCAATTTCAGCAAGACATTTTGTCGAGAAACTTGAAAACAGAGGACATAATGTTGTTGTTTTGTGTCAAGGCGAAAAAAATGGAAAAGCAGACAATGTGTTTAGTTTCAAAACAAAACACATTCCAATTTTTCAAAAAGTTTGTGAACAGCAACATGCTCTTTTGGCTGAGCCAAATGACAAATTGATTGAAGAAGCGCTTGTAGGCGTTGATGTTGTCCACATCTATCTTCCATTTTGGTTGGGAACAAGAACGGCAGAAATTGCAAAAGGGAAAGGCATTCCAGTTTTGAGTTGCTATCATATTTCGGCTGAAAATATAACATATAATGCAGGAATGAGAAATTTGCCATTTTCGGAAGATATGGTGTATGCAACATTGAAAAAAATACATTTCAAAGCCAATTTGATTGGCGACATCTATTGCCCAAGTCAGTGCATTGCAGAGCGAATTTTCAAGGCTGGCTACACACAAAATTTGCATGTCATTTCAAATGGATATGATGAAAAATTCAAACAAATTGCCACATCAAAACCAGAAAAATATAAAAACAAATTTGTCATTGTCAGTGTCGGAAGATTGACAAGAGAAAAAAGACAAGATTTGATTGTCAAAGCAGTGGCAAAATCAAAATTCAAGCAAGAGATAGTTTTGATTTTGGCTGGCAAAGGTGCAAAACAAAGTGAATATCAAGTGCTGGCAAAGTCTTTGGGTGTCAACATTGAATTTGTATTTCTAAACCAAGATGAATTGATTGAAGTTTTGAACTATGCAGATTTGTTTGTTCAAGCATCTGATGTTGAAACTGAATCAATTTCATGTTTGGAAGCGATTGCTTGTGGTGCAGTTCCAATCATCAGCAATGCAGAGATGTGTGCAACAAAACAATTTGCACTTGACAAAAATTCATTGTTTGAGCATGGTGATGCAACAAGTTTGGCAAAAAAAATTGATGTGTGGTTTTCAAATGTAGCAATATTGAAAGCCATGAGAAAAAACTATGCACAGTTGGCGAAAAAATATAGTTTGCAAAAGTCTATTGATTCGATTTTGGAAGTCTATGAGTTTATTGTGAGAAATCAAGGCAAAAGGTTTGGATTTTTGAAAAATTATAATGAACCATCATTGTCTTTTGAATTTCAAAATGAATTTGTACAAAACAAATTGGGTCGATTTGCAAAAGTTCACTAAATTTTTTGCACTCAAAAAATTTTATGCTATAATTATGTAGAGGTGCAAATTGAGAAAAATTTTGATTTGTGAAGACAATGTTGAATTGTCAGATATGATGCGAAACTATTTGGTGAAAGCAGGACATGTTGTCTTTCAAGCCTTTGATGGAAGACAAGCAATTGAGTTTGCAAGAAAATTGTCACCTGATTTGGTTTTGCTTGATTTGATGTTGCCAATTTTTGATGGCTTTGAAGTTTGCCAAAATCTTCGGTTTGACATGAATTTGCCAATCATTGTGGTTTCTGCCAAAGAGACGGAAGATGACAAAGAAAAATTGTTTGAATTGGGAGCAGATGACTATATCACAAAACCTTTTTCTTTCAAAGAAATGGTCATGAGAGTCAATGCTCAACTTCGCCGTTTTTATGAATTGAATGCAAAAATTGCCGATGAACGCAAATATGGAAATTTGACAATTTCGAGAGATAGAGCAGAAGTCAAGGTGAATGAAAAAGTTTTGCCTCTGACTGCAAAAGAATTCAAATTGCTTGATGTTTTGACCGAAAATGCTGACAAGATTTTTAGCAAACAAAAACTCATTGATAATGTGTGGGGAGAAAATGAATTTATTGATGAAAACACCGTCACTGTCACTGTTGCCAGACTTCGTGAAAAACTTTTGGCAGAAAAGATAAACAATGTCGTGACTGTTTGGGGGTTTGGATATAAGTGGCAAAGTTGAATTTCAAAAAAAATAAAAAATACACCACTATAATCAACATTTTGGCAAACTTCAACAATGGAAACATTGATGTTCCCATTGATGTTGATGGTTTTGGTGAAACATATGAAATTATGCAACAACTGGAATTGTTGAGAAAAAACTTGTTGATTTGTCGAAACAAAGAAAATAAAATTGTTGAAGAAAACAAATCGGTTGTTGCAAACATAACTCATGATTTAAAAACGCCACTTGCATTGATTTCGGGATATGCAGAAAGTCTTCAAGATGGAATGAATGACAAAGACTATCTTGCATTGATTCAAGAAAAAACATTTTCGATGAACGAGATGGTGCTACGAATTCTTGATTCTTCAAAAAAAGATTTGACAAGCATTTCTGATGTCAGAGAGAAAGTTTTTGCAAATGATTTTTTCAATGAAGAATTCAATCGACATCAAAATTTGGCACACACAAAGCACATAAATTTGACAGTCAAAAAATCTCCAAATGTGGAGTTGTTCATCGACAAAAGCGAATTTTCCAGTGTAGTGCAAAACTTGATTTCAAACGCAATAAAGTTTGGAAAAAATTTTGGAAAAATTTTGGTTTCATTTCAGCGTAAAAACAATTTTTTGCAAATCAGTGTTCAGGACAATGGACTTGGAATTGACAAAGATTCATTGCCATTCATTTTTGACAAATTTTATATGGCTGATTCCTCACGAAATTCGGCAAATTCGGGACTAGGCCTTTATATTGTCAAAGAAATTGTAGAAAAAAACGGTGGCACAATTGAATGCAAAAGCAAAGTTGGCAGGGGGACAAAATTTGTGTTCACTGTTCCAATTTTTGAAGAAAGCAAGTCCGTTCAAAAAATCGAAAATTTTCTGACATCTCCTGTTGACGGAGAAGTTGCCACTCAAATTAAATCAAAAAACAAATGGCTATATTTTGTCGTTTTGTTTTTTTGTGGACCATTTATTCTTTTGTATCAAACAATAGTTTTTTCTTTTGTTTTGTTTTTGCTTATGTTTTTGATTTTTTTGTGGATTATGGTTGTTGGAATTTCAGTGATGCCAATTTGTTTTATAATTTTTGCTTTTGTTTCAATTTCAAATGGAGGACTTGCTGTCATCACGGCTTTGCATTTTGCAGGCTTTTTTGTTTCATTGGGAATGGCATTTTTGCTTGCCAACAACATTGAAAAAATGAGCCAAGGAATTGTTTTTGCCATGAAGCAACTATGTTTGCATGATTTGAAACTTGCCAAAAGGGTGTTGAAAGGAGGTCGAAAATGAAAAAAAATGTAAACATTTTTGGAATTCTTTCAATTTTGATTGCTTTTGTAATTGCAATTATAAGTTTTACAACTGTAAGATTCAATTTGTTCTCAATTATAAATGGTGCCACTTCGCAAATTATTGATGAAAAATTTCAAACGCAAAATCTTGAAAAAGTAGAAGTTGTTGCCAAGACAAATGATGTAATTTTTGCAATTTCATCAGATGATGAAATTCATGTGAATTATATCATGTCAAAGCAAGTATTTTGTGAAATGAAAAATGAAAACAATGCTTTGAAATTGAATTGCAAAAACTCTCTTGATTGGTATCACTATGTGATTGGATATTTTCCAATGAAAGTAACAATTTTGATTCCTGCAAATTGCAATGTTCAAATTTTTTTGAACGGAAAAACTGTTGATATGCATAGTTTTTTATAAAATGTATATGCTAAACTATAAAAGATAAGATGAAAAAAGTTTATTATTTTTCAAGTTTTTGAATGGTAATCTATTGCAAAAATTTGCAAAAAAATGTGTTGGTTGAAAAATTGCATCAAAATCTTCAACATCTCAAAAAGTAAATATGATTATATAAAAAAGACATAATATCGAAACATAAAATTTGATAATAAAATAAAATTATGTTGAAATTCCTGTTTCGCTATGATATAATCGATATAAACTTATTTATACCTTGGGAGGTAGATATGGCAAAACTTAGTAAGGAAGAAAAACTTGCAAAGAAAGAGGCCACTGCTCAAAAATTGCAAATGGACTTGGCAAAACAAATGGAACCAAGACCAAAATTTGAAATTTTTGCAAAATGGCTCATGTTCACAATGGCAATCTTGTTTATGGGATTGGTTTCGGCATTCTGGCCACTTCATGGAAACATTCCATTCATTGTCATTCCATCAGTTTTGGTTTTGATTTTTGCAAAGCCTTGCAAATTTGAAAAAATCAAACTCACAACACTTGTTACAATGCGAGTTGTCATCGTGTTTGCAGCATTGAGATTGTTCAACCCACAAATCTATGTCGATTTGATTTTGCTTGCTCTCATCATCAACATTTTGGAAGCAACCTTCACAGATTTGCTCACACACAAAAAGTATTTTAACGCTGTTTCAGGTTTCGCACTTGCAATCGGTGTCATTGCTTTGAAGGGTGGATGGGTTTATGGAACAGATTTCGGCAACTTCTACTTGGTTGGTGGAACAGGACAATATGCTTTGGCAATCACAGTCATGTATATCATCGCTTACACCTTGTGGAACTGGATTTTTGTTACAGATGAATTCAGCCCATCAGTTTCTTTGATGCACGTTGGTTTCTTGCTTGCTCCAATTCTTGGCTCAGTGTTCTCAATTGCTCTTGGCAGTTCAGTCACAATCGGCATTGGTGCAGGAATGGGTATGTGGTTGTTGCTCCGTGCAAACACACTTGCCATTGGTGGATGGTTGCAAATTGCAGCAAAAGGATGGTTTGAAAAAGAATTCTACAATGAAAAATTTGCAAAATTCATTGATTTCATTCACAAAGACTACATGCAAATCATTTTCATGATTATCAACGTTGGCTTGATGATTGCAGCAATCGCACTTGCAGCAGTTGATGGACAAATTTCATATTCGTTCCCTGGTTGGACAGCACCAAGTCAAGCATTTCCATTTGTAATTTAATCAAAGCGTAACATTACAAAAAAGGTAAACTTCGGTTTGCCTTTTTTTTGTTGTAAAAAATTCATAATCAAAAAAGTGTAATTTGGTGTTGAAAAGGCTGTTTTTCAAGATGATGACAAAAATCAACTGAAACTGTAAATTATGCTGTAATCAAAACCCCAAAACGAATACAAAAACCAAAAGTAAAACAAAAAGTAAAACCAAAAGCCAAACAAAACAAAATATATTATCTAA
>CAYPVP010000025.1:16874-18287 GCA_964414205.1 uncultured Bacteroidaceae bacterium | reverse complement strand
CAAAAAACATAGAAGAAAGGGAACATCTGAAAAAAGACTTGAAATCAAACTTATGATTATACCAATTTTGGTTATTGTCATCTTCTTTGGTTTCTTGGACGCAGTTTTGCCTCCTGTTCTCAACAAAGCAGCATCAGGAACAATCAAATATGAAGACGTTGTCGATGATGTTGAAGGAATGTCACAAAAGTTTTTGCATCATGTCAATGATTTCAAACGCAAAAACAATCTTGATGCAAAAGTAACTGTTCAAGATGAAGAATTCCAAAACATTTTCAAACCTATTTTTGCAAGCATGGACCAAGCATACAAAGCATTTGACCAACTTGCAATTGAAATTGCTCTTGATGGTGACATGCTTCAATCAATCACAAGTGGAAAACTTCCTTTGTCGGTTGCTGTCACATTGCTGTTGAGAACAACTCCTGCAACTGGTTCAACTGCAAACGGAAACAACCACAATTCTACAATTTCTGAAATCATTGGACTAAACATTCTTCCAATCGGACAAGCAATTTTGAAAATTGTTGGCACAGGTTTTGATTTTAGTGATACAGCAGCATTGAATGATGCAGTAAACCAAGTGCTTGTTGCAAAAAAATTTGATGGAATCAAATGGAACATTTTCCAAATTCTTGGTGACAATATGTTGTTCCCTGATATTGACCCAAATGGAACTATTGTCCGAGTGAATGAAGATGGAACAAAAGATGAAATTGGTGCTTGCATAGGCTATCAATATATGGCATGGACAAACAGCCTTGGAGTTTTGGGTGCTGTTATGAGTTTGATTTCAATCAGAAAGGCTTGTTTGATTATGGCTGCAATCATTGCACTCTTGACAGTTTTGCAACTTCAAGTTGGAAAAATGTATAAAGATAGCACAGGCAAATATATGTTTGAATTTGCTCCAAAAAAATTGAGTGGCAAAGACGCATTGAAAGTTGCACAAGCACAAGCAATGCAAGAAAATGCTTCCAATGTCACAGATTTTGCACAAACAGTGCCGAAAGAAAAGAAACCAAAAAAACCAAAGGCAAGCAGATATGTTGGCCCAGAAACAAATGACTTTGAAAACCCTGAGCCACTTGTAAACAATGATGTTTTGTTGCAAAACAGTGAAAACGAAAAAACCGAAGAATAAACTGTTGCACAAAAAATTTTATGAAATTTAAAAATAAGGACATTTATGTTCTTATTTTTTTTTGCCATTTTTCAGACTCGTAAGCCTAGCAAGAGTAAGTTTTTGTGCCAATGACAAAGGCAACGGCAAGGGCAACGGCAACAGCAACAGCAACGGCAACAGCAACGGCAAGGGCAACAGCAAGAGCAACGGCAACGGCAAGGGCAACAGCAACGGCAACGGCAAGGGCAACGGCAACAGCAACAGCAACGGCAACAGCAACGGCAAGG
>CAYPVP010000025.1:0-16774 GCA_964414205.1 uncultured Bacteroidaceae bacterium | reverse complement strand
GGCAACGGCAAGGGCAACAGCAACGGCAACGGCAAGGGCAACGGCAAGGGCAACAGCAACGGCAACGGCAAGGGCAACGGCAAGGGCAACAGCAACGGCAACGGCAACGGCAAGGGCAACGGCAAGGGCAAGGGCAAGGACGAAAAATGTAGGAAAAGTAAGGGGGAAAGGGGTATTTTTTGACACAAACAAAAAAATGTTAAATATATTTTGACAAAAAGCGATTTGACCTTGAAAACGCCTTGATTCTAATGTATAATCGAAATTGTTTTAGAAAGGCTTTGGGGAGCAGTTATGGGAAAATTTAAAGATGGCATGACAAAAGTCAAAAGTATGTGGAGCACACCTCCAAAAGGAAGATTTCTTTGCATAAAAGAAATTGGTGCTTTGGGACTTTATGCAGTCGGCACAAGCACGTTTTACAACTTGATGCTTTTTTATTTGGTAACAATCATTTTCATACCATATTTCTACAAAATTCAGTCAATTCATGCCTATGTCATTTTGATTTTGGGCAATGCTTTGAACATGCTGTTGCAACCTGTCATTGGAAATGCAATGGAAAAAACAAACACGAAACTTGGGCGATACAAACCATACATTTTGGGAATGTTGCCATTTTTGGTGGTGTTTACGGTGCTTGCGACATGGATTCCACAAGGCTATGGTGAAACTTCAAGAATAATTTATGCCTATTGCACATGCGTTCCATCAATTTTGCTGACATCTTTTGCATACAACATGTATCAAACAATGCCAACAGTCATCACTCCAAATGGACAAGAAAGAGCAGATGTCATGACCCCAATCGGATTGATTTTTGGGCTTGCACCAACAATTTTGCAACTCATCATTGGGCCAATTCGTTCGGCATTTACGGGGAAAGAATATTGGTCAATGCGACTTCTTGGAATCATTGGTGCTGTCATTGGTTTGATTGGAATGCTTTTTGTTCTTCGCTTGAATGAAAGAGTTGTGACAGTGACTGTCGAAAACGAAGATGCAAAACTCAAAATGAAAGATGCCTTGAAGATGCTTTCAAAAAACAAGCCACTCATAATCATGAGTGTTGCATTGTGTTTGGGTTCGTTGAGAGAATTTTGGCGTTTCTTCTTGCAATTTTTTGGACAAACAAGATTTGCATCAGATGTCAACATGGCACTGAATGTCATGGGCATTCCAATGACAATCATGGGGCTTGGAGCAACTGTTGGAATGTTGCTACTTCCAATTTTGACAAGAAAACTCAACAAAAACATTGTCATGATTATTTTTGCATCGACCAACTTTTTGGCATGCTTGATTTTGGGTGTGGTTGGCTTTCAAAGAATTCCAGTTGGAGTTGCTTCAACTGCCACCATCACCGTTTTGTTGTTGGTTGCCTCGCTTGCAAACTCAATCATAGTCATGTTGCCAATGCTGATTGGGGACATTGCTGACTATCAGCAGTCAATTTCTGGAAAGCGACTGGAAGGGCACATACAAAACTTTATGTTAACAATTCCGTTGCTGTTTTCACAAATCATAATGCTGGGATTGTCATTTTGGCAAAACCACATTGGCTTTGAACCAATGGACTACAACATCGACACAATGCCACGTTTGGAAAACGGAAGTTTGTTGCCATACACGGCAAACCAGCAGTTGGTTGCTTGCAACTGGTTCAACATTGTATGTGTGGTTTCTGCTGTTTCAACAGCGCTCATGATGATTGTTTTGTTTTTCTATCCATTGTCAAAAAAGAAACATGAAGAATGTGTTGAAAAAATTGCAACAATGTCTGGCAATTCGCAAAATGGAGAAAATCAAAATGAAGTTCTCCTTGATGGAACTTCGGTTTTAGAAGGCGAACTTGGAGAATTTGAAGTTGAAATGCTGAAAAATGCAGATATTTTAGCATCTTTTGAAGAAACGGACAATGCAACCAATCTGGAAACATCAGAAAATGTTGATAAAGCAAAAAACACGGAAAACATAGAAAACATAGAAAATGCAAAAAATGTTGATGATGCAGAAAATCTAGAAGATGAACCTGAAAAATAACAACATTTGCAACAAAGTGCAAAGCATCAAAAAATGAAATTTTTGATGCTTGCATTTGCAAAAAGGCATTTTTGATTTGCGTTTACAAATCTTTTCAATGCTGATATAATATAAAGAAATTTTAATCATATACTTTTTGGGAGAAGCAAAAAAATGACATTATGTGAATTTGTGTTTGTTGCGATTGACTACTGTTTTGATTTGGGACAAAATCACCACAAAGAATATCGTGACAAAGAAAAGAAAATTGTTGTTGAAAAAGACATCGTCTATGATGAAAAATTCAACACTAAAAAAAGAAACAGCAAAAATTATGCCAACTATGGAACATTGGACACCTACTACATTCCAAAAAAAGATGACGAAAAGTATCCAGTTTTGTTCTATATTCATGGTGGTGGCTTTGAAGCAGGTGACAAACATTTTAGACGAGGCATTTCAAGATGGTATGCCTTGCAAGGTTTCAAAGTTGTCAACATCAACTACACTCTAAGCCCTGAATTCAAGTTTCCAACACCAATTCAAAATGTTGCAAAAGCATTCAACTGGGTGTTTGAAAATGCCGAAGAACAAAAATTTGATTTGGACAAAATTTTGGTCACTGGGGACAGTGGTGGTGGCTATATGACACTCATGGTCTCTGCAATGGCAACAAACAAAGAATTGCAAGACAAAGTTGGAGTGAAACTTCTTGGAAAACCAACTTGCATGGTGACAAATTGTGGTGTTTTTGACTTGAAACTTGCTTTTGTTGACAAAAAATATCCTTTCAATTTGAATGACAAATTGCTTCAAGAATTCATGGGAGTTCGTGTCAAAGATTTTGCAGGAAGCGACATGATGGCAATCAGTTCTCCAATTGAATATGTCAACAAAGACTTTCCACCAACATTTGTTACATACAGCAAATATGACATTTTTTGTGGTGGACAAGGCGAAAGATTGTGTGAAGAACTTGAAAAGCATGGAATTTATCATGAAAGTTTTTGTTCAAAAATGCTTTATAACAACCATTGTTTCTCACTTGGAAACACAACTTGTGAAGCAAAGAAAAACGACAAACTTACCTATGATTTTGTTCAACGCTTTTTGAAAGGTGAACTTCCACAATGCTCAAAAAAAGATGAAGAAACAAAATGACAAAATAAAAAATGAACAAAAAATCACAGTTCTTGAAAACCTATCGTTTTTGTGGACTGTGATTTCTGTTTTGTTTTCAACATCATTCTTTGTCTATTCTTTGACAAAAAAATGGATAAGCAGTGCCTATTTTGCCATTGTGATGGTGGTTGTTTTGCTTTATGTTGTGTTGTTTTTGTTTGCACTTGCTTTGCAAATCAAAAGCAGAAACAAAAAATTGCAAATAAAAATTGAGGGACACGAAATTGTTGCAAACGAAAAACTTTTGGACAATCAACAAAAGAATGAAATTTGCAAAAAAGAAGACGGAAAAACAAAAAGACTTTTCAAATTTTATAAAAAGGGAATGAAATGGCTGAAAATTGTTTCAAACATTTTGTTTGTTGCGCTGTCAATTTTGACTTTGGTTGGTGCAAGTCAAATTTCACAAACCGATGCTACGAAAGCATGGATTGGAATTGTTGGGTCAATTTTGTTGATTGTGGTCAAATTTGCCACGATGATTGGAACATTTGCACTGAAAATCATTGCACCAAAAATTTCTTCAAAAGGTGAATACAAATTTTTTGAAACAAAAAACGGAGAATTGATTGAAAAGAAAAGGACAAACAAAGTTGTCAGTTCAATTCAGAAGAAACTCAACAAAGAAAAAGTAAACAAAAAAATGAACAATGAAAAGTCAAAATGACAAAGTTTAAAGATGATTTTGGACACTATGAACAACCATATGACTTTCTTTGATGAAAGTTTAAAAAATGATTATGACTAAAATTTCAAATAGACAATCAAATCAAAAAGGAAAGAAGAAAGGAAACTAAAAAGTTTGCAAAAAACTTTAAAACCTTGTTGCAAATGATTGCCAAACAAATGAAAATTTGCTAGTATATTGAAAACCAATGAGAGGAACAAATGGGAAAGACGATTGCAAAATCTAAATATGGGTTTAAAACTTGTTTGGGTGGTAGTGTTTTCGTTTTGTTTGGTTCCACAAAAAATACAAAAGATATGTTTTTTACAATTTGACACGAATGGCTTTGCTGTTCGTGTTTTTTTATGCCTGTGTGCAGAGGAAAAAATATGAAAGGACTTTTATCACTAAAAACAATTTCAACGGACAAAATTTGCGAAATCATCAAAACTGCGATTGAATTCAAAAACGGCAAAAAGGTTGACTATTCTGGCAAAAAGATGGCAACCTTGTTTTATGAAAATTCGACAAGAACACATTATAGTTTTCAAATGGCAATGTTGAATTTGGGAATCACGCCTTTGCAAGTCAATGTGTCGGTTTCTTCCGTTCAAAAAGGCGAAACACTCTATGACACAGTCAAAACTTTTGAATGTCTGGGGGCTGATGGTGTTGTCATTCGCCACAAAGAAGATGCCTACTACAAACAACTTGAAAACATCAACATTCCAATTTTCAATGGTGGAGATGGTGCAAGCGACCACCCAACTCAAACATTACTAGATTTGATGACAATCTATGAAGAATTTGGCAAATTTGAAGGACTGAAAGTTGTTTTCGTTGGCGATATTGCTCATTCAAGAGTTGCTCACGGAAATGCAGAAGTCATGAAAAGACTTGGAATGGAAGTTTTTGAATGTGGTCCTGATGAGTTTTTGGATGAAACTGCAAAAAGAATTTCGCTTGATGAGGCCCTCAAACAATGCGATGTTGTCAATCTTTTGAGAGTTCAATTTGAAAGACACAGCGAAAAAATGGGTATGACTGTTGAAGACTATCACAAAATGTTTGGACTTTCTGAAAACAAAGTTGCAAAAATGAAAGAAAAATCAATAATCATTCACCCAGCACCAATCAATCGTGGTGTAGAAATTGCTGATGAAGTTGCAGAATGCAAAAAATCTAGAATTATGACACAAATGACAAATGGTGTGTTCACAAGAATGGCAGTGATAAGCATGGTTTTGGAGGGGAAATTGTGATACTTTTGAAAAATGCTAGCATATTGAAAAATGAAAATGATTTGCAAAAAAAAGATGTTTTGATTGTTGATGACAAAATCTTTGACATTCAAGATTGTCTTGATGAAGATGAAACATTGATGTTTGCAAAACTAAGAAACAATTTGCAAAACAAAAAAGATTCTTTGCAAATTGTCGACCTTGGTGGAAAATGGCTTGTTCCTGGTGGAGTCGATGTTCACGGACATTTGAGAGAACCTGGATTTGAAAACAAAGAAACGATTTTGACAGGCACAAAAAGTGCTTCAAAGGGTGGAATTACAACAATTCTTGCAATGGCAAATTTGAAGCCTGTTCCTGACAGTGTGCAACATCTTGAAGTTGAAAGAAAACTTTTGAATGAAAACGCAGTTGTCAAAGTCATTCCGTTTGCATCAACAACTGTTGGACTTTTGGGCAAAGAAGTCAGCGACATTGAAGGCATGGCTGAAATGTGCATAGGGTTTTCTGATGATGGAAAAGGTGTTCAAGACATGAGCATTTTGAAATCAGCACTTGAAAAAGCAACAAAAGTTGGCAAAATTGTTTCATCACATGCAGAAGTTGAAGAATTTGGTTTTTCGGAAAAATCGGAAATTGAAGCAGTCAAAAGAGAACTCAAAGTTGTTGAAACAGTGAAAGGTGCAAAATATCACTTTTGCCATATGTCAACAAAAGAAAGTTTGCAACTTGTGAGAGAAGCACAAAAAAATGGTCTTGATGTATCATGTGAAGTTGCACCTCATCATTTAGTTTTGCAAAAATCGGCAGTCAACGGAAACGCAAACTTCAAAATGAACCCACCACTTCGCAGTGAAGAAGACAGAATTGCAACACTTGAAGCGTTGCTTGATGGAACTGCAACAATGATTGCAACTGACCATGCACCTCACACAGAAGAAGAAAAAGCAAGAGAGTTTGACAAAGCACCAAATGGAATCATCGGCTTTGAAACAATGTTTCCAATTGTTTTCACAAACTTGGTGAAGACAGGACTTGCAACAAAAAAACAAATGCTTGATTGGTGTGTTTTCAACCCAGCAAAACGTTTTTCAATCACAGCAAACACAATTGAGATTGGACAAATTGCAGACCTTGCAGTTTTGGACATAGAGAACAAACACACTTATGAAAAAAATGAAATTTTGTCAAAAGGCAAAAATTCTCCATTTATAGGTTGCGAATTTTATGGAATGAACACAATGACATTGGTGAACGGAAAAATTGTTTTTTCTGTTCAATCAAATTGAGGAGGAACAAATGGACAAAAAAATGTTGGTGCTTGAAAACGGAAAAGTTTTCTATGGAGAAGGTTTTGGCAGTGATGAAACAAAAATTGCTGAAATCATTCCAAACACACTTATGGTTGGCTATCAAGAAGTCTTGTCAGACCCTGCAAATTGCAACAAATTTGTTTTGATAACCTATCCACTCATTGGAAACTATGGTTTGACTGATGAAGACTATGAATCAAAAAACATCTATATCTCAGGCATGATTGTTGGGGAATACAACGACCAGCCATCAAATTTTAGATTCACTCAAACACTTGGTGAAGTCATGGAAGACAACCATGTTGTAGGAATTGAAGGGCTTGACACAAGAGCGATTGCAACAATCATCAGAAAAGAAGGTTCGATGAAGGCAATGATTGCACCACTTGACAAAAACATTGAAGAATGTTTGAAAGAAATTGCTGATTTTGAATGTGAAACAGACCTTGTCAAAAAGGTTTCAACAAAAAAGGTTTGGCACTCTCGCACAAGAAACCCTGAATTTAATGTTGTTGCTGTTGATGGTGGAATCATGCTTTCAGCAGTCAGAACATTGAAAGAAAATGGTTGCAACGTCACAGTTGTTCCATATGATACATCGGCAGAAGAAATTTTGAAATTCAGACCTGACGGACTATTTTTGTCAACAGGACCTGGCAACCCTGAAAACTTCAAAAATGGCATTGAACTTGTCAAAAAATTGCATGGAGTGACTCCGATTTTGGGAACTGGACTTGGTGCAGAAGTCATTGCCCTTGCCTATGGTGCAAAAACTTCAAAAATGAATTTTGGACATGTTGGAGCAAATCGACCTGTCAAAAACATCAAAACAGGAAAAATCGAATTCAACAATCAAAATTGTTTGTTTAAACTTGAAGCAGACAGTTTTGCTGAAACTGAACTAGAAATCACACATATTGATGCCTTTGATGGCGCAGTTGAAGGTTTTGTTGACAACTTCCACAAAGTTTTGGGAACAATGTCCTATCCTGAAAACCAAGCAAGACCTGTTGGCGTTGAAAGCGTGTTTGACACTTTCAAGCAATTTATGAAAGATTTTGGAGGAAAAAACAATGCCAAAGAGAACTGATATTAAAAAAATTATGATTATAGGTTCAGGCCCAATCGTCATTGGACAAGGTGCTGAATTTGATTATGCAGGAACACAAGCATGTCTTGCTTTGAAAGAAGAAGGCTATGAAGTTGTTTTGGTCAACTCAAACCCTGCCACAATCATGACCGATACAAAGATTGCTGACAAAATCTATATGGAACCACTTGACCTTGAACACATTGCAAAAATCATTCGCTATGAAAGACCTGATGGCTTGATTTCTACTATTGGTGGACAAACTGGGCTTAATCTTGGAATGCAACTTGCAAAGAAAGGCATTTTGGAAGAATGTAATGTTGAAATGCTCGGAACTGATGCAACTGCAATTTCAAAAGCAGAAGACAGACAACTTTTCAAAGATTTGTGCCTTGAAATCAACGAACCTATTGTGGAATCAAAGACTGTCAACAACGTTGAAGATGCTTTGAAGGCAGCAAACGAAATTGGTTATCCAATCATTTTGCGTCCTGCATTCACTTTGGGTGGAACAGGTGGCGGTTTTGCTGACAACGATGAAGAACTTTTTGAACTTGCAAAAAATGGCTTGAAACTTTCACCTGTCACACAAGTTTTGGTTGAGAAATCAATCAAAGGCTTCAAAGAAATTGAATTTGAAGTCATGCGTGACAACAACGACACAGCCATTGTGGTTTGCTCAATGGAAAACGTTGACCCTGTTGGAATTCACACAGGTGACTCGATTGTTGTTGCACCTGTTCAAACTCTCACAAGCAAAGAATATGGAATTTTGGCAACTTCTGCACTCAACATTATTCGTGCATTGAAAATTGAAGGTGGTTGCAATGTTCAATATGCCCTCGACCCTTATTCTTTCAACTACTATGTCATCGAAGTCAACCCAAGAGTTTCTCGCTCATCAGCACTTGCATCAAAGGCAAGTGGATTTCCAATTGCAAGAGTCAGTGCAAAAATTGCTTGTGGACTTCACCTTGACGAAATTGAGTTGCCAAACACACTCGCATCATTCAATCCTTCAATCGACTATATCGTGACAAAATTCCCACGCTTTCCATTTGACAAATTTTCAAGTGCAGACAGAAGACTTTCCACACAAATGAAAGCAACAGGTGAAGTCATGTCAAACGGCAGAAACTTTGAAGAAAGTTTGCTCAAAGCCGTTCGCTCACTTGAACTTGGCGTTTGCCACCTTGAAATTGCAAAGTTGAAAACACTTTCAAGACAAGAGATTTTGAACTTCATTCAAACAAACACCGATGAAAGAATTTTTGCCATTGCCGAAGCCATGAGAAAAGGCGTCAACATTGAATATATCTATGAAATGACAAAAATTGACCGTTTCTTCTTGCAAAAGATTTTGCACATTGTCAAACTTGAAGAAGAATTGATTGCTAGTGTTGGAAATGTTGAAGTTTTGAAGAAAGTCAAAAAATATGGTTTCTCTGATGAATATATCGCTGAATGTTGGAAAATGGATTTTGTTGAAATCTACAATTTGAGAAAAGAAAACAAAATTTATCCTGTCTACAAAATGATGGACACCTGTGCTGGCGAATTTGAATCACACATGCCATATTTCTATTCAACCTATGAAGAAGAAAACGAAAGTGTTGTTTCAGACAGAAAAAAAGTCATTGTTTTGGGTTCAGGGCCAATCAGAATTGGACAAGGTGTCGAATTTGACTTTTCAACAGTTCACGCAGTTTGGGCAATTCAAGAAGCAGGATATGAGGCAATCATCATCAACAACAACCCTGAAACGGTTTCAACAGACTATACACTTTCTGACAAACTCTATTTTGAACCTTTGACTTTTGAAGATGTTATGAACATTGTTGACTATGAAAAACCTTTTGGAGTCATTGTTGCTCTTGGTGGACAAACGGCAATCAACCTTGCAGAAGACCTTGACAAGGCAGGCGTCAAAATTTTGGGAAGTTCAGCAAAAAGCATTGCTCTTGCAGAAGACAGAGATTTGTTCATTGAAGTTTTGAACAAACTCAACATTCCAATGCCAGAAGGACACGCTGTGTTTGATTTGGTTGCAGGAAAGAAATCAGCAAAAGAAATTGGATATCCTGTTTTGGTGCGACCATCATTTGTTCTTGGTGGAAGAATGATGCACATTGTCTATGATGAAAAATCGCTTTGTGGCTTCTTGCAAGAAGCATTTGAATTCAACAAAAAGCACCCTGTGTTGATTGACAAATACATTGTTGGAAAAGAATGTGAAGTTGATGCAGTGTGCGACGGAAAAGAAGTTTTTATTCCTGGAATTATGGAACACATTGAAAGAGCAGGTGTTCACAGTGGCGACAGCATGAGTGTCTATCCAACCTATTCGTTGTCAAAAGAAGTTGAAACAACAATCGTTGACTACACATCAAGAATTGGAGTTGCACTTGGAATTGTTGGACCATTCAACATACAATTTGTTGTTGACGGAAGTGGAAAAGTTTTCATCATCGAAGTCAACCCACGAAGCAGTCGAACAGTGCCATTTCTTGCAAAAACAACAGGAAACCCAATCGCAAACATTTCAACAAAGGTTATGCTTGGCATGACTCTCAAAGAATTGGGCTTTACAGGTGTTGCACCAAGAAAAAATCGTTGGTATGTCAAATCTCCAACATTTAGTTATTCTAAACTTCACGGACTTGATGCTGTTTTGTCACCTGAAATGAAATCAACAGGCGAAGCGATTGGCTATGACAAGCAGTTCAACCGTGCACTCTACAAATCTTTGAAAGCATCAGGACTGAAAGTTTCAAACTATGGAACAGTGTTTGCGACTCTTGCAGACCAAGACAAAGAGTCGGCCCTTCCACTCATCAAACGCTTCTATGACCTTGGTTTCAACGTTGAGGCAACTCACGGAACTGCAAAGTTCTTGAAAGAAAACGGAATCAAAACAAGAGAAAGAAAGAAAATTTCGCAAGGTAGTGAAGAAATTTTGACTGGACTCAGAAAAGGCTATGTCACCTATGTTGTCAACACAGTCAGCGAAGGCGAAGACAACGGAATGCGAGATGGCGTTCTCATCAGAAGAACAGCAATAGAAAACAATGTTCCAGTTTTCACGTCACTTGACACTGTCAAAGTTTTGTGTGATGTTTTGGAAGAAATTACAATGGGCATTTCAACCCTTGATGAATGATTGGAAAAGATACTATGACAGAACAAATTTTGAAACTCAAATCACAAAAGTGGCTGAATGACAGCACACTTGAAATGACTCTTGTCGGCGAAAACTTGAAAATGAAAGCAGGACAATTTGTTGAACTTTCTGTTGATGGTTTCTTTTTGAGAAGACCAATCAGTGTTGGAAAGTGTCAAAATGGTGAACTAACTTTGATTTATAAGGTGGTTGGACAAGGCACAAAAGCAATGTCAAAATGGCAAGCCGGCAAAGAATTTTCTGTTCTGTGCGATTTGGGAAATGGCTTTGACCTTTCAACAACAAAAAAGCCATTGCTTGTTGGGGGTGGAATTGGTGTTGCTCCACTTTTGCAAACAGCCATAGAACTCAATCAAAAAGGAATCAAGCCAATCATTGTTCTTGGTTTTCGCAACAAAGAAGAAGTTGTTTTGGAGAAAGAATTTCAGCAACTTGGTGAACTTGTGATTGCAACCGATGACGGAAGTTTTGGTGAAAAAGGGAATGCAGTGTCCGTTTTGCAACAAAAGAACTTTGATTTTGATGAATATTTTGCTTGTGGACCAATGATAATGCTGAAATATTTGACAAAATTTTCAACAAAAGGTTATGTTTCGTTGGAAGCGAGAATGGGTTGTGGCTTTGGTGCTTGCATGGGTTGTTCAATTCAAACAACCAAAGGCAACAAAAGAGTTTGCAAAGAAGGACCTGTTTTTCGTGCAGATGAAGTGATTTTTGAAGGAGAGAAAGCATGAACACAAAAGTGAATTATCTTGGACATCAACTCAAAAACCCTGTCATTCCTGCAAGTGGAACTTTTGGTTTTGGCTATGAATTTGCAGATTTCTATGACATAAATTGTCTTGGCTCAATGTCGCTTAAAGGCACAACATTGGAGCCTCGCTATGGCAACCCACTGCCACGAATTGCAGAATGTCCAGCAGGACTTATCAATGCGATTGGACTTCAAAACCCAGGTGTTGACAAAGTCATTTTGGAAGAAATTGCCAAACTTGACAAAGTGTATTCTGACAAAGTCATTGCAAACGTCGGGGGACACAGCGTTTCAGAATATGTTGACACTGTCAAAAAATTTGACGATGTTGACAAAGTGTTTGCCATTGAATTGAACATCAGTTGCCCAAATGTCAAAGGTGGTGGCATGGCATTTGGAACAAACCCTAAAATTGCCGAAAACCTAGTTTATGAGGTCAAAAAGCACTCATCAAAGCCTATTATTGTCAAATTGAGTCCAAATGTCACGGACATAACTCAACTTGCAAAAGCAGTTGAAAATGGTGGCGCAGATGGAATCAGTTTGATAAACACTTTGGTTGGAATGCGTTTTGATTTGAAAACTGCAAAGCCAATCATCAGCGTGAAGTCAGGTGGTTATAGTGGTGCAGGAGTCTATCCTGTGGCACTCAGAATGGTCTATCAAGTTTTTGAGGCAGTCAAACTTCCAATCATCGGAATGGGTGGGATTCGCTCTGCCTATGATGTCATTGAAATGATGTATGCAGGCGCAACTGCTGTTATGGTTGGCAGTGAAAACCTTGTCAATCCATATGCTTCAAAAATGATTGTTGACGATTTGCCAAAAGTCATGGCAGAATTGAATATAGAAAATTTGAATGAAATTGTCGGGAGGACACATCAATGAAAAGAGAAGTTATCATCGCTTGCGATTTTTCGGACAAGCAAGAAACACTAGAATTTTTGGAAAAATTGAAAGATGAAAAGCCATACATCAAAATTGGAATGGAATTGTTCTATAAAACAGGTCCTGATTTTGTCAAAGAATTGAAAGCAAAAGGCTTCAAAATCTTTTTGGACTTGAAACTTCATGATATTCCAAACACAGTTTACAAAGCAATGAAAAACTTGGCATCGCTTGGAGTTGACATCACCAACGTTCACGCAAGTGGTGGTGTTGAAATGATGAGAATGGCAAAAAAGGGACTTGATGAGGGTGCAAAAGATGGACAAAAACCGTTGCTAATTGCAGTCACTCAACTGACATCAACAAGCCAAGAAGTTTTGAAAAATGAACTGTTGATTGAAACTCCACTTGCTGAAACAGTCAAAGCGTATGCTGAAAATGCAAAAAAAGCAGGACTTGATGGAGTTGTTTGCTCGCCACTTGAAGCACCAATCATAAAAGAAATTGGCATTTTGTCTGTCACACCTGGAATTAGACTTGCAGGTGACAGTGCAAACGACCAAAAACGAATTGCAACACCTCAACTTGCAAAAGAACTTGGAAGCAACTTTATTGTGGTTGGCAGAAGCATAACTTCGGCTGAAAACCCTGTTGTAGCCTACAAAGAGTGTGTCAGACAATTTTGCTAAAAAACTATGCTTAAAAACTATGCTGATGTATATGTGTTGAAAAATGTAGTTGATGAAATTATGCCGTCATATATCTGCTGATGCGTATACAATTAACAAAATTATGCTGATGTATAAGTGCTGATGCGTATATAGTTGATAAAAATATGCTGATGTGTATGTGCTGATGAGTGAATAGTTTATGACACAATGCTGATGAAATTATGCTAATGTATTTTTGCTGATATATATGATAAAAATATACAGATGAAAATGCACTATGAAAATATGTTGATAAAATTGAAAAACAAAATTTTTATAATGAGTTTTAGACTTGATTTTAGATGTTTTGTTTGAATTAGGAGAAAAAATGGAAAAATCAATTGAAATTGCAAACAATGTTGCAAAAGCACTTTTGGAAATCAAAGCCGTCTTTTTGAGCCCTTCACGACCATTCACTTGGGCAAGTGGAATCAAATCACCCATCTATTGTGACAACAGACTCACACTTTCCTATCCTGACAAACGCAAAATTGTTGAAAATGCAATTGCTGAAACTGTCAAAGCAAATTTTCCTGATGTCGAAATTTTGATGGGAACATCAACAGCAGGAATTCCTCATGCAGCCATTGTCGCCGAAATTTTGAACATGCCAATGGGCTATGTTCGTGGTGGAGCAAAAACTCACGGAAGAAACAACCAAATTGAAGGAATCAGTCCAGAAGGCAGAAAAGTTGTTGTCATTGAAGATTTGATTTCAACAGCAGGTTCTTCAATCGAGGTTGTTGAAGCATTGAGAGATGCTGGGGCAGAAGTTTTGGGAATTGTTTCAATTTTCACCTATGAACTTCAAAAGGGAATTGACCGTTTGAAAGACGCAAATATTAAAAATGTTTCACTTTCAAACTTTACAACTCTTGCAAAGGTTGCTGTTGAAAATGGCTATATTTCAGAAAGAGAATATCGCATGGTTTTGGCTTTTCAAAAAAATCCAGCAGATGAGAGTTGGCAAACAATCGAATAATATTTTTTGAAATGGGTGTCAAAATGTTTGCATAAAGTTTTTGAATTTGCTATTATGTGGTTAATTCGTCTTGGAGGCAACAATGAGATTGACACAGGCTCACAACAGTTATCAATTCAGTTCTTTGCATTCAGGGCATTTTGCAGTCATTTTGCAAAAAAATAGATAGAAAAACAGCGTGGTAGGAATACTGCGCTTTTTTGTTTGAAAAACACAAATAGAACACAAAACACAAAAAAGAACAAAACACAATGTGGGCAAAGCCCAAAACTCAACAAATTGAATTGGCGATGGTCGGACAACTCAGCATCAAGGTTGAAAATTCAACAACTAGGCTTGAAAAGGCTTGAAACAAGGCTGGAAAATTCTACAACAAGATTGAAAATTCAGCAATAAGTTTGAAAGTTTCAGCAACTAGGCTTGAAAGATTCTACGAATAAGTTGAAAATTCAGCATCATGGTTGAAAACTTAGAAGTTGAAATGAACGACGGTCAAAAAATTCTACAAAATTGAAAAACAAAACAAGTAGGTATTACAAAATGAAAAAAGTTGCAATCGTAATGGGTAGCAAAAGCGATGCACCAGTTGTCAAAGGTGCTTTCGATGTTTTGAAAAAATTTGGTGTCAAAACCGAAGTTCGAGTTCTTTCTGCACACAGAACACCTGTTGAAGCAGGAGAATTTGCAGATGGACTGATTGAAAATGGTTTCGGCGTTGTCATTTGTGCAGCAGGAAAAGCAGCACACCTTGCAGGCGTTTTTGCAGGTCACACAATTTTGCCAGTCATTGGCCTTCCAATCAAAAGTTCAACAATGGACGGACTTGACAGTTTGCTTTCAACAGTTCAAATGCCATCAGGCGTTCCTGTTGCAACTGTTGCCATCAATGGTTCAGAAAACGCAGGTTTGCTTGCCGTTCAAATTTTGGCTGTCGCTGATGAAAGCCTCAGAGAAAAACTTGCTCAACACAAAAAATCAATGAGCGAGTCAATTTTGCGTGATGACAGCGACATTTTGAATTTGTTGAACAATTAGTTTTATGCTTGCACTTGCAAGAAACTTTGGTTTTTGCCAAACGAAATATTGGAAAAGGTTATGAAAAGAAGAAACAGTATTACTATTGATGCAAAAAGTTTTGGCATTCACGAAGAATGTGGAATCATCGGCATTCATTCAACAACAACACAACATCTTGCAAGAGATGTCTATTTTGCCTTGTTTGCTCTTCAACATAGAGGTCAAGAAAGTGCAGGAATTGCTGTCAGCGTTCCAGAAAACCGTGTTGCATACTACAAAAACATGGGGCTTGTGCATGAAGTTTTCGGCGAAGATGAATTGATGCTTTTGCCAGAAACAAATGTGGCACTTGGTCATGTTCGCTATTCAACAAAAGGTTCTTCAAACGTTGTCAATGCTCAACCTGTTGTCTTTTATGGAAGATATGGCAGAATGTCGCTTGCTCACAATGGAAGCATTGTCAATGCTCCACAAATCAAAAAAGAAATGATTGAAAATGGGCACATCTTTCAAAGTTCAACCGATGGAGAATTGATTGCTGCACTCATCAGCAATTTGGCAACAGAAAATGTGGAACAAGGCATTTTTGAAGCATGCAAAAAATTTGTTGGTTCATTTGCCATTGTTGTCATGCTTGGAAAACAGTTGTTTGCTGTTCGTGATGCAAACGGTTTGTCACCACTTGTGATGGGCGAAAAAGATGGCGAAATCATTTTTGCAAGTGAATCTTGCGCACTTGATGCCATTGATGCAACAATCATTCGTGATGTTGAACCAGGTGAAATCATTTCAGTTGATGAAAACGGAGAAATTAGTTCAAGAAAATTTAGAGATGCTGACAAAAAATCATGTATTTTTGAATATGTCTATTTGGCTCGTTCAGATTCGATTATGGACGACATCAGCGTGTATGACAGCCGTTTTGAATGTGGAAAAATGATGGCTGAACTTTTCAAAATTGATGCTGACATTGTTGCAGGTGTTCCTGATTCGGCAGTGGTTTGTGCAAGAGGCTATTCGGCTTTTTCTGGAATTCCTTATGTTGATGCACTCAGCAAAAACAGATATATTGGAAGAACTTTCATTCAACCTGTTCAATCTCAAAGAGAATCAAGTGTGAAAATCAAACTCAATGCGTTTAGAAGCAACATCAAAGGAAAGAGATTGATTTTGATTGATGATTCAATCGTTCGTGGAACAACAAGCAAAAAAATCATTTCTTTGCTTAGACAAAGTGGTGCAACAGAAGTTCATATGCTGTCTGCAAGCCCTATTGTCAAAGAACCATGCTATTTTGGGGTTGACATGACAACAAAAGACCAACTCATTGGGGCATATCGCAATGCTGACGAAATTTGCAAAATTATTGGAGCAGACAGTTTGCATTTTGTTCCATTGGAAATTTTGGTGAAAGCATGTGGTGGTGGAAATTTCTGCACTGGATGTTTTGACAAAAACTATTCTGTCAATGTTGATGAATTTGTCAAAGACAACGAATAATGGGCATTGTCTTTTGCTGAAAAACATTATAAAATAAAAAGTGATGTTGAGTAGAAAGTGATGTAGTCAAAAAGTCAAAGTGCAACTTTAAACAAAAAAATAATTAAACTATAAAAATTGAAACAAAAAGAAAACACAGTGTAAAACACTTATAGGAGAAAATATGGCAATCGATTATAAACAATCAGGTGTGGATGTTGAAAGAGGTTATTCAGCAGTCAAAATGA
>CAYPVP010000024.1:3330-18744 GCA_964414205.1 uncultured Bacteroidaceae bacterium | reverse complement strand
ATTATGGATAATTTTTATTGTTTTTTTATGTGTTGTAATTTTAGATTTGGATAAATATGGTCAAATGATTTCAGCAATGCTTCATTCCTCCGAAACAAAACCAGACATAAATGGCTTGTCAAGTGGAAGAATCGAACTATATAAACAAGCGTGGAAACTTTTTCTCCAACATCCAACTTTTGGCTATGGTCTATTTTTCCCAAATAAAAGTGGAGATATAATTTATTTTCACTCAACCATTTTTCAAACGCTTGCCTCAACTGGTTTCATTGGTTTGTGTGGAGTTGCATTATATTTTATAAACAAATTCAAAATATATCTAAAAGGCATAAAATTCAATCCCATAAAATTCATTGCAACTTTATCACTTGTTGCATTTGAATTTCACTCATTGTTTGAACGCTCTTTCTTTATTCCAAAAACAATGATGTCAAGTGCATTATTGGTGCTTATCGCCGTTGAATGTATTCAACTTGAAACAACATATAAAATATATAATGAATTTTTATAGTTTGCATTGTTATACAACAAAACATAAAAGCCACTCATTTGAGTGGCTTTTATGTTTTGTAAATTTATGGTTTTTGTTTATTGATTTTATATAAATTATACCAATTAAATTGCTTAAAATTGGAAATTATAAAAACAGTCAAGCATTGAATTCACTTTGATTAAACACTAAAAATTCTACACTTTAAACTTATTCGTTGTCATTTGCATCATCTTCAATTTGTTTTGTTGCTTTTTGATTTTTAGCAACAAAATCAACACTACACTCGCTTTCTGTTGTTTCTGTTACTTCTGTTGTTTTGTCAAAAGATTCAACGATGTCATTGCTGTTGTCTATCTTTGTTGTTTTTTCATGCTTTCCGATTTTTGCCAATTTTAGTTTGCTTAAAACTTTTCCACTAAACAATTCCTTTTCGTATTTATTCATTCCAAAGAAATACATACAAATTACGTACAAAGCCGAATATCCCACAATACAGCCAACAAAGACACCAATGTTTGACAAATCTACTTTTGTTTTTATTGCAATTCCTAAAATTATTGGCCAAATCATTGCCGACAACAACTGCAAAACTTCTTTCCAATATCTTTTCATATCCAATTTCATTTTGAAATGATAAAACAGGTTGACTGCTATACCATTGCCCAAAACAATTGCTATGCAAGTTGCCAAAGCACATCCTATTCCACCCCATAATGTTGCAAATGGAATACTCATGGCAACATTTAAAACTGCTATACAAATGTATATATATGCTCTGTATTTGTGCAAGTTCATTGCTCGCTGAATTTCAATTCCAACATTTTGTATCAAATCTATTGAAAGCGGAACAATTAGCAACAAGGCAATGTAATAAGCATCTTCATATCCACCTGTTTTTGGACCATAATAAAACTGTATAAATGCTTTCCCAAAAAATATAAAACCCGTTATAATCAAGGAAATCATCATAAATTGTATTCTTGATATTTTTATAAAATAGGAATTTATTTCATCAGTTGACTGCGTATTTGACATAATCATTCTGTTTATTTTTGGAACTACTACACCTGTTATTGCCATGTTGAACTGTATGATATATGTGTTGAATGTCGCTCCCAACGAATAAACAGCAACTGCGCCCGTGCCAAACACAGCACCCAAAATGATTTTGTCAACATTCCAATTGACCATATCAACAACTTGGTGCAAAACTATAAAAAATGAAAACGCAAATAGACTTTTTATCAAATTCCAATTTGGCTGACCAAATTTAAATTTTACTTTCAAAACTTTTAATGCATAAATCATTTCAATATTCAATGTTATAATGTGCAAAACTGCTGTTAGCACTGTTATTGAAATCGATTTGCCACCCAACAAAAGCAATGGCAAACGCAATGCAGGGTTCAAAACAGTGTTTACAATTCCTATTATCTTTGCAAATACAAATTTTTCATAAGCAACATTGTTCATTGTAAACACACTATATGGCAAAGCAATCGCCATGTTAGCGAGAGTTATCCCCATTATAATTTGTGTTTTTTGAATTTCAGCAGGACTTAAATTATTGAAAATTAACTGTGCTGAAAAAATCAATCCTACACCAGCAATAATTGTGATGACAGACATTATCAAATAAATGCTTAAAAAAGTTGCATTGAGTGAATGTTCCCCATCTAAATCATGTTGCATTCTATATTTTGCATTGTATCTTATAAACGCATTGCCAATGCCAAGTGTAATCAAATTCAAATATGCAATAGACGAACCAGCCAAATTCAATATTCCGTATTCGCTTTTTCCAAGGCAATTCAACATAATAGGTGTAATTGCAATAGAAATTATCGCACCTAAAATGATTTGAACATACGAAAGCATTGAACCTACTTTCAATTGATTACATTGTATCTTTTTCATCTAGAAAGCCACCACTCAATAGTTTTTCAACTTGTTGCTTGTAAACACTTTGATCATATAGTCTTGCTATATTTTTTATTTCATCTACATAGTTTTCATCTATTTTTTCTAACGCAATAAGGCATTTTTCTTTCATTTCATAAATATCTTCACAAAAATATTGACAATTTTCATGAATTGACAAAAAACCATTGTTTTTCAAAGCAACAACTGGAACGCCAAAAACATATGCTTCTAGCAAAGTCAAACCAAATGACTCAAATTTTGAAGCATTCAAAAACAATTTAGCATTTGCAAAATATGGATATGGATTGTCAATATAATCTTTGTAAACAACATAATCTTGCATCTTATGGGTCGTGACATAATCAACAATTTCTTGATGTTGGTTGCCGTTGCCACAAAGTAGCAATTTATATTGCTGTGTTTGTTGCAAAATTTGCTCATAAGCCTTTACAACATCTAATACATTTTTATAGGAATCTTGTCTTGAAACATTTATAAAATATGAATTTTTAGGCAATTCAATTTCATTGTTTGACAATTTTAAAAGTTTTTCACAATTTACACAATTTGAAAAGACAGCAGTTTTTTCAGCATTTCCCCACAACTTCACAAAACTAGTTTGAGCGCCCTTGCTTACAATCAACAATTTATCGATTTTAGACAAAAAGATATTCATAATGATATTATAAACTTTCTTTTTCAATGTTTTTTTGGCAACATTTTTGTCATAATTTCTTATCATTGCAAAATCTTCATGCAATATTGAATAGTTAAATTTTCCTTTCAAAACTCCAAAATAGTTCATAAACCCAGCAAATGAATACAAAATTTCAATATCAAAACTTTGTTTCAAAACCTTATTGCGAGCCAATCTTCCAAACGCTAAAAAATGTTTTATGTTTTTTATTCTAGTATAATCTTCAAAAAAAATAGTTTTAATGCCTTTCTTTAATTTTTTATCAATTCCATTTTCCAATCTATTTGACAACAACAATGTTACATCATATTTTTCATCATCTATAACCTCGCAAAAATCCAGCAATGTTTTGCAAACACCGCCACGTTCTAACGTATTTAAAATGATTAACACTGTTTTTTTATTTTTCATACAACAATCCTATTGATTTACAAAAACAATTAAAATCAGCCACAATTTACTGCAATAGCAAATTTTCAAATGTTTTTTGCACATATACATTTCAATGTGTTTGTTTATTATATCACACTCTTTCTCAATTGTCGCCAAAATCTAGTTTGATAATAGCGTGTCTAACTTGGTTCTCTTTGCTTGGAATTTGCATATAATCACCATAGATATCAGTGAGATATTTGTCATAGTTTGCAACGCCCCACAATTTCAAACCATCAAAATCATACAACGCTAAATTTGCAAACATACTTTTGTCCAACGCCTTTAAATTGTCCTCAGAAACAACCAACTTTTCTTTATCTTTGATTCCTTTTGTTGAAAATTTTGCCATCGAATTCCAAAACTTCACTGTGAACAATTTTGCAACATTACCAAATCTTTTTTCAGTTTTCCAAATTTTGGCAAATTGTACATTTTCAATGGCTATACTATCAAAAAATTTTGACCCTCTCTTGCCAATGCTTGCATAATATGCCATTCCATAACCAATTCTATAAATTTTATTTCTAATTTTATGACAGTGTTTTGGCATTTCATCAATAATGAAAACATCTATGTAGATTCCTCTGTGTGGACATTTCTCACTTGTTGGTTCAAGCAGAGTTGTTCCCTTTTTTACAAATTTTGGGAATGTCAAAAAATAATCTTTGTCAGTTGATTTGTCAAGCATGACATATTTTTTAGAATAATTTTTATTTACGGCATCAACCAATTTGTCATAATCTTTTCTTAAAATCATAACATCAACATCGTCATCCCATGGAATAAACCCTTGATGTCTCACTGCACCAAGCATTGTGCCAAAGGCTAACGAATATTTTATGTGAGTTTCTTCACAAATGTTATGAAAATCGGCGAGCATTTCAAGTTCAACATCTTGCAATTTTTTCAACTCGGCATCTTCAATTTCATATTCTTTCATAATCTCAGAATACATATCCCAAACATTTTGCATTTCAATTTTCCCATTTATCATATTTGTTTTTTCATAAAAAACTTTTATATCCAACTTTTTTATAACAAATTATATACGTCACCCAAGAATTAAACTTGCATTTTACTTTCGCCAATCATTTGACAGAATTTCTGCTTTTGAGCATACACCTTCATCAAATATCATTGTAGATTCATTTTCTAAAATTGCACTAGAAAGTTGCAAAAATTTTGTTGCTGCCATTTTTGCATTCCACTCATCAATCAATGTTGAATAGGCATTTCTGGCAAGTTGCTCACAACACTTTCTGTCATTTGCCAAATTCAAAACAATCTCGCACAATTCTTCAAGATTATCATTTGTGTATATCATACCATTTTTTTTGTCATCAATCAAAAAAGGAACAGAGCCTATTGCATGACTTGCGACAACAGCACAACCACTGTTCATTGCTTCATTCAAAACAGCACCCCAGCCTTCATTAAAATCACTTGTAAACAAAAATACATTTGCGTTTTTCATGTATTGTCTGACTTCATTTGGAGCAACAAAATTTATGCGATTGACACAATCATTCAAGTCAAATTTTGCAATCAACTGTTCAACAAAATATAATTGCTGACCTTCACCAATGATATTCATGTCAAAATCAATTTGATTATCTTTCAAAAATTTTGCCACATAAACTGCTTTTTCAGGATGTTTCCAATCCAAAAATCGTCCACACCACAAAATTGACAACTTTTTTGATTTGTTTTGCATCAATTTGTCAACATCATATTGTTCAACTTGTGGAAAATAGCCCCACTTGAAAGTCTTGTCGATATAATTTTTGCCCAAACTTGCATCATATGCTGCATATGCACTTGAACAAAGCAAAAAAGTATTTGTCTTTTTATAGATTCCATGATGCAAAAATGTCCAAATTTTCGCACGCAAAGTTGTATGTTGGTTTGAATTTTTTTTGTAAAATCGCTCATTATAATTGAAAATCAATTTGCCTTTCAATGCCCTTGGCAACAAAAATTTTGCAGAAACCCCACCAGCAATCACAACATCTGCTTCATCAATCAGTTTTTTTGCAATTTTTTTATTTTCTTTTTTGTATGCACAAACAATCCAACTATATTTCTCGTTTAAATCTTCATATCCCATATTTATACGCTCAACGGATATTGGCATAGTGGCTACAAATTGGAAATTTTCTTCCCCTAGCACCTCAATCATTTCAAGAGAAAATGGTAATTGATGATGGTTCATGAAATTTGATATAAAAACTACTTTCATCAGTATAACTCCATATATTTTTCAGCAAAAACTTTTCTTTCATACATTTTTTTTGCATTGTTTGACAATTCTACACTATCAAATTTGCATCTATCAAAATTGCTTAAAACTTGATTGACTTCTCTAATGTCGCCTTGCTCAACAACAAAACCATTGCTTTCATCAACAGATTCCACGCTTCCACCTGTTTTATAGGTTAAAATTGGCGTTCCACATGCCAATGATTCTATGTTTGTAGTAGGGAAATTGTCTTCATAGGTCAAGTTTAGAAATATGCTTGCACACGAATACAATTTTGCAAGTTCAATTTGATTGTCAGTTTTTGCAATGCCAACAATGTTTTTTGGCAAGTTTGCAAGTTGAGTTTTTTGCAAGCCAACCATCACAATTTGCCATTTGCTATCATCAATCAACTTTGACAATTTTATAAAATCATCATATCCTTTTCTTTCTCCAAATGGAGATGCGACTCCAATAGCAATTTTTTTAGTTTGAGCGACTTGAAATTTGTTTTTTATAGATACTTTTTCTTCGTCCGAGTAAATTTTAAAGTTGCCCAAATTGATGCCATTGTTGATAACAATAGTTTTGTAGTCTTTCAAAAAAGATTGCCCCACCAAATTTGCCAACCACTTGCTTGGTGTGACAATAGTCAAATCTTTACAGCCTGCAAAAAGTTGCTTTTTGATTTTAAAATTTTTGTTTGAGTGGTCAAACAAAACGCTTGATGGATATCTTTTTTTGTTTGGGCAATTTTTACATTGAGTTTTCCATTTTTCGCATTTTGCCATATCAAAATAAGCACAATGCCCAGTAAACGCCCAACAATCATGCAAAGTCCAAACAATTTTTATATTTTGTGTTTTTAAATATTCAAAAAGCATTTTATAATTTATAAAATGCCCATGAAGATTGTGAAGATGAACAACATCAGGTTGTATCTCTTTCAATTTTGAAATAAGTTTTTTTGTTGCGAAAAAACAATTTAAGCCGTGAATATCAAACAGTTTTGTGAAAACTTTGTCAAAAAACATTTCAAATTTGTTGCCTATTTTTTCAACATATTCTGTTTTTTCATCACTTCCATAGCCATAAAAAAAATACGCTTGATCACTTGATGGCAAATTCTCCATCAAATCTCGCACAATTTTTCCAGTGCTACCACCATATGCTGAATTTATATAAACAATTTTCATAACTATTCCTTGCGCCCTTTTATCAACAAGTGATAAACATTGCTTGCAACTTCCAAAAAAGCACCATAGACACCCGCAAAAAACAATTTGATTTTTAATGAAAATGCAATCATTTTATGTTTTTTTGCAAACTCATAAATAATTTTGAAATATGTTTTCTTTTTTGTTTTTTTGCCCCAAATAAGCATTTCGGCAACCAAATCTTTTTCAAATCTTTGCTCATTTTCAAAATATTCTACAAGCATTTTTGCATATTCTTCAATTTCAACGTTGTATAAATCTGCCCTTACAACAGAAACTTGTTTGCCGTGAACTCTACTTTTTACAATTTTGTCATCGTGACAAACAAAATTGTAGCCTGCAAGCATAAATTTATCCCAAAGTATTTTGTCTTGAATAAACTTATATTTTTCATCAAAAACAGCAACATCAAAAGCATCTTTTGGAATCAGCAATGAAAGCCCACAGAGCGTAAACCAATTTTGCAAACAGTAAATCATCATTTCTTTGCCTGAAAAATCTTTGGTTACATTTTTGTTTGCTGACAAAATTTCTTTTCCTTGCTCATTGACCAAAATTCTCGAACCATACAAAATTGTTTTTGAATTTGAATCCAAATTCTTTTCATTCAAAATTTCAACTTGCAACTCAACTTTGTTTGGCATATACAAATCATCATGACTAAGCCAACTAAACCATTCGCCAGCCATTTGCAAAACACCAAAATTCAAAGCAGATGAAACACCACCATTTTCTTTTTCAAAATAGCGAATTTTATCTCCATATGACAGTGCTACTTGTCTAGTTTTTCCATCATCACATGAGCCATCGTTCACAACAATAACTTCAATGTTTTGATAGGTTTGACAAAGTGCACTATCAATTGCTTCTCCTAAAAAATTTGAACCATTGTAAACTGGAATTACAATGGAAACAAGGGGTTTATAATTCATAATTGACCTATAAACTATCGATTTGACAAATTAGAATAAAATTCTACCATTTGCTTTGCAGTGGTTTTGATGTCAAAACCTGCATCGACAATTTCTTTTGTTGTATCTTTTCTTGGTTGTGTTTTTTTGTTCATAACTTCTTTTGCCCACTCTGATGCAGGCAAATCAAGTGACAAATAAACAGTGGTGTCAAGTGCTTTCATTTCTTGCGAGATAACATCAGAATATACACATTTCAAATCACTTGCTTGTGCCTCAATGCCCACAATTGGACCTCCCTCATAAAATGAAGGAACAACAAATATGTCCATGGCTTGCAAAAATTTGGGGACTTCGTCGGTTTGTCCAACAAAAATAACCTTTTCGCTCAAACCAAGTTTTTCAACCTTGGTTTTCATTTCTTCAAGCAATTCACCTGTGCCAACAAGCATTAGTCTGACATTTTCATCTAGTTTGTTGCATTCTGCAAAAATGTCAATCAAAAATGCGTGGTTTTTTGCTTGTGTAAATCTGCCTACATGACCCAAAACATATTCATCTTTCAAATTAAATTTTGCACGAATTTCATCACGATTTTGTTGATTGAATGTGAAGTTTTCAATTTTTATGCCATTTTTGAAAACATGCACCTTTCCTTCATCAAAAGTTTTGTCACCAAACAACCATCTTCCTGCAAACTCACTGCATGCAGTATAGTCTGTTGAAAATGTTTTTGCAAACGGACGCAGAGCATATTTCAGCAATTTTTTGAGTGTTTCACCCTTTCCAGCAGTGCTATGATTGTGCGCAATTCTACAAGGGACTTTTGCACATTTTCCAGCATACAATGGAAACACACTCAACGTGTTCAAATTGGAATGAACGATTTGCCATTTTTCTTGTTTGAACAAATTTTTCAACTCTTTCAAATATGAAAAAATATGCTTGTATGATGGCACAAAAAACACCCTTCCACCAAGATTTTCAATTTCTTCTTGTGGAACCATTTGCGAATCATCATCAACAATAAAATCATATTGAAATCTTGTTTTGTCAATTTGTCGATAGTAACTCATGACAGTAGATTCAACACCGCCACCGTTCATCTTGCCCATAATTTGAGCAATTCTCACCACTTCACCCATGCTACTACTTTGCCCCCTTTCTAGAAAGCACAGTGCCAACTGTTTTGAATGCAATTTTGATGTCAAACCAAACACTGCAACAATCTATGTAATGAAGTTCCATCTTTTGGCGTTCACAATCTTCATAGCCAACATCATTTCGAGCATACGCTTGCCAATATCCAGTCAAACCAGGTCTAACCGACAACAATTTTTCTCTTTCTTCACCATACAATTCTGTTTCTTCTTGCAAAACAGGACGAGGGCCAACAAAACTCATGTCTCCAACAAAAATGTTGAAAAGTTGAGGCAACTCATCAAGACTTGTCTTACGCAAAATATTTCCAATTTTTGTAATTCTTGGGTCTTTTTCCAACTTATAATTTTTTTTGTATTCTTCAAGTTGCTCAGGCGTCAAAAAATCTTCCAACTTGTCAGCATTTTTGCGCATGGTTCTAAATTTGAGCATTTTAAATTTTTTGCCACCTTTTCCCACTCTTGTACACTTATAACTGACAGGTGCACCAGATGTGCAGGCAATCATCAATGCACAAAGCAACAACGTTGGCGACAACAAAACAATAAGCAATGATGACATGCAAATGTCAAATGCTCGTTTTACAAATTTATATCCTAATCTCTTTTTTGGTTTTTTTTCAGGTTGAGGCTTGCGCTGCACCAAAGTGAACATTTCTTCATCAGTATCGTTTTGTATTTCTTCAACAAAAACTGGTTCTACACTTTCAACCGAATCCACCTTATTCAAATTTGTTTTCATAATTCTCCATTTCTTTCGTTTGTATAAATACAAATAGTAAATTTATTTTAATTGATTTCACTCCAAAAGTCAACAGTAGCACACCACATCGCAGTTCAAGGGCATTTCCTGTTTTTGTAAATAAAAACAGCGTGCAAACTTACTGTCAAGCCTGCTACTTCTTTTATTCTTTTACTACTTTTTCAAAAATTTGTCTAATTTTGTCGGCAAAAATCCAATACCCTATTGCTATCTTCAAGCATTTCTTATAATATAAAATTATTACATTGTCTTATGGAGGCGTTTTATGGCAAAAAGAAAATCAGATTATTTTGGAATAAACCGAATTGTCAGCATCATTTTGGCAATCATTCCTGTTACATCTTGGATTTTGGGTGCTGCAACCCGTTTTGGCGAAGGCAAAATTGTTGCAGGTCTACTTCGCATAATTTTCGGTTGGAACATTGTTTGGCTCGTTGACTTGATTTTGATTATCGTAAAAGGCAAAATTTGGAGACTCATCAACGCCTAAACCCCAAATCGAACTAGTTTCACACTCTATCTTTCGCACTTTGTGTTTAGCACTTTGTGTTTAGCACTTTTCGGCAAAATGACAAGCATTATTCATTTTGCCTGAAAAGCGAAAGCCTAACTGCACAATTTGACAATCAAAACGACAACATCGACATTTCTGTTCATTATGTACTTTCAACAAGAATAATTGTTGACAAAATGACGATGCTATCAATATGAAAAATAGTATTTGGTGCGAAAATGTGGAAAAGCCCACTTATGATAGTTTGCAAAAAAATATCTTTTGCGATGTTTTGGTGATTGGCGGAGGAATTGCTGGTATATTATCGGCTCACTTCTTAAAACAACAAGGGAAAAATGTTGTCGTTGTCGATGGGGGAAGAATCGGCGATGGCATCACACAAAAAACCACCGCTGTCATCACGGCTCAACATGACGAACTCTATTCGGACATGATAAAAAAGTTGGGAATAAAAAAAGCCAAGGCGTATTTGAAGGCAAATTTGCAAGCGGTTGAAGACTATAAAGTTTTGACAAAAAACATCGATTGCGATTTTAAAATCAAACCGTCTTTTTTATATTCGTTAAAAAACGACTTAACAGAAGAATGGGAAGCACTCAAACAACTAGGCTACGATGCAGAGTTGACAGAGAAAGTTTCTCTGCCATTCACTGTGAAAAGTGCAGTCAAATTTCCAGACATGGCAGAGTTTAATCCAATAAAATTTTTATATGCTCTGGCGAAAAATCTAGAAATTTACGAACATACTTTTGTTACAAAAATAAAAAACCATACGGCATACACCAGCGATTGCGAAATACATTTTGCACATTGCGTGGTTGCGACACATTTTCCTTTCATCAATCGCGCAGGGTTGTTTTTTGCTAAAATGCATCAAAAACGCTCCTATGTCATGGCTTTGGAAGGTGCAAATGACATTGATGGAACATATATCGACGACCAAAACGAAGGGTTTTACTTGCGAAATTATAACAACTTTCTCTTGGTTGGTTTTGGAGATCACAGGACAGGAACAAAAACAAATGCAGTGGATAGATTGCACGAGTTCAAAGAAAAGTATTATCCCCAATCTACGGAAAAATGTTTGTGGGCAAACCAAGATTGCGTCACCCTAGATTCCATGCCCTATGTCGGCAAATACGGACATCTTGAAGATGTGTACGCCACAACTGGATTCAACCTTTGGGGAATGACGGGTGCTTTGGTCGGTGCAAAAATTCTTTCTGATACCTTGTGCGGAAAGGAAAATGAATTTGCAGACATTTTCAAAACAAATCGCAGAATTTTCCGACTCCAATTGTTTGCAAACATGGGCGTTGCAATTGTGAATTTGCTATTCCCCACCATTAAGCGATGCCCTCACCTAGGCTGTGCGCTAAAATATAACAATCGGGAACATGCATGGGAATGCTCGTGTCACGGTTCAAGATTTGATAAAAACGGAAAAGTCATTGATAACCCATCTATAAAAAACGCCAAAGTATAAACCAACCAAACAGAGTTCCCTTGCCTTAATGAATAGTGCCACCTTTGCCATTTTTCCAATGCCTAAAAGTAACAACCGAAACTCGTACTTGCTTTACAAGTGTATAAAGATTGAATATTCAAAGTTTTCAATTTTTTTTATATCCAGATATTCACCCTAATCGTAGCAGTTTAAATTGTTGTGCAACAGCCTGCGACCTTGTTCATCGTGCAAATGGATAGTGTCGCATTCTATAACAAATTGTTTATAATTGTTGTTCAGCAATCACATTTTGATATTTCTATTTCTTCACAATTTGTTAAATATTGCTTGCACATAATAAACTTAAATTATAGAAAATACTATTAAAACTTTTGAAGTGCTTGTCACAATAAGCAAATTTTTGTTTTTTGGTGTTCCCGAGGGGGCTCGAACTCCTGACCTTCCCCTTAGGAGGGGGACGCTCTATCCTACTGAGCTACGGAAACATTTTCATCTTTTATTATTTTGCTTGCAATTTTAAGTGTTGTCAACTATCTGCTTGCGATTTTTGATACTTTTATTTTTTTAGTTGTAATTCTAATGCAGTTAACTTTTTGGTGAGATTTAAAATCTGTTTCCATTATGTTTGCAAATTGGAACGTTGTTTTGCTTTTGCTTGTGAGTTTTGAAGTTGTAAATCTTATTCCTGATATTTATAATAATATAAAATGTTTGCTTGCAATATTTAATGGTTTGAGTTTATGCTTTCAATTTGAAAATTTTTTGTGCGTTTTGAAGTTATGTTTTTTTTGCTTTTATTTTTAATGCTTATAACAATATAGTTGTATTTGAAATAGGCAAATATTATTTTTATTTTTTAATGTTTATTATTTTTGCTTGCAACAAAGAAAATATCACTTCAAAAATGCCGATTGAACAAATTTGTCCATCTTGACATTTTTGAAATGATTTTTTCTTACAAATACTTGCAACTTTTTGCAACTTGATTGTTAGTGGCAGTGTCCACAATGGCATGTGTGTGAATGTTCTCCACCACAACCATGTTCTGAACATTCATGTTCTTCTTCATCATGATGAGAGCAAGCAACATCAGGGTTGTAGACCAAAGTTCCTGCCAAGAAGGAATCAACCACTTCATCAGCATTTCCAGTGACGCCACCGTAGAGCAAAATGTTGTTGGCATAAAGTGCAGTTTTTGCACCTCCACCAATACCACCACAAATCAAAACATCAACACCTTGTTCCACCAAAAAACCTGCCAATGCTGTGTGTCCACTACCATTTGTTGAAACAATTTGGCTTGACATCACTTTGCCGTCCGTTGCTTCATAAATTTTGAATTGTTGAGTATGTCCAAAGTGTTGAAACACTTTTTCATCTTCAAATGTAACTGCAATTTTCATTTTTGCCTCCATGACTTCTTTTTTTCTTATTTATCCAAAATGCTTTTTGAAAGTCGTAATTTTTGAAAGTCGTAAATTATATTTTATTTTCTTCTATACATTTTGTTAATTTGGCTATGATATTATTTTAAACAATCAGTTTAGTTCAACTATGCCATTTTAGTTTTGTACAATCAGTTTAGTTCTATTCTATTGAAAAAATTTAGAACATCTTGATAGACTTTTTCTTTGTTGAGTTCGTTCAAAACTTCATGTCTATCGTCTTTGTAGAGATGCAATTTGCAATCAATTCCAGCCTTCAAATAGAATTTTTCAAGACGCTTCGCATTTTTTCCATAAAGTCCAACTGGGTCAGCCGTTCCACAAAACAACTCCATTTTGCATTTTGGGTTGAGTTTTTTCTTGGCTTTGCCACTATACAATTTGGACAAATTTTTCATCAGTTGAAAATCGAAATTGACGCTCATGTCAATTTTTGCCATAGGGTCAGTCAAAAACTCTTGTCGTTTTTGCAAATCTCTGGTCACCCATTGGCTGTCACCCTTGTCGCCCTTGTAAACAAACAATTTGTCTGCAAACCAGTTGACACATTTTGGTTTCCAATTTTTTGCAACAAGCCAAAGAGGAGAAATTATGGCTGTGACACAGCCCATCTCAAAGCCACCCATGTGCGAAGTTCCACAAAGTGCAATCGCCTTTGTGTTTGTGCCTGCTTGTGCAAAACCTTGACCAAGAAAACTGCCATAACTATGTCCCAAAAACAAAGCATCAAGTCCGAATTCTTTTTCAGCCCATTCATGCAAGAAAACCAAATCTTTTACAGTCTTTGAATAGATGTCGCCCTTGTGATTTCCACGGTTTTCATCAGTTTCAGTCTTTCCATGTGCACGATGGTCATCTCCAAAAACAATGTATCCTTGCTTGTTCATGAAACTTGCAAAATCATCATAACGGCGAACGTGTTCAGCCATGCCATGCGAAATCTGCAACACTGCTTTGGGATTTTCTACTTCGTCCCAAACAGTGACATGTATTGGTGTTTTATCAAAACTTTCAATTTTTAGTTCTCTCATATATTATTGCCCCCAAAAGTTAATCTTTATCAATTTTATACCCATTTTTTTCGTATGTCAACATTGATTCTGACAAATGTCAAAAATGCTTATTACAAATTTATGCATATTTGTGACACAAAATTCCATTGCAATGTCTATCAATTTTATGCGATCATTTCAATTTTTTTGATGGCTAGAAAACAAAATTGAAAACTTGCCTTTGCTTTTTTTGTGCAAATTGATACATTCATAATTTTGCCATATTATACAATATAGCCAGTTTATCTTGCAAAATATGAACTTAAAAGCCTTTTTGTGTAAATATTACAGTTTTTTAATACATAAACAATACCATAGACTTCGCGATGATTTGCTTTGCAAAAAATATTTTTTGAAAAATTTAAACAATGGCTTATGCAAACAGAGATTTTAATTTATCATCATAATTTGTCATTTTTTTTGCTATTGTCCAAAAAATCGCCTTGTGAACAGCAACTGCACATTATATAATTTTTATAGACATTGATAAGGAGAAAGATTATGGAAAAAAAGACTGAAAGTGGAGCGCAACAACGAAATTCAAAAAACATTTTGCAAAGCAATCAAATTGTAACATCAATAACCTATATCATCATTGGCGTTTTGTTTTGTGCATTCCAAACTCAAATGATGAACATTTTGTTGACAATTTTGGGCGTTTTGATGATTTTTGCAGGATTTTACAACATTATGAAAAAGGAGCATGTTGAAGGCATTTTTCAAATTGTTTTGGGAATCATTATCATTGCATGTGGCTGGACCATTCTTGATTTGTCCCTATTGATTTTGGGAATATGTTTGATTTCATATGCAATTTACATTTTAGCATCAAATTTTAGAACCTATGCAAAATTGCCTGCCAAATCAGTGATGCGCCAAGTTGCAATGCCTATTCTAATTTTGATTGTTGGAATTTTGCTTATGGTGTCAAAATGGGCATTTAGTGATGCAATTTGCATAGCCATTGGAGTTATGTTTATTTTGGGAGGACTTTCCGTTTTGATAAAATGAACAAAAAACAACATCAGCAATGCCATTGGGGAATGCCATTGGGGAATGCCATTGGGGAATGCCATTGGGGAATGCCATTGGGGAAT
>CAYPVP010000024.1:0-3230 GCA_964414205.1 uncultured Bacteroidaceae bacterium | reverse complement strand
GCCATTGGGGAAAGAAAACAAGCCATACAAAATTTTGTATGGCTTGTTTTCAAATATAAAATATAATAAAGAGATTAGCAAATTTACATTATAAACGATTGAGATTGTGCGACTGAATTTTTTCTCATTTTTGACAAACTCATTGACAAATCAAAACTCAACTATGTAACACATCAACGAATTATGTTTTCTCGTTTTCTCGGTTTGTCGTTTTCGATTTTCCTTTTTTGTTGTCTTATTTTCTCATTTTGTCATTTTGCCACATTGACTTGCTTTGTTGTTTTTTTCTTTATCAATTCGGCTTAATTTTGACAAATACTAAATTTTTCTTGCCAGCAAAACGCCCATAACTGATGCCATCATCAAGCCTCTTGTCCATCCTGTGGAATCACCCAAACAATGCAAATTTTCAATGTTGGTGTTGAAATTTTCATCCATTTTCACCTTGTTTGAATAGAACTTGATTTCAGGCGAATAGAGCAAAGTTTCAGCACTTGCAAAACCTGGAACAACCACATCAACTGTTTGCATAAAGTTGAGAATTGAAAGCATTGCACGATATGGCATGGCAGCAGTGATGTCACCAGCCACGGCATCTTTCAAAGTTGGTTTGACATTGGAGCGAACAAGTTCTTCTTGCCAACTTCTTTTGCCATCCATTATGTCGCCATATCTTTGAACAAGCAATTTTCCACCACCCAACATATTTGTGAGTTCTGCGACTTTTTTACCATATTCAATAGGCTTGTCAAATGGTTCAATGAAATTGTGAGAACACAAAATTGCAAGATTGGTGTTTTGCGATTTCAAGTCTTTGAAACTATGCCCATTGACAATCGCCAAATTGTTGTCATAGTTTTCTTGACTGACAAAGCCACCTGGGTTTTGACAAAAAGTCCTGACTTTGTCTTTGAAAGGGTGAGGATAGCCAATCAATTTTGATTCATACAAAATGTTGTTGACTTCTTCCATAACTTCGTTTCTGAGTTCAACCCTGACGCCAATGTCAACCGTGCCAACTTGGTGAGCAACATGGTGTTGGTTGCACATTTTTTCAAGCCAGTCAGCACCACGGCGACCAGTTGCAATGACAACCTTGTCTGCATTGACAATTTCTTGCTTTCCGTTTGAAGAAACAACAATGCCTTTGCAAGTTTCATTTTCAACAATGATGTCTTCACAATCCGTGTTGAAACGCATTTCAACTCCGTTGTTTTGCAACCATTTTTCAATTTCAAAATAGATTTGTTGAGCCTTTTCAGTTCCGAGATGGCGAATTGGACAATCAACAAGTTTCAAGCCTGCTTGAATAGCCTTTTTGCGAATGTCCTTGACTTTTTCAGCATTTGAAATGCCTTCAATTTTTTTGTCAGCACCAAATTCAAGATAGATTGAATCGGCATATTCAATTGTTTTTTGTGCAAGTTCGGCGCCAATCAAGTCAGGCAATTCTCCACCGACATCACTTGACAGCGAAAGTTTTCCATCAGAAAATGCTCCTGCACCCGAAAACCCAGTTGTGATTGCACAATTTTTACAATTTATGCAATGTCCAACTTTCGATTTTGGACAAACTCTTTTTTCAATCGGCTGACCTTTTTCAAAAATGGTGATTTCATAATCTTTTTTTTGTCGAACAATTTCTAGTGCTGTAAAAATTCCAGCAGGTCCTGCGCCAACAATGGCAATCTTCTTTTTCATCCTATCCTCCGTTCTCTCACGCAAAAAGGCATAAAAAAACTGCCCTTAACTATGCGTATCTCCTGAGAGATTCATATAGTCAACTTTTGGCAGTTGGTAGAAACGCTTGAACCATAACATCAAGCATATATATGAACTTGTTTTTCTATTTTATCTCGGCTTTTCATCAAGCCTCATAAAATTTGATTTAGTCATGCGTGAAAATTTGTGAAATGTTGCTTTTTGAACCATTTTCAAGAGCATCTCCAACTCCACTTTCAACTCCACTTGAAACTCCACTGTTTGAAGTGCCTGTTGTTTCCGATGTTGTTGGCGAAATCACACCTGCCATTTTGCAAACAACCAATACCAATGCAACAGCCATAATCAAAACAAACAAAACTGTTTTTAACAGATTTCGACAATCAAAAATCATTTTTTCACACTCCGAGCATTAACTATACTCTTTTTTCAATATGTTGTCAACTGCAATTCTCGTGCCATTTGAAACAGCATTGGAAACTGAATCATTGAAAATTTGACAAGACTCAACAGAAATGTTTTTTTCATTTGATGAACGTTGTTGTCTAGATGCAGAAATGCCAAATTGCAACGACAAAGCGATGCTCACAACAACTAGCAAGCCAAACAAAACAACATTGAATTTTTTAAGAAAAGAAGACATATTTCCCCTTTAATTTATCTAAAAAATTTTTGATAAATTTACATTTTCTTTTTTAAAAATTTTAATGATATATTGAAATTCAATAAAATTGATACAGCATAGAATATAGAATGTTGAAAATCAAATTTTTATTCTTCGGGAACTATGATTTCTTTTATCATAAATTCTCTTCCGGAAAGCAAATCTTTGTCAAATGAATTGCAATCAGGACAATAGCCTTCATTTGCAATGACATTGAAAACTTTGCCACATTTTTGACATTTTGCCATTCCCGGAACAACATCCAATTTTAATTTTGTATTTTGAAATTTTGGTCTTTTGTCAATCGCAGCAGGCCAACATTCATCCAAATAGATTGGAATGACTCCACACAATTCGCCAACTTGAAGCACAATTGTGTCAATGTCTGGCAAATTTTGTTCTTCTGCAACTTGTTCTACCATTCTTACAACTTCAAAAACAATGCCTAGTTCGTGCATATTTTTTCCTCTTTTATTGTTTCGCCCACATTTGTGGGCGAAACAATGTATCAGTCAAAAGTTCTCGTCTGAAAAAGAATCAGTCAAAAACTATTTGTCTGAAAATGGTTTAGTAATGATTTTTCCAACACGCTTGATTGCATATTTTGCCATGCTAAGTGGCATTTTTTCATAGACATCTGCTGTGAATGATTTTTCATTTCTAACCAATTTGATTGCGTCGAATTTACATTTTGTTGTGCATTGTCCACAGCCTACACACATATAGGAGTCAACTTTTGCTGCACCACAACCAAGACATCTTGCTGTTTCTGCTTTCATTTGTTCTTCGGTGAATGTTGCTCTTGTGTCTTTGAATGAGCCATCATTTTCTTTCAAATGAAGTG
>CAYPVP010000023.1:0-18832 GCA_964414205.1 uncultured Bacteroidaceae bacterium | reverse complement strand
AATTTTATCTATTTATATAATTTATTAAATTTATATAGAAACATTATATTATTAAAGTGAATTTTTTGCTATTCATCTTTTCAATCATGCAATTTCTTATGAATTTCAAATCAAAAACGGATATCAAACATAAAAAACGGATATCAAACATAAAAAACGGATATCGAGCATAAGTTCATTTTGCAAACCTAATTTTATATAAATTATGTTAATGCTAGAATGTAGAAATTAAATTGATAAATTTTGCTTTTGATATTGATTAAATTTTACTTTAATCTAAAAGATTAACTATGACAAAATCAAAAATTTCCTTTTATAAGTTGGACGGCTTCACTTGGATTGCCAGCACCAAATACTGCACTGCCTGCAACCAAAACATCTGCCCCTGCATCTGCAATTTTTTTTGCATTTTCGGTTGTGACACCACCATCAACTTCAATCAAAATTTTTCTTTTGCTTTGCTCTATCAAATTTTTTGCATTTTGAATTTTTTCAATGCTTTCTTCAATAAATTTTTGTCCACCAAAACCTGCATAAACACTCATGATGACAAGCATATCAATTTTGTCAAGATATGGCTCTACAAGGTCAAGCGATTTGTCGGGATTGATTGCCAAACCACATTTTTTTCCTTTTTGAAGAATTTTGTACAAACATTCACCGACATTTTTTGATGCGTCTGGGTGAAATGTGACATAATCAGCCCCTGCATCACAAAATCGTTCTACATATTTTTCCGGTTCAATCATCATCAAATGACAATCCATGATTTGCTGAGTATATTTTCTCAAACTTTTGACCATTGGCATTCCGAATGTAAAGTTTGGAACAAAAACTCCATCCATAACATCACAGTGAACAATGTCTGCTCCCCAATTTTTTATGTTTTCAACTGCTTCTGCCATTTTTCCAAAGTCAGCAGACAAAATCGATGGTGCTACAAGTATAGACATCTTTTCTCCTTTATAATTTATTGAAATTTTTTATTTTTTCTATCGACCAATTCTTGAAAAATCGTCTTGTATCTTTCGTATCTATCAATTGAAATTCCTTTGCCGACTGCTTCTTTCACTGCACAATTAGGTTCATTCAAGTGATTGCATGATGAAAATTGACATTTTGGTGCAAATTCTTCAAATTCATCATAGTATAGTTTTAAACTTTCGGGTTCAATGTCAACAGCATCAAGCATTGAAAAGCCACATGTGTCAATCAAAAAACATTCATCAACTTTGATGAGTTCAGTTTGTCTTGTGGTGTGCATTCCTCTTTGAATTTTTTTTGTCAAACCGTTTGTTTTCAATCTGTCTGATTTTAAAATTGCATTTATGAGTGAACTTTTTCCAACAGCAGATTGACCTGCAAAGCAAACAGTTTTGTTGTCAAGTTTTTTTAGCAAGGTATCTATTCCTTCATCAGACACAGCAGAACAAATTTCAACATCAACAATTTTTTTGTAGTCTTCAATTGCGTCTACTTTGCCCAAATCCGACTTGTTCAAAACCAAAATTGGTTCAATGCCTTCAATAAAACAATTTACAATGATTTTGTCAACCAAAATAAAATCTGGTTCAGGAACAACAGCAACAACAATCAAGCAAATGTCAACGTTTGCAACATATGGGCGAATCAGTTTGTTTTTTCTATCAAAAATTTTTTCAATGACATAGTCGCCATGTTCTTGAATCATTTCAACCTTGTCGCCAACAAGAATATTGCCCCCAAATCGGAGTTTTTTTCGTGCAACAGCAACCACAACACCTTTCTCAGTGTCAACAAAAAAACGGGAACTAACCCCTTTTACAACTCGTCCTGCAAGTGGTTTGCTCATTGTGTATTGTTCTCCAATTCAGAAATATATCGCCTTCTCAATTGACCACATGCGCCATCAATATCATTGCCCAAACTTTTTCTGATTGTCGCACTTGTGCCATTTGATTTCAACCTATCCAAAAATGCTTTTGCATGTTTTGGGTTTGTTCCTTTGAGCCCCAGTTCTTTGACAGGGTTGAGCCTTATCAAATTTATGTGAGCAGGAAAGCCTTTGACCAGTTTTGACAGTTGGTCAGCATCTTCCATTCTATCATTTTTTCCATCAATAAGTGAATATTCAAAAATAATTCGTCTTCCTGTCTTGCTGAAATAATATTTGGCAGAATCAATCAATTCATTCACGGTATATTTGTTTGCAACTGCCATAATTGTTTTTCTGATTTCATCATTTGGAGCATGCAAACTGATTGTTAAAGTTGGAGCATGTTCACTTTCAGCAAGCAATCTAATTTTTTCGCAAAGTCCAGATGTTGACAATGAAATGTTTCTTGAACTGATGCAAATTCCATCTTTTTCAGAAACGAGATTCAAAAACTTCATGGTGTTGTCAAAATTGTCCAAAGGTTCACCACTTCCCATCAAAACCACATTGGTGATTGCCCTTTTTTGAATTGAACCATTTTCATGGCGATTTACAGCAGTGATTTGCCCCAAAATTTCACCTGCGCTCAAATCACGCAAGAGCCCATTCATTCCTGATGCACAAAATTTGCACCCCATTCTGCATCCAACCTGTGTTGACACACAAAGTGTGTTTCCATAGTCATGAAGCATATAGACGCCCTCAATCAAGTTTCCATCAGTGAGTTGGAAAAGAAATTTTTTTGTGCCATCTTTTCCTTCATAAACTTCACGAATTTTGATTGGTTGGTCAACATAGTTTTTTTTCAAATCAAGTCGCATATCTTTTGAAATTGAAGTCATTTCATCAAAAACTTTTCCTTGATGCAAAAAAGCAAAAATTTGTTTTGCAATATAATTTTTGCAAACTTTGAGTTCATCAAAAATTTCTTGCTGATTCAAATCTAGCAAGCATTTGCAATTTTGTGAATTGAAATTTTCCAAATTTTCTTTTTCCATACTATTTTTTCATAAATTTTGCCAAGAAAAAGCCATCATATTCTTTTTTGGGCAAAATCTGCAAAGTTCCATCATTTTCAAACGGAATATCCATCTTTTCATTTTTCAAATCGTAATTCTCAATCAAATATTTTGCATTATCTTGATTTTCTTCTTTGGTCAAAGTACATGTAGAATACAGCAATATTCCACCTTTTTTCAAATATTTTACTGCGTTGTCCAAAATTTTTCTTTGAGTTTCAATCATTTTGGAAATTGTGTCAAGATTTTGATTCAAAAATATGTCTTGATGCTTTCTGTAAGTTCCCAAACAACTGCATGGTGCATCAACAAGAACATAATCAAACGCCCCAACAAATGCTTCATTCAATTTTGTTGCATCGGCTTGAAGTGGTTCAACATTTGAAATTCTCATTCTTTTTGCATATGTTTTAATCAATTCTACACGGTGTCCATACAAATCGCAAGCGACAACTTTTGACTTTGGATTTAGTTCAGCAATATAAATTGCTTTTCCACCAGGTGCTGAACACATGTCAAGAACAGTTGCACCATTTTTTGCTCCCAAACCTTGAACAGCAAGCATTGATGATGGTGATTGATATGTAATCAAGCCTTTTGCAAACATCTTTTTGACTATGTCTGTGTTCTTTACAACAAGACCACCAACTTTGCTTTCAAGAAAATCAACTTTGTTGCTTGTCAATGTTTCTTTCACTTTGTCGATTGTTGTCAAAGTGGTGTTGATTCTGATATGTTCTTTTTCAAATGGTTTTTGACACAAAATTTGAAATGCAATTTCTTTTCCATATGTCTTTTCCATCAAGTCAACAAACCATTGTGGTTTTGAATATTTGACGGACAAAAAGTTTGGGTCACTTTCAGTTGGCATTGAAAAATTGCCATTTGCAACTTTTTTCAACACGGCATTGACAAAGCCAGAAACTCCACTTTTTCCAATTTGTTTTGTAAGTTCCACTGTTTCATTGACAATGGCAAAATTTGGAATTGCATTCATATACAAAATGCAATATATCGCTTCTTTCAAAACAATTTCAACAGAGGTTTGTGGTTTTTTGCTACACAACTGTCTGATGATATATTTAAGTTCAATGTTTCTCTCCAAAACGCCATAAACGATTTTTGTGACTGCATCATTTGTTTCAAATTGATTGATTGCAAGTGTCGAATATGATTTTTCTTTGAAAATTTTGCTCAAAATTTTGTATGATGGTTCTAAATAACTATTCATATTTTTTTTCCTATTTTAATTCTGAATGAATTTCCATTTGGTGTCCATTCATAAAAACTTTTCCATCCATTGGTTTGCTGTTTTCAGGTTGAATTGTTTTCAATCGGACTGCTCCATTTTTGCATGCAACCAAAATTCCATTTTTGTTGTCTGCTTGCAAAATTTCTCCGAATTTGGCTATGTTGTTTTGATTTGTTTCTACTTTTTGAACTTCCAAAACTTTGATTGTTTTTCCATTGTAGTGTGTAAAAGCAGATGGCCAAGGTGTCATTGCACGAACAAAGAAATCTAGTTCTTCTGCTGTTTTTGAAAAATCTATGTTTCCATCATTTTTTGAAAGCATGTTGCAATGAGTTGCATCTTTTTCATTTTGCTTCTCGAAAATTGCAGAACCATTTTCAATCATTTTTATTGCATCAACAATGGCTTCTCCACCAATTTCAGCCAATCGGTCAAAAAGCATTCCTGCGTTTTCATTTTCGCCAATTTTGACTGTTTTTTTCAAGAGAATGTCGCCTGCATCAACATCATGAACTGTTCGCATGATAGTGACGCCAGTTTCAACTTCTCCATTCAAAATTGCCGATTGAATTGGTGATGAGCCTCTATATTTTGGCAACAATGAAGCATGAACATTCAAGACTCCATGTTTGGGAATTTTCAAAAATTCATCAGACAAAATTTGTCCAAATGCAGCCGTAACAATGATGTCAGGAGAATATTGAGATATCTTTTCAATTCCTTCTTTTGACACTTTGTTGAACTGCAAGACATCAATTCCAAGTTGAATTGCTTTTTGTTTTAGTGGGCAAAAAACAATTTTGTGTCCTCTATTGGCAACTTTGTCAATTCCAGTCACAACTGCATCAACTGGATATACTTTATTCAATTTTTCAAGAACAACTGCCGAAAAATCAGGTGTTCCCATAAAAATTATTTTCATCAATATCTCCTAAAAAAATTAGTCATCAAAAACTTCTGTTGCTTTGTCGGTGTATAAAACACCATCGAGATGGTCAAGTTCATGGCAAACTGCACGAGCATCAAAGCCTTCAACTGTTTTTTGAACAAATTTTCCATTTCTGTCTTGAAATTTCACCGTGACAATGTTTGGTCTTGAAACACTTCCACCTTTTTTTGGAATTGACAAGCAACCTTCATATCCATCTTGATTGCCACTTGAATTGATTATAACTGGGTTTATCATTTCCAAAAAGATTTCATCGGTCAAAACAAGTGCAATTCTTTTGAGAACAGCAACTTGTGGTCCAGCCAAGCCTGCTCCATTTGCTTTTTGCAAAGTATCAAACATGTCATCAAGCAAAGTGTGTAATCTTTCATCAAAAACAGTGACTTCACGAGAGCGTTTTCTCAAAATTTCATCAGGAACTGTAATAATTTTTCTTATAGCCATTTTTCTCTCCTAGTGCAGACTTTGTGGGTTGATTTCAACAAAGCACGAAACTTTGCCGTTTTTTACTGTGTCCACTATTTCATAAATTTTTTCTATTATTTCATCAGCCTTTTCAGGCAACAAACGCATCAAAACTTGATAGCGTGTTTTGTCTTTGATTTTGTTTACTGGGGAACGCATAGCATTCAAAAAAACAAAATCAGGGCTTTTCATTTTAATTTTTTTTATTTCATCAAAAATTTTTTTTGTTTCATCAAAAGCCAATTTATCATCTTCTGAACTAACCAAAATTCTGACGATTTTTGTAAATGGTGGAAATTGTGTCACTTCCCTTGCATTACATTCTTTTTCATAGAAACCAAGATAGTTGTTATTTTTTGCGAATTTGAAGACATAGTGATTTGGAACAAATGTTTGCAAAATTACCCTACCTTTTTTTTCGGCTCGTCCTGCTCGTCCTGCAACTTGCGTGACAAGTTGGAAAACTCGCTCGCTAGAACGATAGTCGTCCAAAAACAATGCAAAATCTACATCTAAAATTCCAACAAAAGTGACATTGGCAAAATCGTGCCCTTTTGCAATCATTTGCGTGCCAACCAAGATGTCAGCCTCACCTTTTCCAAAAGATTCCAAAATTTTTATGTGTGAACCCTTGGAAGAAGTGGTGTCATTGTCCATTCTGAGAATTTTTGTTTGAGGAAAAAACTTTTTCAATTCTGACACAACTTTTTCAGTGCCAGTTCTTCCAAATCGAATGTTTTCACTCCCACATTTGGGGCATCTTTTTGGAACTGTATAATTTTTTCCACAAAAGTGGCATTTCAATCGGTCAACAGATTTGTGATAGGTCAACGAAACATCGCAACTTTCACATTTTGGAGTGTAGCCACATTCTTTGCACATCAAAAATGAAGAATAGCCTCTACGATTCAAAAAAATCATCGCTTGTTGACTTTCTGCAATCGTGTTTTTCAATGCTTCAATCATTGCAACACTGAAAATCCCATTGTTTCCATTTCTAAACTCCTGCCCCATGTCTACAATTTCGATGTCAGATGGTTTATGTTTTGAAATTCGATTTGGCATTGAAATCAATTCATAATCATCATTTTTTGCTTTCAAAAACGTTTCAATGTCAGGTGTTGCACTTCCCAAAATCAAAGGACAGTTGTTGACCTTTGCTCGATATTCAGCAACAACTTTTGTGTCATATCTAGGATTGGTTGTGCTTTGATAACTGCTGTCATGCTCTTCATCAATGATGATTGCACCAAGGTTTTGCATAGGAGCAAAAATTGCACTTCTTGCACCAACAACAATTTGGGCTTCTCCATCAAAAATTCTTGTCCATTCATCAAATCTTTCGCCATTTGAAAGCCCTGAATGTAGAATTGCAATTTTTTCTCCAAACCTTGCACGAAACAAGCGAAAAATTTGAGGAGTCAATGAAATTTCAGGAACAAGCATAATTGCTGTCTTACCATTTTCCAAGACTTTGTCTATGACAGTTTGATAGACTTCCGTTTTTCCACTTCCAGTCACACCATGAAGAACAAATGTTTTGCATTTTGATTGCTCAAAATTTAATATTTTTTCAACTGCTTTTGTTTGGTCTGAGTTTAGGGTGTGCTTTTTGTCTTCGATTTTTTCTCCAACATAAGGCGTTCTAAACTCTTTTACATTGACTTTTTCAAGCAAATTTTTCTTTTCAAGAGAATTTACAACTGATTGACCAAATTTTTCAGCAAATTTTGATTGCAAAACATATTGATTTTCAATCAAGAATTTCATTCCTGCAATTTGCTTTGTCGCATTTTTAGGAAATGAATTTACTATCTTTTCAAAATCTTCTTCTTGATTCAGAATATGTAAATAGGTTCTTTGCAATGAGGCGTCTTTTTCACTTCTCATTGTTGATGGAACAAAAAGACGCAAAACATCGATATAGCGCAAATGGTATTTATTACGCAAAAAGTGCAAGAGTCCAAACAACTCTTTTGTGATTGGAACATCTAGCACTTTGATTATAGATTTTAGTTTGTCAGCAAATTCTGAACTTTTCTTTTTTCCAACAATGAAGCCTAAAACTTGTTTTTTTCCGAACTCAATCAAAACTCTGCTTCCAACTTCAATGTCTTCATCACCAAGATAATCAAAAGTTCTGTCCAAATCGTTGGTCGCCAAGTCAATTATGACTTCATATATCATTTCAAATCACTCACTTTGTCCAAAATTATGTTTGCCAAATCTTTTTTGAGCATTATGTCATATTCAAATTCATTGCCGTCACGGTCAATTATTGTGGCAATGTTGGTGTCGTTGTTGAAGCCTGCACCTTCTTTTGTAACATCGTTTGCCACAACCAAATCTGCATGCTTTTTTGCAAATTTTTTCTTTGCATTTTCAAGCAAATTTTCGGTTTCGGCGCTGAACACAACAAGTTTTCGGTCGCCTTTCACTGCTCCAACAGTTGCAGCAATGTCAGGGTTTTTTTCAAATTCAATCGTAATGTGATTGTCTTTCAATTTTTGACCAATTTGATTTTTTACTTTGTAGTCGGCAGGTGCTGCTGCTTTGACAATCACATCACAATTTTGATAGTTTGTCATGACAGCATCAAGCATTTCTTCTGTGGTTTTGACTTTGATGACTTTTGAAAAATTTGAAGCAACAATCGGCACGCTGACTTTTCCTGCAATCAAAATGACATCAGCACCTCTTTCAGATGCTGCTTCTGCAATTGCAATTCCCATTTTTCCACTGCTTTTGTTTGTCATAAATCTGACGCCATCAACAGGTTCTTCTGTTGCACCAGCAGTAACCATCACGGTTTTGCCTTCAAAATCTGTTTTTGGCATCAAAACATCTTCAATGGCACGGACAATATCGATTGGTTCAGCCATTTTTCCACGTCCAACATCACCACAAGCAAGTCTTCCTGTCACAGGTTCAACAATGATAGCACCCTTTTTACGGAGTGTTTCAATGTTGGTTTCAACTTGTTCATTTTCATACATGTTTGTGTTCATTGCTGGGCAAATGATTTTTTGTGCTTTTGATGCCATATAGGTGGTGTTGAGCATGTCATCAGCAATTCCATTTGCAATTTTGCCAATTGTGTTTGCTGTTGCAGGTGCAATGACAAAAACATCAGCTTTTTTTGCAAGCGAAACATGTTGAACATCATATTCAAAATCTCTGTCAAACAAATCAGACACTACTCTGTTTCCAGACAAAGTTTCAAACGAAAGTGGTTGAACAAATTGCACGGCATGTTCGGTCATAATCACTTCAACATTTGCTTCAAGTTTTTTGAGTCTTGAAACAATTTCACATGCTTTGTAGGCAGCAATGCAACCTGTGACACCAAGCACAACAGTTTTTCCTCTCAACATATCTTCAATTTCCTTTTTGTTAATCTCTGACAATTTTCAATTTTCCATCAAAAATTTCTTTGCAAGCAAGAGTGACAGGTTTTTCGCCTGAATCAGCAAGATAGTTTGATTCTTGTGAAACCAATTCTTTGGTTCTCTTTGCAACAGCCACGGTCAAAGCATAACGGCATTCTGCTTTTTTGATAAGTTTGTCAATAGGTGGTTCAATCATTGTATTATTCCTCCAACAGATGATTTATAATGTCTTCATTTCTATGCATTTCGCATTTTGATGCACTGAAAATTGCAATCATTTTTTCTACGCAATCTTCAATTTTGTCATTAACTAAAATATAATCATAAATTTTTATTTCTTGAATTTCTTTTTGCGATTCAGCAATTCTTCTTTCAAGAGTTTCAGGTGTTTCACTTCCCCTTCCAATCAAACGTTTTCGCAAATCGTTTATTGATGGAGGTGTGACAAAAATGAGCACAGCATCAGGGTAGATTTTTTTGATGTTGTTTGCACCAACAACATTGATGTCAAAGACAACGTCATTTCCATTTTCAATGTTTTTGTCGACTTCCGATTTCAATGTTCCATAGTAGTTTGTAAATGTTTTTGTATATTCTACAAAAGCATCTTTTTCAATCAAATCTTCAAATTCTTCATTGGTTTTGAAGTGATAATGTATCCCATCAACTTCACCAAGTCTAGGCAAACGAGATGTGCAAGAAACAGAAAATTTCAAATTTGCAACTTTTGAAAAAACTTCTTTCAAAATTGTTCCTTTGCCAGCCCCTGAAAAGCCAGAAACAACATATAATACGCCCTTTTTCATTCTTACTACTCCAAATTGCAGGCTTGTTCACGAAGTTTTTCAATCTCATTTTTCAAAGCCAAAACTGATTGAGTAATTTCCAAATCGTTTGCTTTTGAACCGATTGTATTGGCTTCACGATTGAACTCTTGAACAAGAAAATCGATTTTTCTTCCGACAGAATCTTCCGAATTAAGATATTTTGAAATGTGAGAAATGTGTGCTTTCAATCTTGTGATTTCTTCATCGATTGAACAATGGTCAGCAAAAATTGCAATTTCTTGTGCGAGTCTTGTTTCGTCACATTCAGAAGAATTCACAAGTTCGGCAATTCTTTCTTTCATTTTTGTTTGAAACTCTTTTGAAACAAAAGGCGCTCTTTTTTCAATTTTTGCAACCAAAACTTTTATGTTTTCAACTTTTGATAGCATATCTTTTGAAATTGCAGTGCCCTCAACAATTCTCATTTCTTCCAATTCTGCCAAAGCCGAAACAGTTGCCAAAACGAGCAAAGTTTTTGTTTCTTCTTCATCCAATTCTGCTTCTTTTCGTTCAATGATTTCAGGAACTTTAACTAGCGATGAGATTGCCAAATCATTTTCAATTCCAAGTTCAGCAGATAGCATTGATGCAGTCAAAAAATAAGATTTTGCAAGTTCATAATTTGCTTGAAATTCGCCTTGTTCAACGCCAAGGTTTTGGCTTGAAACATAAACTTCAACATGACCTCTCTCAATCACTTTCTGAATGTTTTTTCTGACAACATCTTCAAGAGCATTGAATGAGCGTGGCATTTTTATGTTCAGGTCTAAAAATCTATGATTGACAGATTTCAATTCAACTTTAACACTTCTTCCGTTATGGCTTGCTTCACCTTTGCCATATCCAGTCATACTTTTCATACGCACTCCACTTCTTGCTAATATACTATGAAATTATAGCATACAATAATGATTTTAACAACTCTATCAAAATTTTTCACTGATTTTTTTTGAAGAATTTTGCTAGTGTTGAAAAACATCGCCCTTTCGAGCGATATTTGTTATTTTTTAAGCATTTTTTCAAATTCTTCTTCATCAATGATTCTTATATTGAGCGATTCGGCTTTTGAAAGTTTGCTTCCTGCATCTTCACCAGCAACAACAAGTGTGACTGTCTTTGAAATGGTGTCTGATGTTTCTCCACCATTTTCAACAATCAGTTGTTGTGCCTGACTTCGTTTGTAGTTTTTCAACGAGCCAGTCAAAACGAGCTTTTCGCCTGAAAAAACTCCATCAAAAGTTTTTTGTGTTTCAAGCACCACTCCATTTTCAAGCAACTTTTCAATGTTGAATACATTTTGCTGATTAGCAAAAAAATCTTCAATGTTTTGTGCCAAAATTTCTCCAACACCATCAACATTCAAAAAGTCTATCACTTTGCCTTGCATAATATTTTGCAAAGTTTCAAATTTGTTTGCCAAGTCTTTTGCAGATTTTTTGCCTATGCCCATAATTCCAACTGCATACAGCAATCTGTCCAAGGTTGAATTTTTGCTTTTTTGAATTGAATCAATCAAATTTTTGATTTTCTTTTCGCCAAAGCCTTCCAAACCTTCCAAATCTTCGTTTTTCAACGCATATAGTTGATAAAACTCTTTTATTGCAAGTTCATTGTATAGCAACTCGCATGTTTTGTCCGAAAGCCCATCGATGTTCATTGCACCTTTTGACGCAAAATGAGTCAATTTTGAAACAATTTGTGGCGCACAATCGGTTTGGTTTGTGCAATACAAAAATGCACCTTTGCTTTCAACAAGACTGCCACATGCAGGACATACTGTTGGCTTTTCAATTTCAACTGCATCTTCACTTTCAACTGCAACTCCTGTGATTTCAGGAATTACATCATTTGAGCGACGAATGAAAACACGGTCGCCAATTTTGACTTTTTTCTTTTGAATGTCTTGAAAATTGTTCAAAGTTGCTCGTTGAACGGTGACGCCAGCAATGTCAACAGGTTGCAAAATTGCCAAAGGATTCAATTTGCTTGTTCTTGAAACTTGCCAAACGACATCTTTCAAAATTGTTGTCATTTCATCAGGTTTAAATTTGAACGCGATTGCCCACTTAGGAAATTTTTCAGTATATCCAATTTGTTCTCTCAAATTTGAATCATTAACTTTGAAAACAATTCCGTCAATAAGATAGTCAAGCGAATCTCTGTTTGCCTCGGTATTATCGGCATATTTTTCGGCTTGAAGTTTTGAGTTTAGCAGTTCAAAATCACCACCGACTTCAAACCCTTGCTCAACAATGAAGTTTCTCATTTCAATTTGAGAAGCAAATTCTTTTTCGGAATAGCCGATGTTGTAGAAAAAAACATCTAAATTGCGTGATTTTGTAACTTTTGGGTCAAGGTTGCGAATTGCACCTGCAACAGCATTTCTAGCATTTTTTAAAGGGTCTTTTGCTGTCAAGTTGTATTTGTTCAATGCAGAAAGTCGCATAATTCCTTCACCTTGAACTTCAATTCTGCCTTTATATTCAATTTCTTTTGGCACATTAGAAATTGTTTTCACTTGTTCCGTAACATTTTCTCCAACTTCGCCATTTCCACGAGTTGAGGCTTTGACCAAAATTCCATTTTCATACAAAACATTGATTGTCAAACCATCAAATTTGTATTCGGCCGTAAATTCAGGCAAAAACCCAACAGTTTTTTTCAATCTTTGCATCCATGCTTCAAGTTCATCAAATGATTGGCATTTGTCCAAACTGTATAGTCTTTTCAAATGCGTTGATTGCTCAAATTTTTTGTTGGTTTCGCCACCTACAATTCTAGTTGGAGAATTTTTCAAGATTATGCCTGTTGATTTTTCGAGTGCTAGAAGTTCATCATACAATTTGTCAAATTCGGCATCAGAAACAATTGGAGCATCTTTTGTGTAATAAAGTTCTCTATAATAATTTAGTAATTCTACCAGTTCTTGCATTCTTTCCATTTCAAATTCCTCTTGCACATTATTTGTCATTCAGCAAGTTTTAAACTTCCGATTGCGATTGCAAGGACAAATTTTTTGATTCCGAGTCCAGCAAAGTTGATTGAGCACATTTTATTGTTGCCTTCTCCCATACATTCAACCACAACACCTTTGCCATATTTTTTGTGTTCCACGATTGAACCAACTTTAAATTTTGAAATTTCTTCCATGATTTCTGGTCGAGTTGACACAGGTTCTTTTTTGAAAGATGATGTTGCTGAATTTGTTGAAGAACTTTTGCCTTGTCCAAAGCGCATTTCAAAAACTTGTTCTTTGTCCTCTGCTTTGTTAACAGTTGGTGTGTTCGCTTTTTCACCTTTCATTTCGTTTATAAATCGGCTGACAGGCATATATTCAGTGTGTCCAAATCTAAATCGCCCTCTTGCCCAAGTTGAAGTCAAGTTCTTTCTTGCCCTTGTGATTGCAACATACATCAATCGTCTTTCTTCTTCAATGTCACACGCGTCGATGCTTCTCTTGGTTGGAAAAATTCCATCTTCAAGCCCAACAATAAAAACATTGTCAAATTCAAGCCCTTTTACAGCATGAACAGTTGCAATGGTGACATAGTTTCCATCATCCATTTCATCAGTGTCTGCAACAAGTGCGACTGATTGCAAAAAGTCTTCAATGGTGGCATCTTTGTTGTCGGTTTTGAAATTGGCAATTGCACTGCAAAGTTCTTCCATGTTTTCAAGTCTTGTTTTGTCTTCATCATTGCCTTGCGACAAAACACTTCTCAACCCCGAAACTTCCAATACCTTTTTTGAAAAATTTTCAGCATCCATTGTTGCTGAATTATCAACCATAAAATCAACAATTTCTTTGAACAACAAAAACTTGTTTTTTGTGGCTGATGACATTGGTGATGACGAAACTAGGCTCAACGCTGAATACAAGTCTGAATGTTGAGAATCGGTCAAATTCAAAAGTTGATTCATTGCAACTTCACCTAGTCCTCGTTTAGGAACGGACACTGCCCTCAAAAATGCTTCGTTGTCATGTGGATTGACTGCCAAACGCAAATATGCCAAGAAATCTTTAATTTCCTTTCTTTCAAAAAATTTGAAGCCACCAAAAATTTTGTATGGAATGCCGTACATATTAAAATTTTCTTCAAAAACACGAGTAAGTGAGTTTGCTCTGACAAGAACAGCAAAATCTTTGAAATTGTGTTCTTCATCAGTCATTCGTCTAATTTTTCTAACGACAAATTCTGCTTCTTCTTTTTCGTTGTAGGCTTCAAAATATGTAATAGGTTTGCCTTTTTCAGCATCTGTCCAAAGTTTTTTTTCATTTCGCATCAAATTGTGCGCAATGACTCTGTTTGCCGAACTCAAAATTTCTGGCGTGCTACGATAGTTTTGTTCCAATTTGTAGACTGTGGCATTTTTGAAAAGTTTTGGAAAGTCTAAAATGTTTTCAATGATAGCGCCACGCCAACTATAAATGCTTTGGTCTTCATCGCCAACAACAAAAAGGTTTTTATGTTCTGCCGAAAGCATTTCAACCAAACTAAATTGCAAATAGTTTGTATCTTGAAATTCATCAACATTTATATATTGAAATCGGTGTTGATATTTTTGCAACACATCAGGACACTGTTCAAAAAGTTCAACTGTTTTCATAAGCAAATCATCAAAATCAAGAGCATTTGCATTTTTCAATTCGTTTTGATAACAGCCATATATAGTGTAAACATCTTGCGACTCGGAAAAATCATTTTTCGTTTCTTCAAGATATTCACTTGGCAACATTCCTGCATTTTTTGCACGAGAAATGTGCCAACGCAAGACGCCAATGCTTTTAGGGTCTATCGCAGGGTGGGTTTTCAAAATCTTTTTAAGCAATCTTTCGCTTTCCATTTCAGTGTAAATTGAAAAATTTCTTGTAAAACCCAATCTTTCAATTTCCATTCGCAAAATTTTTGCACAAAAACTATGAAAAGTACTAGTCCAAACTTGAACATTTTCACCCAATATCAAATCTAATCTTTCCTTCATTTCCTTTGATGCTTTGTTGGTGAAAGTGATTGCCAAAATATTATAAGGAGAAACCCCTTCTGCCAGCAAATTTGCGATTCTAGTTGTCAAAACTCTTGTTTTGCCCGAGCCTGCCCCAGCCAAAACAAGAATATAGCCGTCTTTTTGCAAAACGGCTTTCTTTTGTTCGGAATTAAGTTTTTCAATAAGCGTATTCATACAAAAAATAATATCATAATAAATTTTTTTTTTCAATCACATAAAGGTTAAATGCAAAATTAAACTTTTAACTTTTTCAATAAGCGTATTTAACAAAAATTATTTCATGCTAAACATTTTCAATCGCATACAAGGCTAAATGGAAAATTATACTTTTAACTTTTGAAATTTTCAAATTAAGTTTTTCATTACTTTTCAAATCAATTTTTAACTGCTTTTTTATTTCAATATTTAATTACTTTTCATTTCAAACTTTGAATGCTTCTCAATTCAAACATTTAAATGTTTTTTTTCAAATTAAGTTTTTCATTACTTTTCAAATCAATTTTTAACTGCATTTTCATTTCAATATTTAATTACTTTTCATTTCAAAGTTTGAATGATTTTTCAAATCGAATTAAAAACAAAACAATATTTTTATAAAAAAGTAGAAAAAAGTTGCAAATTTTTTGAAGATGTTGCATAATACAAAAAGTTGTGGACAGTTGGCTGAGCGGTTGAAGGCGCACGATTGGAAATCGTGTTATGGCTAATACCCATACTAGGGTTCAAATCCCTAACTGTCCGCCATTTTCGACCGATGACCCCTTATTTTATAAGGGGTTTTCTTATGCCAAGCAGTTAGGTTTTTGCCCTTTTTTTAACCCAATTTTTGCCACTTTTTTACTGCCTTTTTTGAAAAATTTCAGTGTCGTTTTTGAAACTTCTAACCATTTTTTTTGTGTCATCAGAAACAGACAAAACACATTTTTTTCTTTTTCCAATACCTTTTGTTTTTTTTATCAGTTCAGACATCTGAACAAATTTATTTTTGCAGTCAACTGCAATCATTTTTTTGTTTGTTTATCAATTTTGTTTATTAGATTTTTTTCAAAATCTTCGTTTACATGAGCATAAACATTCATTGTCATATTTAATGTTGTATGTCCCATCCATTTTTGAACTACCTTTGGTGGTATATTTTTTTCGATGCAACGTGTTGCAAAAGTATGCCGTAGGCTATGAATTGTATAACCCTTGTTTTCGAGTTTCGCATTTTTCAAAACAATTTGGAATCTTCTTCTCAGACTTTCCGAGCCCATTGGGCAAATTCTTTTTGTGCCAGCACCTTTGAACTGTTGCAAGTGCTCTGCCAATTCGTTGAAAATTGGAACTTGCCGAACGCTTGCAACTGTTTTTGTTTTGTCGATTTCATTGTATAGAAAACTTTTGTCGATATTGATTTTTTTCGATTTCATATCTATATCGTTTTGAGTCAGAGCCAAAGCCTCTCCCCTACGCAACCCAGCATAAAGCATGATAAAGAATATAAAATAGTATTTATCTTGCAAACATGATTGAACGAACTTCTTTTCATGTGCTTTTGTGAGTGCCTTTGACTCTTTTTTTTGATGTGTGGGGAGTTCCACAGCCGAACAAGGGTTAAAATCGATTTTACGAAGTTTTACAGCCTTTATATACATTTCATTGAGAAAAGCATATACATGTTGTCTTTGTCTTGGGCAATCGTATTTGATTAGTTTTTTTTGTATTGTTTCCGTGTCTAAATCTCTAAGCAGAAAATCTCCGAAAAATGGTTTAATTTGATTTTTAATAATTCCTTGATATTTTATCAATGTGCTTTTTTGCAATTTGTTTTCTTTGTATGTTCTGATGAACTCGTCAGCCCATTCGCCAACAGTCAAATCACAAGTGTTTTTGTTCACCTGTGTTTCTATGTTGCCAATAAGCAAAGAGCATAATTTATCAAAATTATGCTCCATGCCTTCTAGTCTTTTTGTGAGTTCTTCATCTTTCATTTTATTCAATACCAATAGTAAAAAATGAACGAATAATAACAAGTTCATTGTTAATGATTTTGTAAATAATATAAACATTTTCGCCAGAAGTTGTAGTTCCGACAAATAAGTTTTTTTCTTCTGCTACCATTACATTTTGTTTGTTTTCCATTTTTGTTTTGTTCCTTTTCCCATTTTGCCCATTGGGAGCGAGCATTTTTGTTTTTTTAGTTCGATATTTTTCATTTATACCATTTATTTAATATTTGTATTGACACTTGCAATCTTAAATTCATTATCATTTGTTTTATTATTTAAGCTTGAATTATTTTCTATATTTTTGTTAGAAACAACTTTAAATTTATTATTATAAAAATCACGTTCGTAAGCTGCTGTACCTTCTAAATAACATAAAAAGTCTTTTAAACTGTTGACCATATCACTAAGCCTATTAAAATCAAATTTGCTAATATTCATACAATATCCTTGTCCCTTATTGCCCATTGGGTGCGAGCATTTTTGTTTTTTAAAGTAAAAGCCCTTGCATGTGCCACCACAACACATTCAAGGGCTTTAATATATGCAGTCATAAAACTGTATATAGCGATTGTTTGCAATGTGGTGTCTTGCGTTACTGATTTGTCAGTAACATTAGAATATCACCGACTTGTCGGTTTGTCAATGACATTTTACCATTTTTGAAGTAAAATATATTTATAATCTTTTAGGAGTATAAAAAAATGGAATATAAAGAAATTTTTGCAAATTCTTTTAAAGAAAAGAAACTATCTAAAAGCACAAATCAAATTGCAAAAGAATGTGGAATACCACAACAAACCCTTAGCGAATATGAAAATGCCAATAGAGAAATTAAATTAACTAATCTTTGGATACTAGCAGATTATTTTGATATAACCGTTGATGAGTTGATTGGAAGAAAATAAAGATTGTTTTTTGTATTTTAGTTGTCTAGATTCTAGGCAACTTTTTTTATTAAAGATTTTGCAGTTGACTGCAAATTATGAATTTTTACTGAACAAATATGTAAAACTGTTCATTTCTACCTACATTGCCTACATTTCACTAAAAAAAATGTAGGCACTTTATCCCCTGATTTTATAAGGGTTTTTAAAAATTTTGCCTACATCCGAGCCGACGAAGACAAGCCCTATTTCTTCGGCTCGCACGCATATATAGGGCTTTATTGTTGATTTATTGAACACATATAGTTGTTTTGTTTATTTTTGGCTACATTGAACATATTGGCATATGTGTATATTTCTACCTACATTACCTACATTTCATTTTTTGATATGTAGGTAACTTTTCGCCTTATTTTATAAGGTCTATATCAATTCTACCTACATTTTGTATAAAAACTCTTGATTTACATTTTTGTAGGTAAATTTGTAGGTAGGTTGTTTTCAATACCAAAGTGGGGCAGATTTTTTCCGTTGAGAAAAAAACTCCCCACACCCCCGCTAAAAAGCAAAAAATGTTCCCTTGCTACTTTATCAAACCATATCGAAAATATAAGTTTTTTCATTCAAAAAGAGCGAGCAAGAACGGGCGAGAACGCTACTCGCTTTCTTCTCTGCCCTTGCTTTCTTTCTCGCTTCATTTCTTTTGATTGAATATAAAAAAAAACAACCTAAATTTTTAGGCTATTTTTTTTTGAAGAGTTTTTTACTCTTTTTTGAATTATATAAAATCGCTACACACCTTATTCTATAAGGAAAACAGCAATTCTCATTCTATTTTAAGAGTTCAAATCCCTAACTGTCCGCCATTTTCAACCGATGACCCCTTATTTTATAAGGGGTTTTCTTATGTCAAGCAGTTAGGGTTTTGACCTTTTTTTAACCCCATTTTTGCCACTTTTTTACTACTTTTCGTCTCTTTTTTAACTGTCTTTTTTGAAAAAGTTTTGTGTGGTTTTTGAAACTTTTTACCGTTTTTTGTATCATCAGAAACAGACAAAACACATTTTTTTCTTTATCCGATACCTTTTGTTTTTTTTATCAGTTCAGACATCTGAACAAATTTATTTTTGCAGT
>CAYPVP010000022.1:0-19894 GCA_964414205.1 uncultured Bacteroidaceae bacterium | reverse complement strand
GTCAAATTTTTCAAATTTTTGTCTTAGAATTTTTTTTAAATTTTTGAGTGAAAACGGAAAACTTGCAGTTTGAATTCAAACTTAAATTTCAAAAATGTTGAAAATATTTCAAAAGTGATAGTGCAAAAAAAATAGAAACAAAAATCAAAATAAAATAAGCAAAAAATATGAAATTCAACCAAAATAATTCTGTTGACAAAAATTGTTTAAAAAAAATCAACAGTAATGTTTGGAATTGAACTCAAACAATAATGTTGAAAAAATCATGCAATCAAAAAACCAAGACATATTCAAAAACTATTTTCTATACCAAAAGAATTCACCAACAGGGTTTGCACCAACTGCTTTATATTCAATGTAGCACCCCGAAGTGAGTTTGTCGCTTCCACTTCCGTTTTTGTCAATTTCAGCAAGATACCACTTGTATGCAAGTGAAATTTTGTTGTCAATGCCTGCCTTGTCAAATTCGCTTGTAGAAAACAAAATTTTCAAACCAGTGTTTATAGTCACTTCAACGGAATAGGCATTGTCATCAATTGAAATGCTGACATGTTTTACAAAATCACAAAATGCCTTGTTGGCAATTTTTTCATCTTCAAAAGCGATTGCAATGTTTTGAGCAATGATGTTTTCTCTTGAAACATTTTCTGCCACAACTTTTCCAACAACAACTTTTTCATCTTGAAGTTCATAGTTGACTTTTGTCAAATTGTCATCAAGTTCGGCACTTGTGACTTTCTTCACAACAAACATTTCTCTGTCAAGTTCAGCATACAAATCTTTATCTTTGATTTTGACAGCATAAATTGGTGTTCTCAAAGTGATGTGAATGATGATTTTTGAAGGAAATTTTCTTTCAATATTGATGACTTTTACAGCAGGATATTTTCCTTCGATTGCTGAAACAGAATTTGATTCGCTGACAACAAAGATAGATTTTCCAAATTTGATTTGAGAAGCATCAACAATTTCGCTTGCAGTGATAAAGTTTTTTTCATAGTCTGTTGCATAAGAAACTTGAACATCTCTGACAATAAACAATGTTCCACAAACAATCAAAGTGATTGCAAAGACGACAAAGAAAACAATCAATGTGATTGCTCGCTTGTCAAGTTGCAAATTTTTCTGTTCGTTTTGTCTCAAAATTTCTCCAAAATGCGTTACAGCACCATTTTTTCATTTATTCTTTAATTTTTTTTCTTTTTTGATAAAGTTTTTTTCGTTTGATTTTTATATATTCTTTTTTATTTATACTTTTTTTATTTATACTTTTTTCGTTTTATGTTTAATTATTCTTTCTTTTATTCTTTTTTTCTTTTTATGTTTGCTCCCAATCGTGAAAGCATGGTTTCAAAATTTTCATATCCTCTGTCTATGTGAGAAACATTGAAAACTTTTGTTTTTCCAACAGCAACCAAACCTGCCAAGACCAATGCACTTCCACCTCGCAAGTCAGTTGCAAAAACATCTGCACCTGTCAAGTGTCGAACGCCATTGATTGATGCTATGTTGTGAACAATAGTGATGTCAGCACCCATTTTTTGCAATTCAGTCGCATAGGCAAACCTGTTTTCAAAAACTCTTTCACAAACAAGAGAATTTCCGTCAGCGATTGTCAACAACGAAACAAGTTGTGCTTGCATGTCTGTTGGAAACCCAGGATAAGGCGCAGTTTCAACTTGTCTAACACAAGAAGGAGCGCCAAAACTCTCTATATGAGTTATAGCATATTTTGTCTCAATTTTGCAAGTGGAATTTTTCAATTTTGATGTCAAAGAAGCAATATGTTGTTCATTTGCACCAACAATGTCAACTTCACCACCAGTCATGGCAACAGCAGTCAGCAAAGTTCCACAAACAATTCGGTCACCAATTGGAGTGTATGTTGCACCATGCAACCCTTCAACTCCTTCAATTTCAATGACAGAAGTGCCTTCTCCTCTAATTTTAGCACCCATCTTTTGCAAAAGATAGCACAAATCAACAATTTCTGGTTCTTTTGCAGCATTTCTTATGTATGTTTTGCCTTTTGCAAGAGTTGCAGCCAAAATCAAGTTTTCCGTTGCCCCAACGCTAGATTTTGCAAGCAAAATGTCTGCACCCTTCAAATTTTTTGCTCTTGATTGCAAATTCTCTTTGTCAAAATCAAATTCTACACCAAGTTGTTTCAAACCGTCAATGTGCAAATCGATTGGACGCAGTCCTATGTCACAGCCACCAGGAAAATAGGTTCTTGCACTGCCAATCACGGCAAGCATTGACCCAAGCAAAAAAACTGATGAGCGCATCTCTTTTGCCAAATGTTCAGGAATTGTGTCGTTGGAAATTCTGCCACTTGTGGAAATTGAATCGCCACGCCTTTCAACATTGACACCCAAATGTTGCAAAATTTTCATCATGTTTTCGACATCAGAAATGTGTGGGCAATCGCACAATGTCACCTTTTCATCAGTCAAAATCGATGCAGACAACAATGGAAGCACCGAATTTTTAGCGCCTTTGAGCCTGACTGTTCCAAAAAGTTTTTGCCCACCTTCAATTTCAAACATTTCCATAGCATTCCCCACAATAAAATTTCGCCTGAGCGAAAAAACTTCCATATCACATACTATGGATTTCGCAAAAATTTCGTGTTTGTTTTCTTTGACACAGCAAGCAAAATTCCTGCACCACACATGTAGGCAACAAGCGAACTTCCACCTGCGCTGACAAACGGAAGTGGCAATCCTGTCGGTGGAATTGCACCACAAACAACTGCAAAATTCATCAAACTTTGAATTGCAATCATTGATGTGATTCCCCCTGCCAAATAGGACGAAAAGCGTGAATCTGCTTTTCTTGCAATTTTTATGCCTCGATAGACAATGAAGACAAACAAAAGTGCCAGAAACAAACACCCAACAAAACCTGTTTCCTCACCAATGACAGACAAAATGAAGTCACTTTCCGAAAAAGGCAAAAACATAAATTTTTGTCTCGAATTTCCAATTCCGACTCCAAACAGACCACCTGCACCAAGAGAATAGTAGGATTGAATCAACTGATAGCCTTCTGTCAAAGGGTTTTCCCACGGATTTACAAATGCAACCAACCGTTTTAGTCGATAGGGTTCAAGCAAAACAAGTCCCAAAACACCAACGCTCATTGGAAGAAACAACATCAGCATGTGCCAAATTTTCGCTCCACAAAAAAAAAGCATAAACAATGCCACAAGCACCACACACATTGTGATTGACATGTTTGGTTCAAGAATAATAAGCAAGCAAAATGCAAAAACAATTCCCAAATATGTCAAAAACTTGCCAAATGTGTTCACACCATATTTTGAAAGCAGAAATGCAAGAAAAATTATCAAACCGAATTTTGCATATTCCGATGGTTGAATGGTGAAAAAACCAAGATTTAGCCATCTTTTTGCACCATAGTTTTCAACTCCCAAAACAGGCACAAAAACCAAAGCCAACAAAACAATGCTTACAACAAAAATAGGAATTGCCAACTTTTTTAGCGAATCGGCATCAATCAGCGACAAACCCACCATTGCAAACAAGCCAATTCCAAAAGCAATCGTCTGCGTTTTGACATAGTGAAAACTGTCGCCAAATTGAAGTTGTGCATTATATTTTGAAGAAGACCACACAAACAAAATGCCAATCAAAGAAAGCAAAAGCACACCAATCAACAATGAAAAATCATAGGTTTCAAAACTTTTGGCATCAAGTTTTTTTTGCTTTGATTGTTGAAGCAATTTGTCATTGCCAAAATTTTTTGATGCAAATGTTGAATGAATGTTCTTGTTTTTCAAATTTAATTCTAGATTTTCACTTTGAAAATTCATTCAAGTTCCCTCACCAACTTTTTGAAATTGTCCCCTCTTTCTTCAAAATTTTTATACGCGTCAAAACTTTTGAATGATGGAGAAAACAAAACGTTCTTCTCCAAAAGAAACTTTGTTGATTCCAAAGCATCTTGCAAGGTTTCAAAAGTTTTTATATTGCCAATTTCAAGTTTCATCGCCATTTTTACGATGTCAAAAGCATTTTGTCCAACAACAAAAATTTTGGAAACACATTCAGGAATTGATTTCAAGAGTTTTTCGATGTCTTCGCTTCCCTTTTGTCCACCAATGATAAGCACAGTTTTGTCTTTCATTGATTCAACAGCACAAACAGTAGAATCAACATTTGTTGCTTTGCTGTTGTTGAAATATTTTTTGCCAAACTTTTCTTCAACAAATTCCATTCTATGACATGGTTTTTTGAATTTTTGAACGGCTGTTTTGATGACATATGGATGAACTTTCTTTTCCATTGAAACAGCGACAGAAGCAAGCAAATTTTCAATTTCTCTGCCACAAAATTTTTCATCAACTTCCATCACTGGAAAACCCAAATAGGTGATGATTCCACTTTCTATGCAAACTCCATCAATTTTTTTGGACATTGAAAACGGAATTTTTCGCCCTTCAAATTCTTCTGCAATTTCACAAATATTTTCATCATCAATGTTGTAAACAAGCAAATCAGTTTTTAGCATATTTTTGACAATTTTGCTTTTTGCCAAAACATATTCATTCATCGTTTGATGTCGAAGCAAATGGTCAGGTTGAATGTTCAACAAAACTGCAATGTCAGGTCTAAAACTGTTGACACTTTCAAGTTGAAAAGAAGAAATTTCCAAAACAACTGTTTCATAAGGCTTCAATTTGTCACAAACACAAGAAAAAGGAATGCCAATGTTTCCAGTGGCAATGCTTGATTCTGCTGATTTTTTCAAAATCCAATCAATCAACATGGTTGTTGTTGTTTTTCCATTTGTTCCTGTAATTGCAATGATTTCGGACGCACAAAACATACTTGCAAATTCAATTTCGGACAAAACAAGTTTTCCTTGCAAACGCATTTCCAAAATTTTGGGAGAATGAATTGAAATCGACGGAGAAATCACCACCAAATCGCAATCATCAAAATTTTCACTCCATTTTGATTCAAATTCTGTTTTCAAATTCAAATCATCATCAAAAACTATGTACTCAATTTTGTTTCGTTCAAGGAGTCCACAAACTCCTCTGCCACTTTTCCCCAGCCCATAAACCAAAACTTTTTTTTCATCAAAATTCATATTATCCTCGCTGCTAAAACACTGACAAGCCCTCCAATGATGCTTGCTACAAAATACCAAACAACAATTTTGCTTTCATGCACGCCACAGAGTTCTAGATGATGATGAAAAGGTGCCATTTTGAACACACGCTTTTTTGTCATCTTGAAAACTAAAACCTGCACAATAACTGATATGCACGAAACCACAGCCATTATTCCAACAAAAAAAATTAAAATTGGTTCTTTTGAAAAAAAAGCGACAGCAGATGCTGCGCCCCCCAAAGCAAGCGAGCCAGTGTCCCCCATCATAATCTTTGAAGGATAGGCATTGAAGCACAAATACCCAAGCAAACTTCCCACCAAAGCCGAACAGCAAATTGCAAGTGACAACAAATTTTGTGCATATGCAGTTTTTCCTGCTGTCAAATTGTCAACATAGCAAAACCAACACAAAATTGAAAATGTCGCAAAATAGGAAACCATGGTGAACCCAGCAAGTCCATCAAGTCCATCAGTCAAATTGACTCCATTTGAAAGAGCAACAAACCCTATCATACAAAACGGAATGTAAAACCAACCCATTTGCCATTCCACATCGGTGAAAGGCAAATGAATTGAACTGCCAATAAATTCATTTTTGAAACAAAAAGTTGCCAAAATTGCAGCAGCAGCAAGTTGAAATATGATTTTTTGATATGCCTTCAAGCCCAAATTTCTGTTGTTTTTGACTTTCAAAAAATCATCAATAAAGCCAATGAAACCATATGCCAACAAACTTATGCACAGCACCAAACTGAAAGTGGAAAAACATGCCAAACCAAATGCTATTGAAGGAATGATAAAAATCCATCCTCCCATCGTTGGTGTTCCTGTTTTTGAAGAATGTTGTTCAACATAGCCAAGGACAGTTTGCTTTACTTTTTGCTTGGTCATAATTTTGATGAAAATTGGAGCAAGGGCAAGTGCCACCAAAAACGCACCAACAAGACTCAACATCCACCACACCAAGTTCAAATTCATCTCTTTGCGCCTCTTTTCATTGCTTGTTCAAAATCGGAATATGGCAATTTTTTGCCGTTCATGTCGATGTAGTTTTCTGCACCTTTGCCTGCAATGACAATGGTGTCACCTTCTTGCATGTCAAAAATTGCATGGCTTATCGCCTCGCTTCGATTCACAAAAATTTTTCGTTCAGTTTTTGGATTCAGTCCACTTTCAATGTCAGCAATGATTGCCATTGGGTCTTCCATTCGAGGGTTGTCCGAAGTCAAATAGACAACCTCTGACAACTTTGATGCAATGTTGCCCATGATTGCACGCTTGGTTTTGTCCCTTTCTCCTCCACAGCCAAAAATGGTCAACAAACGAGATTTTGTGATGGTTCTTGCCGTTTCAAGCAAGTTTTTCAATCCATCAGGAGTGTGAGCATAGTCAATGACAATCAAACCTTTGTTGTTTTTCAAAACATTGAATCTGCCTTCAATTGGTCTGATTCGTTTGACTGCTCTTGAAATAGTTTCAATGTCAATTCCAAAAGAATAGGCAACAATCATGCTTGCAAGCAAATTGTAAACATTGAATTCTCCATACAATGGTGTTTTGATTTTCTCAACATTGTCAAACAAATTTGCAACAAAATTAGTTCCATCCATGTCAGGATAAATGTCGATTGCAAACACATCTGATGGATTTTCAAGTGCATATGTCACTGTTGGAATTTTTGTCGAAAAAGCAAGTTTTTTTCCATATTCATCATCAACATTCAGAACAATTTGCTTTGTGTTTTCAGGCGAAAAATAGGACATTTTGGTGTTTGCATAGTTTTCAAAAGTTTCAAAATAGTCCAAATGGTCTTGTGTTATGTTTGTAAAAACAGCAATTTCAGATTGCAAACCATACAATTTGTCCAAAGCAATGGCATGCGCTGAAACTTCCATGATGACAACTTCAACACCTTTGCAAACCATTTCAAAAAACAGTTTGTTGAGTTCATAAGGGTCAGGAGTTGTCAAACTTTCACCAACTTTTTCACCCAAAACATAGTGTCCCAATGTTCCAATTACGCCAGTTTTGAAATTTGCTTGCATAAAAATGTCATTGATGATGTGCGCTGTGCTTGTTTTACCGTTTGTTCCAACAATAGAAACAAGGCGCAATTTCTTTGCTGGATTCATAAAAAAATTTTGTGAAATCACACTGTATGCCTTTCTTGTGTCTTCCACAAGAACAAACGGAACATTTTCTTTTGGGGCATGCTCCACAACAAAAACGGCAACTTTGTTTTGCAAAGCAGAAATATAATTGTGTCCATCATTTTTTTTCCCCTTCAAGCACACAAACAAATCTCCTAGATTTGCAACAGTAGAATCAATTGCGATGTCACGAATTTCAAGGTCTTTCGCAACATTCCATTTTTTGACCTTTACGCCACTAAGCAATTTGCTAAGTTCCATTTACGACTCCTTTTGCGCGCATACGCGTGCGTTAGATAATACAATAATTTTATTTAGTATATATAGACAGGTCAATAGACAAGCAAACAAAGACAAAAACGGAATTTCTCTTTACATTTTCACCCAAAACCGACTTTGAAAACTCCCAAAATGCAAATTATGTCTATTGAATTTGATTCACTTCAAGTATTCCAATTTTCAATGATTTATAACAGCAAAACCACATTTCTTTTGTCCACTTTTGTTCCTGCCAATGGAAATTGAGATTTGACAATTTCAACACCATCTCCAACTTCAAAATGCAAACCGAGTTTTTCAATTTGCGATTTTGCTTCTTGCAATGTCAGCCCAACAAATGATGGAAGTGTAAATTTCTCACCAATAACTTTGAAATCAGTTTCTGAAAAATGAGGTGCAATTTGAAAAGCCGAAAAAATGTTTGCAAAAACTTCTCCAACCAATGGCGCTGCAACCAAACTTCCATAATATTGATAGCCCTGAGGTTCATCAACAATCATCAAAACGGCAAAATCTGCATCTTTCGTTGTTGAAAAGCCCAAAAATGACGACACATATTTTCCTTGTGCAATGTGTCCATTTGCATACTTTTGTGCTGTTCCTGTTTTTCCAATAATTTTGTATCCAGGAACATATGCACCTTTTCCACTGCCTTTTTCAACAACAGCACAAAGCAATTCTCTCATTGTTGCACTTGTTTTTTGAGACAAAATATTTTCAGATTTTTGAGCGTAGTTTTCAATGACTACATTCGACTTTTCATCATAAATTGCACTCATCAAATGTGGCACAACTTTTTTTCCACCATTCACAACTGCTGATGTTGATGTCACAAGTTCAATTGGAGAAATTGCAATGGCTTGTCCAAACCCAATTCTTGCAAGGTCAACATTTTTTACAATTTCTTCTTTCAACAAAATTCCAGAGGTTTCGCCTTTCATGTCTATTCCTGTTTTTTGATTCAAACCAAATTTTCGCAAATAGTCATAAAATTTTTGAGTTCCAACCCTCATTGCCAAATCCATAAAAACGCAGTTGCAAGATTTTTCAACTCCTTCGGCAAAATTTATGCTTCCATGACCTTGAAATTTCCAACATTTGATTTTTTGTCCATCAACCATTCTAGAACCGTTGCAATAGAATCTGCTTTCAGGATTGACAACGCCCGTTTCCAAAGCAATTGCAGATGTCAAAATTTTGAATGTAGAACCTGGTTCAAAAACATTTGAAACCATTTGACTTTTTGACATTGCAAACAATTTTTCAATGTCATCTCTCGGAACAGAATTCAAATCAAATGAGGGTGCTTCTGCAATCGCCAAAATTTCTCCTGTTTTATAGTTCATCACAAGGCAACTAGCGTTTTTTGGATGATAAATTTCAACAGCCTTTTTGACAGCAGAATTTGCAATTTGTGCAATTTTGCTGTCTATCGTGGTTTTCAAAGCCATTCCTTTTATGCTTGGCACATAAACTTTGCTCGCATTTTCAAGTTCACGACCAATCAAATCACTTGCAGTCAAAATTTTTCCATTCACACCTTTCAAATTCATGTTGTAGTAGGCTTCAAGACCAGTTTGTCCATCACCATCAAGCGAACAAAAACCCAAAACTGATGACAAAAAATCTCCGTATGGATAGGTTCTAAAATTTTCTTCGGCATAATAGACACCTTGCAAACCATAACTGTATAGCATTGAAATTTTTTCTTTTTCAACTGATTTGGCAATGGTGATTTCACTTGCTTTTTTTGTCAATTTTTCTGTCAGTTTTATTTTGTCAAGTCCCAAAACCGATGACAAAATTTCAACAACATATGGCATGTTTTTCACAGCATTTGGGCGAACAAAAATTGAATATCGAGTTGTGCTTGTTGCAAGTTGAACACCATTTCTGTCCAAGATGTCCCCTCTTTGGGCTTTTATCGGCACATCACGATACCACTGCTCCAATGCTTTTGTTTGAAGTTCTTGATTTTGCCACAACATCACAAAGGCGAATTTTCCAAAAACAAAAGCAAAAAGCAAAATGAAAATCAAAAACGTTGTCACCAATCGTTTTTGAGGCATAAAATTTCTAAAATCGTTTTTTATACTTCCAAATTTCTTTATCGTTTTTTTATCAAATTTTTGACTTTTATTTTTTTTCCACATAGAAAAACTTATTCACAAAATAAAAAAATAATGCCCATTTTTGGGCATTATTCAAATCTCTTAGTTTATAAAATTATATTGTTTGCAACTTAGTTTTAGTTGAAAACTTGCTTTATTATTGACAACATAGTTTATAGTTGAAAACTGAGTTTATCGTTGGCAAGTAAATTTGTCGTTGAAACCTGAGTAAAATTGGCAAGTGAGTTTATAGATTATCAATCAAAAAGCATCAAAAGTTTCTCATTTTTGCTTTCATTGTCACCCACATTCTAGAAAGTGACTTTATCATCACATAGTTTAGAACACAAAAATTTTCTAATACATCTGAAAAGCAACATCTATTATTTTTTTCATTTTGCAAAACTTCTTCTACTTTTTCCATATTTTCCTTTTCCCTTGTATTATATAAATTCTCTTTTGATTTTATTCCTCATCTAAACATATTTGAAATTCCATCACAAAAACGGTCAAACCAATTTGTGCTTTCAACATACGAAAATTTTGATGTTTTGTATGCAAAATCTTTTTCATCAATTTGCGTTGTCAACTCATTCTTTACAGAATTTGTTGGTGTGTTTGTTTTTCCATTCAAGCCTGATGCACTAATTCCAACCAAAGTAGCAATCAAAACTGCAAGAGCGCCATAGACTCCAAGCACAATTTTTGCTTTTGAAGAAAGTTTTGGCACTTTTTTGATTTTTTCAGCAGTGCTACTTTTTGCAATTTTTTTTGTTTTTGAAACCTTTTCATTTTTGGTGAAAGACAATCTATTCAACATGTCTTCTTGAAAATCTTGTCCATACATTTGAGTGTTTTGCATATAGTTGACACTTTCAAATTGTTGTGGTTGCACCGTTTGATATGGAGTTTGATTTTGAACAAACTGTTGTTGATTTTGAAACATTGGTTGTGATGGTTGAACAACTTGTTGAGGTTGAACAACTTGTTGAGGTTGAACAACTTGTTGCGAAAAAGCCGATTGTGGATAAACAGGTTGATAGACAGGTTGTTGAAAAATCGGTTGTTGAGCAGTTTGTTGATAGACAGGTTGTTGCACAACATTTTGAACAGGTTGACTCATTTGAGGTTGAACGAATTGTGCTTGCGATGATTGAGAAAATGAAGAAAATTGTCCAACATTCAAATTTTGTTGGTTTTGATTGTCGGGTTGCAAATTTTCCACATAGGAATTTGGAGCAACAGAACCTCTGCTGTTCTTTGATTGAACATATTCCTCATAAGATGGAAAAGTTTTAACTTTTTCAACATTGTTTGCTTGACCATTTTTGATTCCAAGCAAATCATTCAATGCAACTGCCATTTCAATCACCTCTTTAAAACTTATTTTCTTTCTCTTTTGTTCGTTCTAAAAAGTCTTATTTCCTTTCTATAATTCTAAGTTTTGCACTTTCTGCTCTCGAATTGACTTTCAATTCTTCTTCTGATGCAACAACTGGTTTTTTTGTCAAAATTTTCACTTCACTGACTTTGTCACAAACACACACTGGAAGACTTTTGTCGCAAATGCAATCAAGTTCCAGCCATTTAAAGACATTTTTGACTGCTCTGTCTTCCAAACTGTGAAAAGTGATGACTGCCATTCTTCCACCTTTTTTCAGACGCATTGCATACATTTCAATTGTTTTTTCCAAATTTTCAAGTTCACCATTAACTTCAATTCTGATTGCTTGAAAAGTTCTTTTTGCAGGGTGTCCAAATTTCCAACGAGTTGCAGGTGGATAGCACAATTCAACCAATTTTGCAAGTTGTCCAGTTGTGCGTATTGTTTCTTTTTCTCTTGTCGATGCAATTCTTTCTGCAATTTTTCTTGCCAATTTTTCTTCACCGTAGTCTTTCAAAACTTTCACAAGTTCTGCCACGGAATATTCATTTACAACATTGAATGCTGTCAAATATTGAGATTGGTCCATTCTCATGTCAAGTGGAGCGTCTTGCATATAAGAAAATCCTCTTTCTCCATTGTCAAGTTGATAAGACGAAACACCAAGGTCAAGCAAAACACCATCGAGTTTTTCAATTTGCAAGTCGTCCAAAAATTCTGTGGCGTTTTTGAAATCGTCGTTTACAAAAGTTATGACTTTTTTGTATTGTTCCAAGCGATTTCCTGCATATATGATTGCATCAGCATCTTTGTCCACACAAATCAATCTGCCATTTTCAGAAAGCCTTTTGGCAATCTGTTCGGAGTGTCCACCACCACCCAACGTTCCATCAAGATAGATTCCATCGGGGTTGATGTTCAATGCTTCAATACATTCATTCAGCATGACTGGTTTGTGATTAAATTCCATAAGCCTTCATTTTCTCCAAAACTGCATCGATATTTTCTTTGTTTAGAAGGTTGAATTTCAAGTCCCATTCTTCCTTTGACCAAAGTTCAACATAAGCGCCCTTTCCAACAAAAACTACATCTTTTGCAATTTTTCCAATTTTTCTCCAATCATTGTCGAGAAGAATTCTGCCTTGATTGTCAATTTTGATTTCGTCAGTATAACTCATCACCATTGATGCCTTCCTTTGCCCTTCAATGTCATACAAATCAGTTTCAGAAAGTTTGTCAAGTTCTGGGTTTGCTTTTTCATCTGGCAAAAGATACAACGGACCAAACAATGATGGCATCAAAACCAAATTGTCTGCAAATGCTTGGCGAAATTTTGCAGGAATTCTAACCCTGTTTTTTTCGTCCAAACTATATTGAAATTTTCCAAGTAATCTCATTGCCATAATTTGCCTCGTACCTATATATTAAAACTGAATTTGCCCACTGTCAACCACTTTTTATTTTTTGTTGAAATTTTCTTATAAAACAAAGGAAATGCATTGATTTTAAAATGTAAAATCTCAATTTGTATAGTATATTTGTTTACTATAATTTGAGTTTTCGAGCACTTTTTGATGAACAAGTCAACGATTTTATTTGAAAATTTTGTTACATTTTTTTCTTTTTTCAGTTTTTGTTGGCACAAAATTTTCTTTTCAAATCTTTTATGTCAAAAAATTTCTGTTTTAACAATAATACGAAATCTAGCATATTGTAAAACGAGGATAACTCATTGTAGGAGGTAAATTTATGTCATTTTGCAACAGTAACTCATTTGGAAGCAATTCTCCACATGGTGTATGTGAAAAAGTATGCTTGCAAGTAAAAAAAGTTTTTGATGCCTGCATGTCGCAAACATCAATTGAAAATCAAGAAATCACCATTGTGGAGTTTTCTACGGGAACTCCAAACACCCCACTAACTTTTGTTTCGGCAACATCTACATCATCAGTTGGGGTTATCAAATCATATACATTCACATCTCTGGCAGAAAAACCAGGATTTTCTCGTGTGCAAGCAACAATTCAAATTCCAGTTGAAGTGTCTTTCATTGATGCAAAAAATGTCGCTGGAAAAGGAACTGGCTACTACACTGTTCAAAAAGATGTTGTCATGTGCATGCCAGAATCTTCTGTTGTCCCTGTCGAACTTGCTTCCACTGTCAATCTTGCGTCTACAACAGGAACTTATGTTTCAGGCAACAAATTTTCAATCAATGCCTGCGTCACTGTTGTTCTCAAACTTGAAGCAGAAGTTGACATTCTTGTTCCAAGTTATGGCTATTGCAAAATTCCACTTTGCCAAGATTATACCGAGGAAGTTTGCGCAGGCGTTTTTGACCTTCCATTGTTTCCAAGAACTCCAAGCAGTCAGTGAAAAGGAAAAGCCAAACATTTTCAAAAAATCATTCATTCATTTGAACAAAAAAAAGCAAAAGCGTTTGAATTTCTCATTCGCTTTTGCTTTTAATTTTTGGTTTTAAAATTTATTTTGATAAATTTGGTTTGTCAATTTCTTCATCTAGATTGTCGTTGGCACTTTTTTCTTTCACACCATTGTCGTTCAGAGCATTGCCATTGACACATTTGTTGTTGTCAACTTTGTCGTTGACACTTTTGTTGTTGTCACCAAAATTTTGGGGTAAATTGCCATTTTCAAAAACAGTTTTCTCCCTTTTCTTTTCTTTTTTGACATAGAGATAGACAAAAATGCCAACCAAAATTGACACAAGAATTTCCGTTGTCGGAACAGCACTCCAAACACCCATAATTCCAAAACTGTATGCAAAAATCACTGCCAATGCACCAAGCAAAACAAAGCCTCGCAAAATTGAAATCACAAAAGATTTTTTGACATCTCCAATAGCACTGAAAAAGCCTGCACCAACAATGTTTATTCCCATAAACGCCAATGCAACAAAATAGATATAAAATCCAATTTTTGCAATGCCTAACAGTTCTGCATTTTTCTCCAAATTGAAAAGTTGTATGATTGGAGTTGAGCAAAGTGACAAAAACACATATGACAAAAGCCCAATCAAAATTGACAGAACAATTGCAAGCATCAAAATGAATCTAACTTCTTCCTTTTTGTTTTTCACAATTCTGCCACTGACCAATGGTTGAATTCCCTGCGCAATGCCGTTGAATACACAACCAAAAACAAGTGCAACGTTTGCTATCACTCCATATGCTGCAACACCAACATTGCCAGAAATCTTCAAAATCAAAAAGTTGAAAATCAAAATTGAAAGACCTCCCGACATTTCAGTTATAAACGCAAAAATGCCAAGAGAAAAAATTGAACCGATATATTTTTTTTCTGGCTTTGAAAATTTCAACTTCAAATTGTTGCTTTTTTTGAAAAAATGCGTTGACAAAACCAAAACGCTCAAACAGCAAGCGATTCCCGTTGCAAGAACTCCACCAAAAATCCCCATTTGACAAGGAAAAATAAAAATGTAGTCAAGAATTATGTTTGAAAAACTGCTTGTAAATGCCCCAGCCATTGCAAGTTTTGGCGAGCCATCATTTCTTACAAACGCCAGCAAACTGTGGTTCAAAACAAAAGCAGGAGCAAAACAATACAGCACAAAAAGATATTCAGATGTCATTGGATGCGAAATTTCATCTGCTCCCAACAAAGTTGCAATTTGATTGTGTGCAAAAATTCCTATCAAGGCAAAAACAATTCCAAACAAAATCGCCAGCACCATTGAATGTGTAAAAACCTTTTTGCGAGCATCAACATTTTCTTCGCCAAGCAAAGCGAACTTTGTTCCTCCACCCATTCCAATCATCATGCCAACTGCATTCATCAAAGTGAACATTGGCAAAACTAAGTTTAAGGCAACAAGTCCATTTGAACCTATTCCCCTGGCAATAAAAAAAGTGTCTGCTAAAATATAAAGTGAAACGGCGAACATTGCCAACATATTGACTGAAACATATTTCCCAAAATCTTTGAAAACCAATTTTTTGGTCATACTATCCATAAAATTTAAAAAGTCCTTTGAAACAACTCTGCAAGTTGTGATTCGCCTGAATTCTAGCAAAGAAAACAAATTAGGTCAAACAAAAATCATCAACAAAAGCATTTTGTTTGTGCAAAACTCAAAAATATGTTAAATTGGTTCTATATATGAAAATTTATGCAATAAGCGACCTCCATTTGTCCACTGTGGTCAAAAAACCTATGGACATCTTTGGCGACAAATGGGAAGGTCATTTTGAAAAAATCAAACAAGACTGGAACGAAAAAGTTTCAGACAATGACATAGTTCTTTTGGGTGGAGATATGTCTTGGGGCTTGACTTTGCAAGAAGCAATGCCTGATTTTGAATTGCTAAAAAATTTGAAAGGACACAAAATTGTCATCAAAGGCAACCATGACTATTGGTGGAATTCTGTAAGCAAAGTAAGAAATGCTCTGCCCGATTTTGTTTTCATTCAAAACGATTCAGTAAAATTTGGAAATTTTGTCATTGCAGGTGCAAGAGGTTGGACACTTCCAACAAATGAAAATTGCCAAGAGCAAGACAAAAAAATTTTCGAACGAGAACTTCAAAGATTGGAACTATCTTTAAAAAATGCAAAATCAAAGCAAAATGACGGTGACACTTTGATTGCCATTTTGCACTATCCACCATTTGAAGCAAACTACAACGATTCACAAGTGACCAAACTTTTGGAAATCTATGGCGTCAAATTTGTCACCTATGGGCATTTGCACGGCAAAAATGTCAGAGTCAACACACAAGTTGAAAAAAATGGTATCACCTATTTTTTGACTTCCTGTGACTTGATAGACAACAAACTGATTCAAATTGAATGTTTTTCAACCTTGACAAACAACTTTCAAGAAAAATGCAATGAATCAATCTTGAACAATTCAACATCAATGCAAAACACAAAATTAACAACAAATGCACCTTCAAAAGCAACATTGAAAAACGATGTGCAAAAAGGTGACAAAAAAACAATCTGCAAAAATTCAAATCAAGATTTGAAAAATGAAATTTGCAACATAAAATGCTCTGAGGCATCAGAAAAAATTTCACAACTCTCTTTTTTTCAAAAAATGAAAAAGTTTTTCACAAGCAGAAAAAAATTTTAAGGAGAAAAATTATGCAAACACAAAAACCCTTATATTCCAAACCAAGACAAAATGATTTCATCATAAAAAAAGCAAAGTTCATAACATCAGTGGCAAAAGCAGAAAACATCTTGAATGACAACAAAATTGAAATTGCCATTGTCGGAAAATCTAATGTTGGAAAATCATCTTTCATCAATTTTTTGACAAACCAAAACAAATTGGCAAAAACATCTAGTGAGCCAGGAAGAACTCGTCTTGTAAACTATTTTGAAATCAATGATGGCGAATTTCACTTTGTCGATTTGCCAGGCTATGGCTATGCAAAAGTTGCAAAAAACGAACAAGAAAAATGGGGAGAAATGATTGAAGGCTATCTGTTGAACAGCGAAAGTTTGGCAAATGTATTTTTGCTTTTGGACATTCGCATTGAGCCTTCTGACAACGACAAAATGATTGTCAACTTTTTGCACACAAACAACATTGACTTCACTGTTTTTGCAACAAAATGTGACAAACTTTCAAAACTGCAATTGAATTCTATGCGTCAAAAAATTGCAAACGAACTCAGAATTGCACCTGCAAACATAATTTTGACTTCATCATCAAAAAAGACTGGAAAAGATGATGCGTTTGACAAAATTGGACAAATTTTGGATGGACAAAAATTCAAACAAGACTTTTTGAAGCAACAAGCACTTGAAGAAGAAAACAATCAAGAAAATGATGACTGACATTTTTGAAAATTAAAAATAAAATTAAAAAAATTTAAATTTGTATCAACTTAAATCATCAAAATTGACTTATTAGTCATGATTATGTTTCTACTTGATTTCATTTATACTTGCAAAAAAAACGCCAATTTAGGCGTTTTTTTGTTGATATTTTGCAGATTATTCTTGTTTATCGAGTTTTGTATTATACTTTTTGACAAATTGTAGAATAGAATTTTGTTTTATTGTTTTGCCCTTGCAAAATTACTTTTTAAATGCAATTTCAAAAACTTCTTTTAGTTCCTTTGCAAAATGCACTTTTACATCATTTTTTACACTTTGTGGAATTTCAGCCATGTCTTTTTGATTTCCAAACGGTGCAACAATTTCATAGATTCCTGCACGCTGTGCTGCCATCAATTTTTCTTTCAAACCACCAATAGGCAAAACTTTTCCACGCAAAGTGATTTCGCCTGTCATAGCCAAATCTGCTCTTGCTTCTTTCTTGCCAATTGCTGAATAGACAGCCGTTGCCAATGTCACACCTGCTGATGGACCATCTTTGGGAACTGCACCTTCTGGAATGTGAATGTGAATGTCCAATTTTTCAAACCAGTTTTCTTCAAGCCCTAACATTGTTTCGTTTGAACGCAAAAAACTGATTGCTGTTCTTGCACTTTCTTTCAGAACATCGCCCAATTTTCCCGTCAACAAAATCTCGCCTTTGCCTTTCATTGTTGAAACTTCAATAGGCAAAATTTCGCCACCAAATTGTGTCCATGCAAGCCCCATGACTGCACCAATTTGATTTTCATCATATTTTGAAATGCCACCAACATGAGCAACTCCCAAAAATTCGGACAATTTGTCTTCATCAATGATTTGGAATTCTGTTTTTCCTTCAACAATGTTTCTTGCCACACAACGCATAACTTTTGCAATTTGTTTTTCCAGTTGTCGAACGCCTGCTTCCCTTGTGTAGTTTTGAATGATGATTTTCAAAATTTCATCATCAAGTTTCACTTGATTTTCTGTCAAACCATTGAAATGAAGTTGTTTTGGAACAAGATGTTTTTTTGCAATTTCAAGTTTTTCTACAGGAGTATAACCACTCATTTCAATGATTTCCATTCTGTCAGCCAATGCAGGTGGAATTGATTCAAGTGAGTTTGCAGTTGTAACAAAAGTGACATCAGACAAATCAAAAGGCAATTCCAAATAGTTGTCACGGAATGTCCAATTCAATTCAGGGTCTAAAACTTCAAGCAAAGCAGCAGATGGGTCACCTCTGAAATCTTTTGCCAATTTGTCAATTTCATCAAGCAAAAATACAGGGTTTGAAGAACCACCTTGTTTGATTCCACTCAAAATTCTTCCAGCCATTGCACCAATATATGTTTTTCTGTGTCCACGAATTTCGGCTTCATCATGCACGCCACCAAGACTCATTCTGACATATTTTCTTCCAAGTGCATCGGCTATCGAGCGAACTATGGTTGTTTTTCCAACACCAGGAGGTCCAACAAAGCACAAAATAGGGTCACGGTTTGAATCGGTCAAATGGTGAACTGCCAAAAATTCCAAAATTCTATCTTTGATTTTGTCCAGTCCAAAATGCTCTTTGTCCAAAATTTCTTTTGCTTTTTTCAAATCACAACTATCTTCTGTCTTGATTCCCCAAGGCAAGTCCAAAACAAATTCCAAATAGTTTGTCAAAAGTGTAAATTCTGCACTACTAGGTGACATTTTTGCACATTTGTCAACATCTTTCAAAAGTTTTTCTTTGCTCGACTCATCAAGTGGCAAATTGAAAATTTTGGCACGCAATTCTTCTTGTTCTTCTCCAATTCCCAATTCTTTTTGAATGACAGACATTGTTTCTCTCAAATAAGTCTCTTTTTGTCCCTTTTCAAAATTCTTGCGAACCTTTTCTTGAATTGATTGCTCCAATTCGCTGGTTTTGATTTCTTTTGTCAAAAACATCAATGATTTTTCAAGTCTTGATGTTGTGCTTGAATCATTGAGCAAATCAAAAGCAATGTTATAAGGGAAATAGGTTGCGAGTTCATCAATCAATTCATTTTTTGTAACTTTGTTTGGATTGATTTCAAAATTTGCATTTCCAAGCGAAGTTGTTTTCAATTTTTCTTTGTTCAAAACAATTTGCAAAAGTTGGTCAAAATAGACTTCTGATTCAACTGTTTCATTGTCAGTCAAAATAAATTCAGAAAACATTGCCTCGTCATGGTCTTCTTTTGAAAGAATGTTTTCAACATAAACTCTGCGTTGTCCAGTCAAATAGACTTCAACAACGCCGTTAGAATTGGAAAGTTCAAAAATTGTTGCCAAAACACCCACATTGTGATATACAACGGGTTTATTGTTTTTTGCATCAGGATTGAGTTGTGGAACAAGCAAAATTTGGCGATTGGTTTCCATTGATGCTTTTGCTGTTGCAATGGATTTTGTTCTTGCCAAAGTAAGTTTTGTCACTTGTCCAGGAAAGATAACAATTCTTCTTAAAGGTAAAATCGGTATATAATTTTTTTCTTCCATATTTGCTCCATTTTTTAGATGAAAATTCTTTTTATTCCATCTTAACACAAAAAAATGCCAACTTAAACACAAACACGACATTTTGACAAAAAAAGTATTTCAAAGACTATCAGTTTTTCCGACATTCTTCACGAAAAAACAATTATTTGCAATTTAGTTTTAATTTTTTTAAAATGCTTTCTATATTTTTTTGCATATTATAAAATTTGTCATCAAGAAACATTTTTGCCACTCATACTTTTGCAATCATCACAAGCCTTGTGCCACTTACAAAATTCATATACACTTCATATGGTTTATAAACAGTTCATATACATTTTATCATTACAAAAATTTTTGACTTATATTTGTTTTGTCCTAATGTTCTTTTTGGTCATATACATTTTATCCTAATATTCATTTAGACCATCTCTTCATTTTGTCCTAATATTCATTTTTGTCATTAAAATAGATTTTTGCCATA
>CAYPVP010000021.1:17248-20296 GCA_964414205.1 uncultured Bacteroidaceae bacterium | reverse complement strand
TTTGTGTTGATTTTTGAATTGAAATTATACCTATTTTTTTTGTTTTGTGTTGACACTTGCTATTGTTTATAATACAATTATTATATAAATACTAATGAGGGATAGTATGCTTTTTAGGACAAATGACATTGTTGTTTTGAACATAGACTCAAAAAGAATTTCGGCGATTGTTGCAAGTTCAAAATCGCAAGGAGTTTATTTTGTCAAATCATTTTCCGAAACAGCATATTCGGGTTTTGAAGATTCTTGTTGGTTTGATGAGGGCGAATTGAAATCGGCAGTGAGAAAATCACTTGCAAAGGTTTTGGATGAATCATCATCAAAAGCAAAAACACTCTACATTTCTGTTCCAGCAGAGTTTTCAACGATTGTCACTCGGGAAGTCCCTGTTTTTTTTGACAGAAAAAGAAAGATATCTTCAAAAGACATAAATTTTTTGGTCAACAAAGGAAAGAATTTTCAAAGTCAACACAATTTTCAATTTGTAAGTGCAATTCCACTGTGGTTCAAAGTTGATGATGACAACAGAAAAATGTTTGACGCTACGGGATGTTTTGCAAGCAAAGTGTCGGCAGGCGTCAACTATGTTTTGGCTCAAAATGAATTTGTAAAAACTATGGAATCACTTGCAAAAGAGTTTTCATTTTTGCATGCTGAATTCATTTCTAGTGATGTTGCAAATGGCATTTCTCTTTTGGATGACGAGCAACGCACAAAAGATTGTTTGATTTTGAACATTGGTTATCTTTCAACCAGCGTTTCAACGGTCAAGGGAAATGGCTTGATTGACATGAAGTTTTTTTCAAAAGGAATTGCGCATGTTGAGGCAAAAGTTTTTGAAGCCTTTGAAGATGTTCCTTTTGAAATCATAGAAGAAGCAGTGTCGCAAATTGATTTGAACCTTGCCTATGGTGATGAAGACTACATCATCACATCTGATGAGGGTGGGTTTGTGTCATCGCAAATTTCAGAACTTGTCAAAGATGGGCTTGATGAAATGTTGGAAGAGATTGCTTGTTGCATTGAAGCAGTTGAATATGATATGGAATCTCCTTATCCAATCTATTTGATTGGTGAAGGAATCACTGACATACGTGGTGCAGTTAGATATATCGAAGAGGCATTTGGCAAACAAGTTGAAATCTTGCAACCAAAACTTCCTCTCTACAACAAACCGAAATATTCTACTATTGTTTCACTATTGATGGTGGCATCGAAATTGGAAAAGAAAAAGCATAGATTATTGAATGCGATTGAGTCGCTTTAAGGAGGCAAAAATTATGTTTGATTATGATAATATGGATGGAGATGAAAGTTACAAAAATTTGTTTGAAACAAAACAAGAAAAGCCTGCATTTTCAACCGATACATATTCACAAAAAAATGAAAACATTGATGACGAAACCAATCATGTTCCACATTTTTCAAAAAAAACAGGAAATGCTACGATTGTCGTTTGTGGAATTGGTGGTGGTGGCAACAATGCTGTCAACAACATGATTACTGCTGGGGTTCAAAGCGCTCAATATGTTGCAATGAACACTGACAGTCAAGCACTTTCAATGTCATTGGTTGACCCTGATTTCAAAATTCAGTTGGGAGAAAAACAAACTGGGGGACTTGGCGCAGGCTCAGACCCTGAAATTGGAAGACTTTCTGCCGAAGAAAATCGTGAAATGCTCAAAGAAATGTTGACAGGAGTTGACCTTTTGTTCATTACTGCTGGAATGGGTGGTGGAACGGGAACTGGTGCTGCACCTGTTGTTGCTGAAATTGCCAAAAGTTTGGGAATTTTGACTGTTGCAGTTGTCACAAAGCCATTTTCTTTTGAAGGTTTGCCACGTATGAAAAATGCCGAAGCAGGCATTGCACAACTCAGAAAATTTGTTGACACTCTCCTCATTGTTCCAAACAACAAACTCATGGATGTTTTGGGCAAAGAAGTCACATTCAAACGAGCATTTGAAATTGCTGATGATGTTTTGCGTCAAGGAATTCAAGGTGTTGCTGATGTCATCACAAGCCCAGCACTGATAAATTTGGACTTTGCTGATGTCAAAAAGATTTTGTCAAACAAAGGCATGGCTCACATGGGAATTGGACACGGCAAAGGTGAAAACAGAGTCATTGAAGCAGTTCGTGGTGCAGTTTTTTCTCCATTGCTTGAAACCGACATTGAAGGGGCTACTGGAATCATTGTCAACATTGTTGGTGGTGAAGACATGGGACTTGGAGAAGTCAACGAAGTTTGCGAACTCATTCGCCAAGTTGTTGACCCTTCTGCAAACATTATTTTTGGAACAGGTTTTGCAACTGATAAACAAGATTTGCAAATCACAATCATTGCAACAGGTTCAAATGAAAAAACTGATGTTTCTTCCTTTGTGTCCTCATCGGCAATGAACCCTGAAAAAGTTGTTGAAAAACAAATTCCACAAAATCAACAAATGCAAAACGGACAAATGCAAAATCATTCAGCATCTCAATCACAACCATATTCAAAAATGGATATCTTTGCAGAAAGAGAAGAAAAAACAAATGCAGTTGAATTTCAAAATTTTGACCAACATGTTCAACAACCTCAATATGCGCAAAACACATATCAACAAAATGCTCAAATGAACTATCAAAATCAAAATATGGGTTATAATGGACAAAATTCAGTTGCAGATGTTCCAAAAGAGCCTGTTCAAAGAGAAGAAATTCAAGAAAAAAATGATAATCCATCAAGATTTTCAGGTTCTGGCAAAGTCCCTGCATTTTTGAGAAAGGCTAGAAAATGATTTGCTTTGAAACATTTTTAATTGAAAACTGAATGTATCAAAATAAAAATTGTATCTAAAAATTGCATCTAATATAAGAAAAGAAATTTGAATCTATCAAATTAAAACAAAAATTGAATCAAACATGATTTTGATGCTTTAAATTGACCCAAAACCATACACTTGTTGTATGGTTTTTCATATTGTTTTTTAAATTATTAAAAATAAAAGCAATTTGATTTTGACCAAAATTGCAAATTTTGATTATCGCAACAAATTTTAAAGC
>CAYPVP010000021.1:0-17238 GCA_964414205.1 uncultured Bacteroidaceae bacterium | reverse complement strand
AATTTGTATCAATTTAAACCAAATTTTTTGTAGTTTCATTGCAAAGAAGTAAGAACATTTCAAATGAATAAATCTAAACTGAAAAATATGTAGTTTCATTGCAAAGAATTTTAGAATGATTCCATTTGCAATCAATCAAAATTCGTTTCTTGATATAGACAAAATATACATTTTTTAGTCATCAAACGGAGTTATTTTTGTTTTTTTTGGCAATATACTTTTCTTATGCAAGTGTACATAGAAGTTGTTCTTTTCAACAATTTTGCAGTTGATTTGACATTGATTTTGATGACAACTCACAGTTTAAAATTGAAATCAAAATGGTGGCAAATTGCTTTGGCATTGATTTTGGGCATGTCAGTTGCAGTTGCCTATCCATTGTGTCCAAGATGGGCTCAAATTCTATGCACAGTGTTGCTAGCACCCAGCATGACAGCAATTTTTGCATCATATCAAAAATTTAAGCAATGGCTGTTGGCAACTTTGATGTTTTATGCGCTAACTTTTATGCTTGCAGGAACATCGTATTTTATTTTGAAAATGTTCAAAATTGACATTGCAACCTATTGGATTTCTGGAATTGTTTTTTTGTCAGTTTTGCTTGTGGGGTATTCTGTGCGACAATTTGTTCTTTACAAAAGACGAAAAAAAATCAAGTATGAAGTCAGCAAAGCAACATTGAAAATTGGTGAGCAAAAACTCAATGTTCTTGCACTTTATGACAGTGGAAATCAACTTGTGGACAGGCAAACAGGAAAACCTGTTGTTGTCTTGTCAAAAAAACTCGGTGAGTGTGTGTCAAAATTTGCAAACCGAAAAATTCAAGTCAAAACTGTTGCTGGTGTATCTGAATTGCCTATTTTGGACGGAAATTCTCTTGATGTGCAATTTGGAAAACACAAGTTTTCAACAACAAATTTTTTGGTGGCAGTGTCAGAAGAAAATTATTCTGATTTTGATTTGATTTTGCATGAAACAATGCGTGAAGCGTCATAAACTTTTTTTGAAGGAGCGTGTCTATGTTTTTTTTCAAATGGTTGTTTAAACTGTTCAAACTTTTTGATTTGTCCGAAAAAGAAACCTCGGAATCAGTTGACTATATTTCATGTGGAGAAGCGTTGCCTGTGCCTTTTACACAAGAAGAAGAAATTTCAGAAATGAAAAAATTTCAAAATGGTGATGAAAATGCAAGGCTAAATTTGATTGAACACAATTTGAGATTGGTTGTCTACATAGCCAAGCGTTTTGACAACACAAATGTTGACATGGAAGATTTGGTTTCGATTGGAACGATAGGACTCATCAAGGCTGTAAATTCATATGATTTGTCAAAAAATATAAAACTTGCTACCTATGCTTCTCGTTGCATAGAAAACGAGATTTTGATGCATTTGAGAAAAACATCTCGCACAAAAGCAGAAGTTTCGTTGGATGAACCTTTGAATGTTGATTTTGAAGGCAACATGCTTTTGTTGTCAGATGTTTTGGGGACTGAATGTGATGAATTGTACAATGGTGCAGAAGAAATTGCAGAAAGAAAAATATTGTTTGAATTGTTCAGCCGATTGCCTCGCCGTGAACAAGAAATTATGAAATTGAGATTTGGTTTGTATGGTCAAGAAGAAAAAACGCAAAAAGAAATTGCCGATTTGATGGGAATTTCTCAATCATACATTTCTAGGCTAGAAAAGAAAATCATTGACAAAATGAAAGATGAAATAAGCAAAATGGTTTAGAATAAATTGTTTATTCTGCAAATATAGTCAATGAGTTTTGTAAAGTTTTGTGCAAAATTTTTTCATATGAAAATTATTACATAAAATAAAAAAACCAATATCCAACAGCAATCAACAATAGCAAAAATATTTTAATAATATGAAAAAAAATGAGATGAACAAAATTCAACTCATTTTTCAATTTATCTCTAAAATCAATTTTTTCATACGACATACTGTGATAATAATTTGTTTTTATGAAAGTTATATGCCGTGAAAAAACAATTTTGATTGATCAAACAAATTTCAAATTTAGTCTAGTTGCTTTTTCAATTTTTCCAAAGCAGTTTTTTCCAATCTTGAAATTTGTGCTTGGCTCATGTTGACAAGTTTGGAAATTTCAGTTTGCGTTTTTCCTTGATAGTAGCGCATATTGATGATTTGACTTTCTTTTTCATTCAATGTTGTCAAAGCCGAACGCAAAGATAGATGTTCTGAAATTTTGTCCCAATTGCATTTTTCATCAGCAATTTGGTCTAGAACTAGCATGTTTTCTTCTCCATCAGTAAAGGCAGAGTCAAACAATGAAATTGGTTCGCTGACGGCATCAAGGGCGCATGCAATTTCCGAAGTTGGAATTGCAAGTTCTTCTGCAATTTCAAAAAGTGTGGGTTCAGCAATGGAATTTTCATTCAAAATTTTTTCTCTTGTTTTGAGTGCTTGATAGGCAGTGTCACGCAAACTTCTTGACACCTTAATTCCGTTTCTATCCCTCATATATCGTTTTATTTCCCCAATTATCATCGGAACTGCATAGGTTGAAAATTGGACGCCAAGTGTGTGGTCAAAATTGTTTAGTGATTTCATCAGTCCAATGCAACCAACTTGAAACAAATCATCAACTGAATCAAAGTTTCTTCCAAATCTTTGCACAATGCTCAAAACAAGACGCAAATTTGCAAGCAAAAATTCATCTTTTGCTTGTTCATCTCCGTTTGCAATTCTAAAAAGCAATTCTTTTGATTGGTTTTGAGTCAATTTTGGAATGGTCGATGTGTCTAGTCCTGTAACTTCAACTTTTCTCATTTGTTTCTCCTGTATGTAAAACACACATAGATATGTACCAGTCCAACTGCAAGTCAAATATACATTTCATCAAGCATCGTCAGACACAAAATGAAAATGATAATATTTGACTTGCAATAAAAGTTTTTGCAAATTGAAAACATTTATGCAAGAATTTGAAAAATATTTTTTTCAGTTGAAAAATGAAAGTCAAAAGTGCAAGAAAAAAACGACAAACAAATGAAATTAGGTAGTTTGAAATTGAAAAATCATAAATATGTAGATTGAACTTCAAACATCATAAAAAACAAATGTAAAATTCAGGCGTAATTGAATATAAAGTGAATATAGACTGTGAAAACAGGAAATTGAAGTTGAAGATTTGGCAATGAAAAGATGTGTGAGAATGAAAATCGAAACTATTGCAGAGGTTTTTCATCATCGTTTTTCAATGTGCTGGCTGTCGGAGTTTCAGATGAATTTGAAAGAACTCCGATTGCACCGACGAGTTCAACCAAAATCACATCTTCGCCAACTTTTATGATGTTTCTCCAAGGAATGCAAATTGTGTTTTGAGAGTTTAAACTGGCAAATATACTTTTTCTTGCTGGGACAATCAATCCGAGAATGTTTCCTGTGCAAGTGAAAGAAATGTCGCAGATATGTCCAAGTTCTTTTCCTTCTGCCACATTTATGACTGTTTTTGCTCGCAATTCTTGAAAAGTATATTCTCTCATATCAAAGATTATGAAAAAAAAAATGTTTATATGTTTTTTTTCTTTTATTTTTTGAGTATCTTTACATAAAAGATAATTTCATGTATAATCACATTCAGAGGTGTGCTATGAAATGTATGTATTGTGGCTGTATGGAAAGCAAGGTTGTCGATTCAAGACAAAATGAAGATGGAACTTCAATTCGTCGTCGTCGTGAATGTGTTGGTTGTGGAAAAAGATTTACAACCTATGAAACTATTGAACATACTCCAATTATGGTTGTCAAAAAAGATGGTAGCAGACAAATGTTTGACATACAAAAAGTCAGAAAGGGAATTATGAAATCAATTGAAAAACGTGCCGTTCCAATGGCAACCGTTGACAAATTGGTTGATTCAATTCAAAAAGAAATCAACAACACTTTGGAACAAGAAATTCCTAGCACACAAATTGGCGACATGGTCATGGATGGCTTGAAAACCATTGATGAAGTTGCTTATGTTCGCTATGCCTCTGTTCACAGACAATTCAAGGATATAAATTCATTGATGTCAGAAATTGAACAACTCATCAAACTTAAAGAAAGTTTAGACAAAAAAATTTGATGAACGTGCTTTATATTGAAATCTAAAATTCTGTTGAAAAATTCAACTGTAAATTGCAATAAAAAATTAAAATGGAAATGTCATTCAAATGAATTGATATTTCCATTTTTAATTATATAATAACCATTCAAATTTTCAGCAATCAAGTTTGAAAAACTCAATTTAAAGTTTTTGAAAGTTAGTTCCAAAATAAATTCATTTGTGTTTCAAATTTATTCAATTTTGCACAATTTTGTGTTGATAAAAATTTTTTGAAATCAATTTTTATCAATTTGTATGCAGAATCAATTAAGGTTTGAAGTGATAAATCGTAAGTGTTCAAACGAAAGCATCAAAACTTTGTTCGCCTACAAGATGTAAACCAAACCGATTAGCAAAGATTTGAAATTTATCAAAAAAGTATTCAATCAAAAATTATGTTTTCTTTTTTTATGTAGTCATAAATTTTGCTGAGTGCTTTTTTTTCTATTCGTGAAACATAAGAACGAGATATGCCAAACAACTTTGCAACTTCTTTTTGCGTTTTGGCTGGAATGTTGAAAAGTCCATATCTCTCAACAATTATGTTGTATTCTCTTTCATCCAAAGTCGTTTTTATGATTTTTTGAAGTTTTCGCATCATAATTTTGTTTTCAACATCATCAATGATGCTTTTTTCATCGGCAGAAAGCAAGTCAATCAATGAAAGTTCGTTTCCGTCTTTGTCAGTTCCAACAGGCTCTTGCAATGATACATTTGCTTTGTGCTTTTTGTTGGCACGAATTGTCATCAAAATTTCATTTTCTATGCAACGGGAAGCGTAGGTTGCAAGTCTAGTTCCTTTTCCGATTTGAAAAGTGTTTATTGCTTTTATCAAACCAATCGAACCCACCGAAATCAATTCATCAGAGTCATTGTAGTTGGTATATTTTTTTGCGATGTGTGCAACAAGTCGCAAATTGTGTTTTATCAAAACCTCTTTTGCATTTTTATCTCCTGTTTTTGCAAGATTCAAATACTCGGCTTCTTTTTCAGCCGAAAGTGGTTGTGGAAATGAGTTTTTGTTGTCAACATATGAAGAAAACAACATCAAATTTTTGAGCAAAGAAAAAAAACCTTCTAGCATATTGACTCCTTTTTTATAGTCTATGCTCAAAAAATTTGCTTTTGCAAAAATAGATAGAATTTGTCAAAATTTGTTTGTTTTGTTGCCAAATTTTTTCAATGCAAACTTTTGAATTTTTTACAAACAATATAAATATGAAAAAGAAAATTATGTTTGCGTTGTCCACATTCGTTTTGTTGCTAGCAATTGGAATTTGTGGAATATTCATCGCACCAATTTCAACAGCACACGCAAGTTCTCCCGAAATGGATGCAATTTTGGAAACGGAATGTCCATCAATTTTTCGAGACAAAAACGAACCGAGTTCAAGAGAAGTCTATTTGGGTGGTGTCCCTGTTGGAATTGATATATATGCAAATGGCTTGATTTTTTTGGAAAGAGTCGAAATTTTGACAAAAAATGGTTATGTTTTTCCTCAAATGGAAGGTGAGTTGAGAAAGGGCGATTTGTTGACATTTGCAAATGGCATAGGATTGAAACAACTTGAAGATTTGGACAAAGTTTTGGCAAACAGTGGAATTGTTGAATTTGAAGTCAAACGAAAATCGGAAAGTTTCAAAATCAAAATCAAACCTGAAATTGATGCAAAGACTTCAACACGAAAATGTGGTTTTGTTTTGAAAGAAAATTTGAAAGGAATTGGAACTTTGACTTTTGTTGATGAAAACAGGCGTTTTGGGTGTTTGGGACATCAAATTGTTGACACAGAAAGTGGACTTAGTGATGAGTTTTCAAATGGCAACATTTTTGAAGCAACGATTTTTGGTGTCAACAAAGGAATGGATGGCTTTCCTGGCGCATTGAAAGGTGACTATTCAGAATTGTCAGAATCAATTGGCAAAGTTGAAAAAAATTCACCTTATGGCGTTTTTGGAACATATCAAGGTGTTTTGAATTTTCAAAAGATTGCAACTGCTTCAAAATATGATGTCAAAATGGGAAAAGCACAAATTTTGACAACCATTGATGGCACAACGCCAATCTTGTATGACATTGAAATTGTGAAATCATCACCAAAGGACAAAAAATCAGAAAAAGGTCTTGTGCTGTTGGTGACAGACAAAAGACTATTGGAAACCACGGGTGGAATTGTGCAAGGAATGTCAGGAAGTCCAATTTTGCAAAATGGAAAACTTGTTGGAGCAGTGACACATGTTTTTGTCAATGACTCAAAACGAGGATATGGAATTTTCATTTCAACAATGCTAGATGAATGAAAACGCTAGACAAATGAATTTGCAGTCAGTCGTTCGATTGCCGACAAAACAAATTGCTTGTTTGTCGGTTTTCCTTTTTTTTCATCAATGGTTGAGCCAAATTCTTTTTGCAGAATTTCCAAATCTCCATGCTGAAACGCAAAACTGATGGCATTTTGAATGTCTTTTTCAATAGTTTCAATTTTTTTTCCAAACTTTTCACCAAGTTTTGGATAGCCATAATATTTCAAGGGCAAAATTTGTTCTCTTTCAATTCCACTTGAAATGAGGTCAACAAGGAATTTGTAGCCATATTTGTTTGGATAGAAGCCAAGAGATAGCAGATACTTTTTTATGTTGTTTTGATTTGAATTCATAATTTAATTTTATATGCACTAATTCAAAAAAATCAGTAAGTTGTGTCAAAAATTCAAATTGATTGTCTTTTTAGTTTGCTAATTTTGTCGATTAAAATTTCTTTTTGCATAAAATTTTCTTTTCTACAATAAATTTTAGTATGAAAAATTTTTTTCAATGCATTTCAATTCGTGCACAAGATTTTTGCCATGAACACAAAAAAACAATCTTGTTTTGTATGGGCTTGTTTTTGGCTGGCTTCATGATTGGAATTGCAATTATAATTTCATCCTATGGTGGAAAATTTGAAAAAATTTTTGCAGGGGACATGGTCAAATCGGCAGTAAAAATGTTTTTTGTTTTTTTTGGTGCTGAAATTGGAATGTTTTGTTGTTTCGTTTTTGTCAATGTTGGTTCATTCTTTGTTGTGTTGACTTGCTGTGGGCTTTTTTTTTATGGCTATTGGTTTTCTCGCTACGCAGTGATTTTGTGTGCTTGCTTTGGTGGAAACGGCATTTTGGCATTCGTGTTTGTCTATGTCCCTTATTTTTTGTTGTCTATGCTGATTTTTGTTGTGGCAATCTGTTTGATTTTTGATGCTTCCACATTCAGGTGTCGAAACAAATCAAAATATGGAAGTTGTGCAAGGCATAAAAGCACATCATCTCAAAACAGTTCTCTGAAAATTGCACTTTGTTGTTTTTTGATTTCAATGTGCAAAAATGTCATCATTTTCTTTTTGGGTGGGTTGATTTTTCCTGTCATAGTGATATAATTTTTTCAAGGAGAAAATTCTATGGAAAAGGGCGTGAAAAGAGTTTTTTGTTTTGTTGTTGACAGTTTTGGAATTGGTGGAGCAATCGATGCAAATCAATTTGGTGATGAGGGAAGCGACACCTACAAAGCAATTTGTGAAAACATAAAAATTCCGAATTTGCAAAATCTTGGACTGAACAACATTGATGGCATTGACATTTTGCCAAAATCAAAAAAACCAATTGCAAAATATGCACGATTGGAAGAAATTTCAGTTGCAAAAGACACTGTAACTGGACATTGGGAGATGATGGGAATTGAAACAAAAAAAACACTTCCAACCTATCCAAACGGATTTCCACAAGAAGTTGTAGAAAAACTTGAAAAAGCGTTTCAAAGAAAACTGATTGGCAATTTTTCGGCAAGTGGAACTGAAATCATCAAACAACTTGGTGATGAATCAACAAGAACAGGCAGTCCAATTTTGTATACTTCGGCAGACAGTGTTTTGCAACTTGCATGCAATGAAGATGAAATTCCACTTGAAGAAATTTATGACATGTGCCAAAAAGCAAGAGAATTGATGACAGGGGAACATGCCGTTTCTCGTGTCATTGCAAGACCATTCAGAAAAGGAATTGTAGGCTATTATCGAACAGGTGATAGAAAAGACTATGCTCTTTTGCCACCAAACAACTCAACCCTTGTCAAATTGAAAAACAAAGGTTTTGATGTGATAGGTGTTGGCAAAATTTTTGACATTTTCAGTGGTGTTGGCTTGACAAAAAAAATTTTTGCACACCAAAATTTGGAAGTCTATGACAAAATTTTTCCACTCATGCGAGAAAATTTCAACGGCTTTGTTTTTGTCAATTTGGTTGACACAGACATGAACTACGGCCACAGAAATGATGTTGGTGGCTATCGTCTTTGTGTTGAAGAATTTGATGTGTTTTTAGGCAAATTTATTGAATTGATGAAAGATGATGATGTGCTGATTGTCACTGCTGACCATGGTTGTGACCCTTCAACTCCATCAACAGACCATTCAAGAGAAAATGTTCCATATTTGCAATTTCAAAAAAATTGCCCAGGCGAAAATTTGGGAACAATCAAAGGCTTCAAATTTGTTGGAGAAACAGTTGAAAAACTGCTTGGCGAATGCCAACAAAAATAAAAAAGAAACTTTATTGGTGGTTTAAGTTTTGGCAAAAAACAAACGAAATTTTTTGCAGTCTAAATTTTGTTTTAAAAATAGATGAAAAGGCGATGTAGCCTTTTTTTCTTTTTGCATAAAAATCGAATCATGTTTCACACTAACAAAAAGAATGTAAGGTGAATTATGAAAAAACAAAAAGTTATATTTGGTTCAATTTTCATTATGCTGGTCGCATTGTTTTGTTGTCAAACAGTTGCTTGCATCTTAGTTTCAAACCGAACAAATTCAATGTGCCACGCAAATGCTAAAATTGTTTCAGAAATTGCAAACACTGAAAAAGTCCCTTTTTCGATGAGTGCAAAAGCAACCTATTTGATTGACTATGACAGCAAAACTGTCATTGCGAAAAACAATGAAAATCAAAAATTGCCAATCGCAAGCATGACAAAAATCATGACATTGCTTTTGGCGTTTGAAAATATCGAAAATGGCAAAGCATCGTTTATGGATGAGGTTTTGGTTTCTGAAACTGCATCAAAAATGGGTGGTAGCCAAGTCTTTCTTGATGCAAATTCAAAGCATAAATACGGAGATTTGTTGAAAGCCATCACCATTGCAAGTGCAAATGATGCTTCTGTTGCAATCGCTGAACATATTGCTGGTTCAGAACAAAACTTTGTATCTTTGATGAACGAAAAATGCAAAGAATTGCAAATGTCAAACACGCATTTTTCAAATTCAACAGGACTTCCTGCTCCTCAACATCATTCATCAGCAAAAGATGTTTGCACAATGCTTTCAAGTTTGTTGAAACATGAAAAATATTTTGAATTTTCAACCATATTTTTGCAAGACTATATTCACCCTGATGGAAGAAAAACTTCAATGACAAACACCAACAAATTGGTTAGGTTCTACAAGGGCTGTGATGGAGGAAAAACAGGTTATACTAGTGAAGCAGGGCATTGTTTGGCAGCAACAGCCAGCAGAAACGGTTTGAGAATTGTTTCTGTTGTGATTGGAGAGCCAAACTCTAAAACAAGATTTAAAGAAGTTTCAGACATGTTTAACTATTGCTTCAAAAACTATGAAAACAAAAATTTTGCAAGACAAGGCGACAACATTGAAAATTCAATTGGAGTTCAAAAGGGTAAGTCTACAAATGTGCGAACAGAATTTGGAAAAAATTTGACATCACTTGCAAAAATTGGCGAAGAAAACTCATATGAAGTAAAAACTGAAATTGTTCAAAATGTTCAAGCACCAATTTCAAAAGGACAAGTTTTGGGAAAAGCATTTCTATTCAAAAATTCAATCGCAATCGCAGAGTGTGACATTGTGGCAAGTGAAGATGTTTTAAAGGCAACTTTCCTTGATGAAATAAAAAGATTTTTGGACAAATGGTAAGTTTTTTTCACAACAATTTCACGCATTTATCATTCAAAAGAAACCAAAACCACTCGACAATAGAGTGGTTTTGTGCTAAACTTCAAAATGTAATTTGAAAATAATTTGGAGTTTTGTCCCTATGAACGAAAGAGATACATTGAAAATTGTTGGAAATGACCTTGTAATTGGTGAAATTTCTGCAAACGACCTTGTCAAACAATATGGAACACCTTTGTACGTTTTGGATGAGCAATACATCAGAGCCGTTGCAAAAGCATATAAGAATGGAATTTTGGAAGGCTATGAGGGTGGCAAGTCTGCTGTCGCATTTGCATCAAAATCTCTTTCTAATGTTTGCGTCATCAAAATTACGTGCAGTGAAGGGTTGATGTCTGATGTTGTTTCAGGGGGCGAAATTTTTGTTGCAATGAATGCAGGTGTAAAGCCTGAAAATATGATTTTTCATGGCAACAACAAAACTGAAAGTGAACTAAATTTTGCTTTGAATGTTGGTGTCGGCTTTTTTGTTGTTGACAACTTTGACGAGATTGAAAGGCTTCAAAGATTGGCAAAAGAGCAAAACAAAGTTGCAAATTGCATTTTGAGAGTCAATCCTTTGGTTTCAGCACACACTTTTTCTGCTGTTCAAACTGCAAAAGCAGACAGCAAATTTGGTGTTGTCATTGGTGAAGAATCAAAGAAAGCCATCAAAAACATCATTGGTCAAGAAAATTTGCATTTTGCTGGGCTTCACAGCCACATTGGTTCGCAAATTTTCGACTACAACGCATTTGAGCAAGCCATTGAAGTGATGACCAATTTTGCCAAAGAACTTTTTGATGAAGGCATTGAAATTGAAGTCTTGAACATTGGTGGTGGTTTGGGAATCTACTATACCGATGAAGACCCAAAATTTACACCAAAAAGATATCAACACAGTGCAAAAAATCTCGCAATGTTGGTCAAAAATTCTTTTGTAAAATTTGGAATGAAATTGCCTATGTTGGTTGTTGAACCTGGTCGTTCTATTGTTGGAGAAGCAGGAGTGACATTGTATACGGTTGGAACAATCAAAGATTTAGGCGTTAGAAAATATGTTGGCGTTGATGGTGGAATGTTTGAAAACCCTCGCTACGCTTTGTATGAATCAAAATATAGTGCATGTGTTGCAAACAAAGCAGGCATGCCACAAAATGAAATTGTTACAATTTGTGGAAAATGTTGCGAAAGTGGAGATATGATTGCAGTTGACACAAAATTGCAAAATGCACAAGTTGGTGACATTGTCGCTGTTTTTTCTACTGGTGCCTACAACTATTCTATGGCATCAAACTACAACATGAATCCAATTCCTCCAATGGTGCTTGTCAATGGCAAAAAATCTGACTACATTGTCAAACCACAAACCTACGAAGATTTGATTCGTTTGAACAACATTGCAAACTGGTTGAAATAATATGTTCGGAATCATCTTAAACACCAATATTGACGTTGGAACAAAAATTATCATCATCGTTGCCATCATTTTGTCAGCGCTTTTGGCAATTGAATTTCATGAATGTGCACATGGCTATGTGGCATTGTGGTGTGGTGATGCAACTGCAAAAATCAACAAAAGATTGACATTGAATCCTGTTGCTCATTTTGATGTTGCAGGAATTTTGATGATGATTTTCATTGGCTTTGGCTGGGCAAAACCTGTTCCAATCAATCCAAACAATTTCAAGCATTACAAACGTGATTCGTTTTTTGTTGCTTCTGCTGGAATAGTTGTCAATGTCATTTTGTCAGCAATAAGTTTTGGGCTGTGTTGCTTGTCAGCATTTGCTTTTTCAAAAGTTACGGTTGTAAATTCTTTTGTCAATGGACTTTTCACTTTTTTGATATATTTCTTTTTGTATGGCACACTTTTGAACATTACACTTGCTGCTTTCAACATTTTGCCAATCTATCCTCTTGATGGTTTCAGAATGATTGAATCTTTTGCGCCACGCTCTCAATTTGTTGCCTTTATGCGAAAGTATGGCAGAATGATTTTGTTCATTTTTTTGATGGCAAGTTTTGTTTTGGGAAGATTTTGGCCATATTTTGACATCATTGGAATGTATATCAATGTCATTCAAAATTCTATTTTGAAATTGTTGAGCACGGTGTTCGGTTTGATTTTCTAAAAAAAATTTGGGAGATAAATTTTGGAAGAAGAAAAAATAGTTTCTGCTGATTCTGAAAAAGATTTTGCTGTGGCTGTCAAAAATGCAAAAAATGAGATTGAAAAAGATTCTCTTTTGAAAAAATCGGAAATTGTCAAGCAGGTTTCTGATGACATTTTGAATTCTGACAATGATTCATTTTTGGAAAATAAAGATGTAATCTATCGCTTGTCTGATTTTGAAGGTCCACTTGATTTGCTTTTGACACTTGTCAAAGAAGCCAAAATTTCAATTGACGAAATTTTTGTTTCAGATGTCACCAAGCAATACATAGAAATCATCAAAAACACTCCAAAAGAGGAGTTTGATTTTGAATATGCTGGTGAATTTATCACAATGGCAGCCGAACTTATTTATTTGAAATCTCTTCGCACTTTGCCTCAAATCGAGATTGAAGAAGAATTTGAAGACCCTGAACTTGCAAGACAAAATTTCATTTTGAAAGCAAAAGAATATATGCTTTTGAAAGAACAATCTGAAAAATTGAAGGACATGGAAACCATCAATCGCTTTTTTCGTGAACCAAAATTTACTGAAAAAGATTGCCGTGTAGCAATTACAAATTTTTCTTTGGCAAAATTGATGGAAGCCTTTGCAACAGTCATTGTCAAGGCTGACCAACTAAAAGTTGATGAAATTCCAAAAACTGTCATGAGAGAAAAGTTTTCTGTCTATGACCAAATGGAATCAATTCAAGAAAAGTTGCAAGTTGAAGACAGTTTGTCTTTTTATAGTTTGTTTGAAAAAGATTTTGACAAAAATGACATTGTGACAACATTCCTTGCGATTTTGGAACTTATGAAATATCAAAAAATCAAGGCAGAACAAGACGAAAAAACAAAAGATATCATCATCACAGCAAATCAAAATGCTGTGGATGTGCCAATAATCTTTGAGGAGAGTGACAATGGAGAATATTAAACAAATTGTTGAAGCAATCATTTTTGCTTCGGGTGAAAGCATAAAAAAACAAGATTTGATTGATAAAATTCCAGCACTAACAAAATCTGATTTGCAACAAATTGTTGACGAATTGAAAGAAAAATTCAACACTGAAAACAGTGGAATCGTTTTGCTAGATTTCAATGAACAACTTCAATTTTCTACAAATGCAAAATGTGGAGATTTTGTTGCAGAAGTTTTGACACCATTGAGAGAAAAACAACTTTCAAAGTCTTTGCTTGAAATTCTTTCAACGATTGCCTATAAACAGCCAATCACAAAACTAGAATTGGATGAAATTCGTGGCGTTAGCAGTGATTATGCTTTGAGTGGTTTGTTGAAAGCCAAGTTGGTTGAGGTTGTTGGAAGAAAAGATTCTGTCGGTCGCCCTTTGCTCTATGGCACAACTGATGAATTTTTGAAGAAGTTTGATTTGCAATCAATTGAAGATTTGCCAGATGTTGAAGAAGTGCTTGAAAAAATTCAAATGATTTATCAACCATCGCAATCAACACTGTTTCACAACCGTTCAATTCTTGATGAAGATGGAGAACCAACAATTGATGTCATTGGCGCTCTCAAAAATTTGGATGAACAAAAACAAAATATTTCATTGTTTGATTTGCAAGAAGTTGCATCTGACGTTGATGATTTGGATGAAATTCCTGATTTCTTGAAAGATGAAGAAATTCAAGTCATTGAGTAGCAAAAAGTAGCGATAAAAAATTTTCTGCAAAGTAAATAGTGGAAAGAATAGTAGTGCATAACAAATTTTAGTAGATAGAGAAAAAATGCGTATAGAAATTTTTGCATAAAAATTTAGCAAAATAAAGGATATACCATAGAAAAAATCAATTTGCAAAATTTAGTGCAAAGAAAAATAGGATAAAGCAAGATTTATTGTATTGAAAAAATAGTAGATAGAAATTAAGACCATATAAAATTTAGTGTAGACAAAATTTAGACTCCAATTTGTGTTTGAAAACAAGTTGGAGTTTTTTTGTAATCAATATTTTTGTAATAAAAATTCAAATTGAAACTCAAATTTTTGCATAATTTCAACTGCAAAATACAAACTATAAATATGCTTTTTTTGTCACCTTTTATAAGTGGAATAAACCTAATTGTTTTTTCTTTGCTTATTCTTTTTGAACTGCGTCAAGAAGTCATAGTCAAAGGAATGTTCTCTATGGACAAAAAATTTGTGACTTTGTCTTTCATTTGGTTTGATGTTCAAATTCTGCGTTTAGACGCTTATTTAAGTTCAAAAGAGTTGGTGCTTGAATCGTATGGAATTTTTAGAAGAATTTTTCGATTTGGCAAAACAAAGGTGACAAAAAGCATTGAGCGAAAACTTCAACAAAATGAAAAATCAAAAAAAATTAAGCCACAACAAAATGAAACTTCAACAAAAATCAAACCTGAGCAAATTTATACCTTCATGCGATTGCTAAAAAAATATATAGAAGTTGATGAAGTCAATTTGATTGGAAATTTAGGTTTTGATTCCTCAATTTCAACTGCAATCATTTCAACATTGCTCAACACTTTTTTGTTTGGTGTTTCAAATGTAAAATCGAATGTGGTGGTCAAACCTTGTTGGAATGAAAATGTTGGTGAATGTGCATTTTTTCTTGCTTTGCGAATTGATGCAAAAATTTTTTTTGAATTGCACACACTAAATTCAAATAAAGGAGATAAACATGGAAAAACTTGAAAATTTGTTGAAATCAACACTGAATGAATTTCAAGAATTGATTGAAACGGGAAATGTTGTTGGGAAACCTGTAAGAGTTGATGATGAAACACTTTTGATTCCAATATCAAAAGTAAGTTTTGGTTTCGTGCTTGGTGGAGGAGAATATGGCGTTGAAAATCAAAGATTTGATGAACCTCCCTATGCCAATGCAAGTGGTGGAGGAGTCACAATTGAACCACTAGGTTTTTTTGTTTCAAATGAGCATGGACACAAATTTGTTCCAGCAAATGAGAATGTCAAAGAAAACAAATGGCTATCTTTGGCAAAAACTGCATTCGAGGCAATGAAAGGCGATGACTAAATATAATTTCATTTTTAAATTTGCTACAATTCTATTTTTCTTGTCAATGATGGTGTTGTCGTTGCTAGGTTTGCATTTTTTGAATGAAGAAAAAGTGGTTTCAATTTCAAACAAAACTGAAAATAGAAAAATCATGTTGATTTCTGAAAATGAGAAAGAAGATTTTTCTTCTTTGCTGTGCGATTCAAAGCCTTCAAAAAAAAATGATAACAATAAAAATAGTGAAAGAAGTTTGTGGAAGAAACAATCTAGTGAAATTGTTGTGGAACAAACAACAAAAAAAGTTTTGAAAGGTCAAAATGTTCACTTGAAAATGTTTCCTGCATCAACAACAAAAGTGCTGACTGCATTGGTTGTTCTTGACAATCTTCAAAATTTGGATGAACTTCAAAAGGTTGACAAAAGGTCAATTGGAATTGAAGGGTCATCGGTCTATTTGAAAGAAAATGAAAAAATTTCAAGTCGCAATTTGTTGTATGGATTGATGTTGCGAAGTGGAAATGATTGTGCAGTTGAACTTGCCATTCGCACGGCAGAAAGCGTTGAACAATTTTCAAAAATGATGAATGAAACTGCAAAAAAATGTGGTGCAATAAATTCAAATTTTACAAATCCACATGGATTGCAAGATGAAAACCACTTTACAACTGCCTACGACTTGGCAATGATTGCTTCCAAAGCCATGGAAAATGAAACATTTGCACAAATTGTTTCAGCAAAATATGCAAAAGTTGATGGCGAGGAAGTTAGAATGTGGAAAAACAAAAACAAAATTTTGTGGCAATATGAAGGTGGAAATGGCGTCAAAACTGGATATACAAAAACAAGTGGACGATGCCTTGTGGCTTCTGCAAAAAGAAATGGAATGCAAGTTGTAAGCGTTGTTCTGAATCATGGCGACATGTGGAATGATGCTCAAAATTTGATGAACTATGCCTTTGAAAACTATACTATTGAATCAATTTTGCAAAGTTACATTCCTGAATTGCAAAATTAGAGTTTAAAATTTACCAACTGAAAGAAAACATCTTTTGGTTTGTTTTTTCATCTACTTGCTTTATTTCAAAAAAAATGTATAATAAAAGAGGAAAAATTTGTTTGGTTGTTTGAATTGAACAAATTTTGCAAGCAAAGAAAAATAAATTTCAAAAGAGGAAATATGATTAGATTAAATAAATATTTGGCTGATTCAGGAGTTGCTTCAAGAAGACAAGCCGATGCCATCATTCAAGAAGGAAGAGTCAAGGTGAACAAAAAGGTTGTGACTGAAATGGGTTTTCAAGTCAGAGAAGAAAATGACACCGTGACTGTTGATGGTCAAAAAGTTACACCAGTTGTCAACTACACTTATATGATGTTCAACAAACCAAAGGGTTGCGTTACAACTGTTTCTGATGACAAAGGCAGAAAAACAATTTTTGACTATATTGACACAGACAAAAGATTGTTTCCTGTTGGAAGATTGGACTTTGACAGTGAAGGACTTTTGATTTTGACAAATGATGGTGCTTTGACACAAATGCTCACACATCCATCAAGCGAAATTCCAAAAAAATATATTGTGAAAATAGAAGGTGAAATTGTTGAAAGCGACCTTGCAATTTTGCGTAAAGGCGTGACATATGAAGGTGTTGAATACAGCCGTGCAAAAGTTAAACTTCTTTCTGTTGAAAATGGCAATGCAAGACTTGAAGTCACAATTTTTGAAGGAAAAAATCGTGAAATAAGAAATATGTTTCTTGCTGTTGAAAAAAATGTCACCTACTTGAAAAGAGTTGCTATTGGCGACATTAGACTTGGTGGACTTGGCAGAGGTGCATCTCGCTTTATGAACAACAAAGAAATGGAATATTTGATGAAGTTGCTGAATAGACAACAAAACAAACAAGCAAGACTTTCAAAACAAGACAAGACAGAAATTTTATAATGTTTTGAAACTGTCAAATTTGTTTTGCAATATGGC
>CAYPVP010000020.1:0-20409 GCA_964414205.1 uncultured Bacteroidaceae bacterium | reverse complement strand
ATAACCTTGGGAATTCTTTTTTTATAATCACTAAATTTATTCTTTAAATTTTTATTGCAATTCTTTAAAAATTTTGATAGCAGTTTTGACTACACTTTTGACTACACTTTTTTGCAAAATTTTGAGTTTTGAGGCATTTTGGAGAAAATTTGTTGAAAAAAGAAAAAACGCCGAATACCTTTTCGCATATAGTATTCAACGCTATTCTATTGGTGGAGACAGCAGGACTTGAACCTGCGACCTCTCGCATGTGAAGCGAGCGCTCTAACCAACTGGGCTATGCCTCCATGATATGTTTTCGATTTGCATCGTTATCTTTTGAATTGCCACCATATTTCAGGTGGATTTGTAACAAAGAGAAAAAACATAAATACATTTCTTCTCTCATTTGTGATTTCAAAAGGCTGACATTGATTTGTCAGCCTTTTCATTTGGTGGAGACTACAAGACTTGAACTTGTGACCTCTTGCATGTCAAGCAAGCGCTCTAACCAACTGGGCTAAGCCTCCGTACAACAATTGAGATATTACACTATTATGATTTTTTTGACAAGCATTTTTTACACTTTTTTGAATTTTTTTTGCTTTTATTTTTTTTCATAAACTTTTTCACTCATTCCACACAAATTTCTTTGAAACCAACAAACATTTCATTTTTGATATCCTTTTCAAAAAACTTTCCAAGATTCTTCAACTATGCTATAATAAAATTTATGGAAAAAATTGAACTTTTGGCCCCAGCGGGCAACATGAAAAAAATGAAAGTTGCATTTCACTTCGGTGCTGATGCAGTTTATGTTGGTGGAAAAGCCTTTTCTTTGCGTGCTTTTGCTGACAATTTTTCAAATGAAGAATTGGAAGAGGCAACAATTTATGCTCACAAACTTGGCAAAAAAATCTATGTCACTGCAAATATCTTTGCAAAAAACAAAGATTTGCTTGAAGCAGAAACATATTTTAAATTCCTTGAAAAAATCGAAGTTGATGCTGTCATCATCTCTGACCCTGGGCTTATTATGCTTGCCCGTCAAGTAGCACCAAAATTGGTTGTTCATGTTTCAACACAAGCAAACACACAAAACAAAATGGCTGTTGAGTTTTGGCAAAAGCAAGGCGCAGAGCGTGTTGTTCTTGCAAGAGAATTGCAACTTGAAGATATTGCAGAAATTCATCAACATGCACCACAAGTTGAACTTGAAGCATTTGTTCACGGAGCAATGTGCATTTCATACAGTGGTCGTTGCTGGCTTTCAAACTACATAGCAAAGAGAGATGCCAATCGTGGTGAATGTGTTCAATCTTGCAGGTGGAACTATTCATTGGTTGAAGAAAAAAGACCTGACCAAAAATTTGATGTTGAAGAAGATGAGCGAGGAGCCTACATTCTAAACAGCAAAGATTTGAATTTGTTGCAACTTTTGCCACAGATGATTGAAGCAGGCGTCATGTCATTCAAAGTTGAAGGACGAATCAAAAGTGAATATTATATCGCAGGCGTCATCAACACCTATCGCCGAGCAATTGATGAATTTTTGTCAACTGGCAAAATGGACAATTTGCAACTTTGGCAAACCGAACTTGAAAAATTTTCTCACCGAGAATATACCACTGCTTTTGCACTTGGAGAAAATGACGATACCACAAAGCCAGAAGACAAAAATCTTGAAGGAACGGCAGAATTCATTGCAATTGTTCTTGACTATGACAAGCAAAGCAAAATTGCAACAATTGAAATGCGAAACCGATTTAAAAAAGGCGAAACGCTAGAAATTCTTTCAGCAAACGAAAGTTTTGGAAAAACATTTATTGTTCCGACAATGAAAGACATGAAAGGAAATGATGTTGAAGATGCCATGCTAGTTCAACAAAAATTGCTTTTACCATTGGAATTTGAAGTTGAATCTGGCGACATTCTTCGCCGTGAATTTTCCGAAAAGAATTGAAGAAAAAACAATAAAAACGCCTCGCAATTTGTGGGGCGTTTTTGATTGGCACAAAATAAAAAGATGTTTCAAAAAGATTGATGTTTGAAAAAATCATAATGATTCAATCTATATCAAATATTGATTTTCAAATCAATTTTTCATACGATACTTATATCAAAATTTAATTTTATTGTTTTTTTGCATAAATTCTTATGCCCACAAACAAAACAATTTGAACAATCAGCAATGCAAAGCCTGATGAAATCAAAGCAATGCCGACAATGTCTTTGACATTCTCCATCAAAAAAGAAATTCCAATTGATATGAGCAAAATCATTGTTGCAGAAACAAGAACACACATTGCTTTCAACAAATTTTTCTGCCACTTTTTCAATTTGTTTTCTGGAACTGCAAACATCACAATTTCCAAATAGATTTCATAAAAAAATTGAAATAAAATTTCCATATCCACAATTCCAAATTATTTTACATATTATACATTTCAAACAATTTTTCAAAAGCAGGAATTGAGCGTTCAATCATGTCATAACTTACGCAATAGGCAATTCTAACATAGCCTTTTGCACCAAAATCATCACCTGGAACAAGCAAAAGTCCCAATTTCTTTGCTTTGTCGCAAAACGCATTTGCATCTTTTTCAAGAGCCTTGACAAAAAGATAGAATGCACCATCAGGTCGCACACATTGATAGCCAATTCTTGTCAAATTTTCATAAATCAAATTTCTGTTTTTTCTGTATGCTTCAACATCAGTTGTTGCCTTCACGCATTTTTCAATGACCTTTTGAAACAAACTTGGTGCACAAACATAGCCAAGTGCTCTGCCTGCGCCACAAATTGCTGCATAAACATCTTTTGATTCTTTCATTTCTGGGTTTACGGCAATATATCCAATTCTTTCACCTGGAAGTGACAGCGACTTGCTGTATGAATAGCACACCAAAGTATATTTGTAGTAGTTCATCAAATATGGAACTTTAACATCTGAAAAAACCAGTTCTCTGTATGGTTCATCGGCAATTATGAAAATTGGATGCCCAAATTCATTGCTTTTTCTTGTCAAAATTTCAGCAACGCTTTTGATTGTTTCTTCACTGTAAACAACGCCAGAAGGATTGTTTGGCGAATTGATGATGATACCTTTTGTTTTTTCATTTATCAATGATTCAAATTTTGGCAAATCAATTTGAAAATTTTCAGGATTGAAAGGCGAAACAACCAATTTGCCTCCCATTGAATGTGCAAAAACGGTGTATTCAGGAAAAAACGGAGCAAAAGTGATGAATTCGTCGTTGTTTTCGTTCAGCGCTCTCAAACAAATGCAAAGTGAAGCCGCCGCCCCAACAGTCATATAGATGTTGTCTTGCGAAAGAGAAGTTGAAAAGCGTTCGTTGACATAGTTTGCAATCGCTTTTCTGACTGATACATCACCTTGGGCAGAAGTGTAGCCGTGAACCTTTGTGCTATCTTTTTGAGCCATCAATTCTACAACTGCATCAGTCACGCATTTTGGTGCAGGAACATTTGGATTTCCAAGTGAAAAATCAAAAACATTTTCTTCACCCACTTCCTCTGCTCTTTTCTTTCCATACTCAAAAAGTTCTCTAATCACAGAACGTTTGCTTCCCAGTTGATACATCTCTTTGTTATACATTTCTCTCTCCACGATTGTTTTTCTAGTTTCGTTTTTTGCTATTTTTTCTTTCCTAGGTTTTGTCTTTTATAGATTTTGCCTATTAAGTTTTTTTTATTGATTAGTTTTAGATTATTCTAGATTTTGCTTTTACGTTGCTTTTACTATGTTATAAAGTTTTGCTAGATTTACCTATGTTTTTTTGCTATTTCTAGGTTTTGCTTTTTACTAGGCTTATCATTTAGTATTTTTTTAATATAATAAATTTTAATCTATTACTTCTAAAAACCAACACATTGCTATGCTGGTTCGCTTTTTGCCTATTCTTCAATATAGCGTTCACACAACACGCCACTTTCTTGCAACAACTTCATTGAAAATTCATCAGGATAAGGATGATTGAAAACTACACGTTTAATTCCACTGTTGATAATCATTCTTGTGCAAATTGTGCATGGCTGATGAGTGCAATAGAGTGTTGCACCTTGAACAGAAACTCCCAACTTTGCTGCTTGTGTAATTGCATTTTGTTCGGCATGAACGGCATAGCAGAACTCTTGTCTTGTTCCAGACGGAATGGAATGTTCATCTCTCATGCAAAAGCCTTTGTCTTTGCAACTTGTGATTCCAGCAGGAGCGCCATTATAACCTGTTGTCAAAATTCTTTTGTCCATGACAATGACTGCACCAATGCTTCGTCTGACACAACTTGACCAAGTTGCCACGACATCACAGATTTCCATAAATCTTTTGTCCCATTTGTCCATAACTTCACCTCACGAAATTTTGTTTTGCAATTTTCTCATATCACGCCACATTGTTTAAATTTTTTTCAAATTTTTTCATAATGGATATATTACTCAAAATCGAAACAAATTTTTCAAATGCAATAATTCTATATACCTAATAAATTATCATAAACAAAAGTGCAAGTAAACAAATTTTTTCATTGTGCTTGCCATAATTGTTGTTTTTTGTTGTTTTTGAATGATATTGTTGCATTGTTGCAAAAAAACACACATAAAATTGAAAGTCTGAAAAATTTCAGAAATCTTTCACAAATAATTTGGCATTATCTATTGACTTTTCTTTGCATCTGTCATAAACTTTTAGCAGTCGAACAAAGAGAGTGCCAAAACTTGAATTATTTCGACAAAATAATAAAAAAAATTTTAGATATATTGGAGGTATCAACTATGGAAATAAAACCACTTTTTGACAAAGTTGTTTTGAAAGCAATTGACAGCACTGAAAAAACTGCAAGCGGAATTGTCCTTCCAAGTTCTGCACAAGAAAAACCACAACTCGCTGAGGTTGTCGCAGTTGGACCAGGAGGAATTGTTGACGGCAAAGAAATTGTCATGCAAGTTGCAGTCGGCGACAAAATTCTTTATTCAAAATATGCAGGAAGCGACTTCAAACTTGATGATGAAGAAGTCACAATCGTTCGCCAAAGTGACATTTTGGCAATTGTAAAGTAATAGGAGGCTAAAACATGGCAAAACAATATCTTTACGGAGAAGAAGCAAGAAAGGCTCTTGAAAATGGTGTTGACACACTTGCAAACACAGTCAAAGTCACACTCGGACCAAAAGGAAGAAACGTCGTTCTTGACAAAAAATATGGCACACCACTCATCACAAATGATGGCGTGACAATTGCAAAAGAAATTGAACTTGAAAACGCATTTCAAAACATGGGCGCTCAAATCATCAAAGAAGTTTCAACAAAAACCAACGACATTGCTGGTGACGGAACAACAACTGCTGCTGTGCTTGCACAAGCAATCATCAAAGAAGGTTTGAAAAACGTTGCAGCAGGTGCAAACCCAATGATTTTGAAAAAAGGAATCAAAGTTGCAACAGACATCGTTGTTGACGAACTCAAAACAATTTCAAAACCAATTGAAAACAAACAATCAATTGAGCAAGTTGCTGCAATTTCTGCTGGCGATGAAGAAATTGGAAAACTCATTTCTGACGCTATGGAAAAAGTCGGAAAAGACGGAGTCATCACAATTGATGAAGGCAAAACAATGACAACAGAACTCAATGTTGTTGAAGGCATGCAATTTGACCGTGGCTATGCTTCACCATATCTTGTCACCGACCTTGACAAAATGGTGGCAGAACTTGACAACCCAGCAATTTTGATTACTGACAAAAAAATCAGCAACATTCAAGAAATTTTGCCAATTTTGGAACAAGTTTTGAAACAAGGCATGAAACTTTTGATTATTGCAGAAGACATTGAAGGCGAAGCATTGACAACAATCATTGTCAACAAATTGAAAGGAGTTTTCAACTGCGTGGCAGTCAAAGCCCCTGGTTTTGGCGACAGAAGAAAAGCAATGCTTGAAGACATTGCAATTTTGACAGGTGGAACAGTCATTTCATCAGACCTTGGTCTTGACCTCAAAACTGCAACAATCGACATGCTCGGCACAGCAAAAACTGTTCGTGTTGACAAAGACAACACAACCATTGTTGGAGGAGCAGGAAACAAAGATGCACTCCAAGGCAGAGTTCAATCAATCAAAAATCAAATCAAAGAAACCACAAGTGACTATGACCGTGAAAAACTTCAAGAAAGACTTGCAAAACTTGCAGGTGGCGTAGCAGTCATTGGTGTGGGTGCTGCAACAGAAGTTGAAATGAAAGAAAGAAAACTTCGCATTGAAGACGCACTTGCAGCAACAAGAGCAGCAGTTGAAGAAGGCATTGTGCCTGGTGGTGGTGTTGCATTGCTTTCTGTCAGAAACAATGTTGCAAAACGCATTGCCGACCTTGACGGAGATGTCAAAACAGGTGCAAACATCATTTTGAGAGCATTGGAATCTCCAATCAGACAAATTGCTTTGAACGCTGGTGTTGATGGTGGCGTTGTTGTAAACACAATTGTCAACGCAAACAACTCTGTTTTTGGCTATGATGCAATGAAAAATGAATATGTTGACATGGTTCAAGCAGGAATTCTTGACCCAACCAAAGTCACAAGAACTGCACTTCAAAATGCAGCATCAGTTGCAGGAACACTTCTTACAACCGAAGCACTTGTTACAGACATTCCTGAACCAACTCCTGCTGTCCCTGCTGGTGGCATGGGTGGAGAAATGTATTGATTTGAAAAAAACTTTTCAAACAAAAACCATTAAAAAATTATGGTGCAAAAAAAGATTGGCAAATGCCAATCTTTTTTAATTTTTAGAAAGAATTTCACTTCTACAATAATTTATACTGCATTTCTCATACTTCTATTTTTACAACTTTTTCTACTACTTCTATTTTTCTATTTGCTTTTATTTTACTTTTGCTTTTGTTTTACTTTTGCTTTTGTTTCCACTGTTCTTTCTACGGCTTCTTCATTTGCTACTTCAATTTTTTCTTTTAGTTTTATGATTTTACATTTTATTTATGATTTTACTTTTCATTCACAAAGTTTCAACACTTCTTCTCTTGCTTCTTTCATAAGACTCAACGAACCTGTGATGCAAATCACTTCATAGTTTTGGGCAATCGTTTTTGTCAATGCGTTTTGCAATGCTGAAAAGTCTTCTGCGACAATTTTTTGTTTGGCATTTTCAACAATCATTTTTTTGAGTTGCGCACCTGTCAAAGCCCTTTTGCCACTTGTTGAAACAGTCTTTAAGTCAACATCAAATTCACTCCACAGTTTTGCAACTTGCTCTGTTGCCTTGTCCCCAAACATTCCAACAATCAAACAAATCTTTTTGCCACAAAACAATCTTGAAATTGATTCTTTCAACGCATAAATTCCATCTAGGTTGTGAGCACCATCAATGACAAATGTTTTGTCACCATGCTCAAAAATTTCAAACCTACCGTTGTTTCTTGCTTTTTTCAATCCTTCTTCTATGTTTTTTTGAGAAATTTTCCAACCCTTGTCTTTCAACACTTCAACCGTTTTCAAAGCAAGTCTTGCGTTTTCAATTTGATGTTTTCCAATCAAACAAATGCAATATTCATGACCTTTCCACAAAAAATTTTGTTGATGGCAATCATCTTTCAAATTCTCTGCATTTTCTGCCCAAAAAATATTTTGTGATTTTTGAAACACAGAATCAACAACTTTGTTTTGATGACATACAACAAGTGGAAATGTTTTTGCAATTCCAAACTTTTCTTCGGCAATCTCTTTCAAAGAATTTCCCAAAATGTTCATATGGTCCAAACCAATTTTTGTGATGACAGCCACTTCTTTTTGCTCAATCACATTTGTTGTATCTTTTTTTCCACCTAGTCCTGTTTCCAAAACCACAACTTCGCATTTCAATTTTTCAAAAATCAACAACGCTGAAACAAATTCGATTTCAAAAGCATTAAATTCAACACCATATTCATTTTCAATGAGATTTTGAGCATCAAAAACAGTTTGCAAAGCCCATTCAATCAAATCATCACTTGCATTTTCTTTGTTGACAACAAATCTTTCGTTGTATAAAAACACTGATGGCGATGAAAACAGACCAACTTTATAGCCCGATTCAAACAAAATTGACGAAACAAATTGACAAACCGACCCTTTTCCATTTGTGCCTGCAACATGAACAAATTTAAACTTTTTTTGAGGATTTCCAAAATGGTTCAGCATCAAATTGAGAGCGACATAGGTTTCTCCACTTGAAAACTTCTTCATGTTGGATATTTTTTCGATGAGTTCCAAATATTTCATTTTCAACTGTAAATGTCATCTCCACACTCTTTTTCTTTTTCAACACCATTTTCATCAAATCTTGGTGTTTCTCTTCTAAATTCAATTCTATCATCATTTTTGTAGAGTCCAACAGGGTCAATGTGAACAGTCAAATGAAAAGACTCAGTTTTGATTTCTTCCTCAATTTCATCTGCCAGTTGGTGACTAGAATTTGTGTCCATTTCTCCTGCAACTTCAACGTGAACCGATGCAAAATATTTTCCAGGTCCATAGTTGTGAATGAGCAAGTCATGAAGGCCATAAACTTCTTCATGTTTTTGAATTTTTCTAACAAGTTCATCACTCATTTCTTTTGGAGCGACCTCGCCCATCAAAGGATTGATGACACCTTTCAAAATGCCAATGCCCGACCACATGACAAACAACGAAACAACAATACCAGTATATCCATCAATGTTTATACCAGTGAATTGAAAAACCAAACTTGAAATCAAAACAGCAGTTGTTGCAATGCAATCTGAAAAAGCATCAACAGATGTTGCTTTCAAAGCCGATGAATTGATTTTTTTTGAAGCAAAAAGCATTGAAAAGCCCATTGCAAGTTTGACAGCAATGCTGATTCCAAGAACGATGTACATGACAATGGAAATTTCCATCAAGCCACCTGCAATCAACTTTTCAATTGAAGAGATGATGACTTCAACGGCAACCAACATCGTTATGAATGCAATTGAAAGTGTTGCGATGTATTCAATTCGGCTGTGCCCAAATGGATGCTCGCTGTCAGCAGGCTTGTTTGCAATTTTAAAAGACAACAATGACACAATTGACGACGCAGAGTCAGTAGCATTGTTTACACCATCAGCCAAAATTGCTACACTACCAAAAAGGAAACCAACCGTAATTTTTGCAGACGCAAGCAAAATGTTTGCAATCAAAGCAAAAATTGAAGCAATCGTTCCATATTGTGTTCTAATTTCGCTCAAACTTTTTTCTTTTTTCATAAATTCACCAAAACTTTTAGATTAAATTATAGCACATAAAGACAAAAAATCAATGCTTACATCATGAAGTAGTTTGACAATCATTTGTCATTTTGATAAAATTCAAATGTAATTTGCCTATGGATTACTTTCACTTGGCAAAAAGGAGACATTATGAAATTGCTAATCGCATCGGACATTCATGGTTCACAATTCTATGCTCAAAAAATCAAAGAACTTTCTCAAAATTTTGACCGAACAATTTTGCTTGGTGACATCTATAATCACGGTCCAAGAAACCCATTTCCAAAAGATTATGCACCAATGCAAGTCGCTGAAACCCTAAATTCAATCAAAGAAAAGTTGGTTGTCATCAAAGGAAATTGCGACAGCGAAGTTGACCAAATGATTTCCGAATTCAATTTTCATCAAAACTATGAACTGGAAAGCGACCGTGAATTGTTTTTTACACACGGACACATTTTCAATTTGGACAATGTTCCAAATTTGCCAAAAGGTTCGGTTGTGTTTCATGGACATTTTCACATTCCTTTCATCAAAGAAAAAAACGGAATAATTGTTGTGAATGTAGGTTCAGTTGCACTGCCAAAAGAAAACCACCCAAACACTTATGCAACCTATGAAAACGGAAAAATTTCAATTTTGAATTTTGACAACGAAATTATTTTGGAATTGCAACTAGCATAATCTCGCAAAAATATAATTTTCGCAAGAACATACATTTTGCATATCATAAATTCACAAGCAGGTAAATTTGCAAATGGATAAATTTGTAGGTAGATAAATTTGTAAGAAAAAAGGGCTTATGCCCTTTTTTTATCAATATTATTAAAATTTAGCAATTTTTTAATTTTCAAATCTTGCAACAAAACTTTAAAATTCTTTTACATCGCTGTTTTGATAGGTGCAAAAACTGAATTTATAGTCACCATTGTCACACATTTCACTTTCTTCAACACATGTCCAGTTTGGCATTCTGTCAAGATTTTCAAAAAACACTTTTGCATCTCCGTTTGCACGAACCTTTGTCACAATGACTTCACTGCAATATGGAAGCATTGTTTTGTAGAACATTGCCCCACCAACAACAAAAGTGTCATCAGCATTATATTTTTTCAATTCGCTTGACAATTCTTCTAGTGAGCGAACCAAAACAACATCATCTCTTTCTCCATCAGGCCACAAAACAATGTTTGTTCTGTTTTTCAATGGCTTTGAATTTGGAAATGACAAAAGTGTGTTTGCTCCCATAACCACAACTTTGTTTAAAGTTTGCGTTTGAAAATGCTTCATGTCTTCATGAATAGAAAACAACAAATCATTATTTTTTCCAATTCCCCAATTTTCATCAACTGCAACAATTGCTTTCATAGTCAATCTCCCTATACTGCCACTTCAATTTTTTTGTTCAAAGGTGTAAATTCATAGTTTTCAAGTTGAAAATCATCAACCGTGAAATCATAAAAATTTTTTATGTTTTTGTTCATGACAAACTTTGGTGCTTCAAATTGTTTGTTTTGCAAAATTTCTTCCACAATTGGAATGTGTCTGTCATAGATGTGAGCATCAGCAATGACATGAACAAGTTCGCCAACTTGCAAATTGCTGACTTGGGCAAACATGTGAACCAAGACTGCATATTGCACCACATTCCAGTTGTTTGCAGTCAAAGTGTCTTGTGAGCGTTGGTTCAAAATTGCATTCAATTTTCCGTCTGCAACATTGAAAGTCATAGAGTAGGCACAAGGATACAAATTCATCTCGTGCAAATCTTGAAAGTTGTAGATGTTGGTCATGATGCGTCTTGAATTTGGGTTGTTTTTCAAATCAAACAAAACTCTGTCAACTTGGTCAAACTCGCCTTCTTTGTAGATGTGTTTCACACCCAGTTGATAGCCATAGGCTTTTCCTATTGAACCATTTTCATCAGCCCAAGAGTCCCAAATGTGAGAATTCAAATCGCCGACATTGTTTGATTTTTTTTGCCATATCCACAAAATTTCATCAATGGATGCTTTAAAATTTGTTTTTCTCAAAGTGGTGATTGGAAATTCTTTTGACAAATCATAGCGATTTACAACACAAAACTTTTTTATTGTATGAGCAGGTGTTCCATCAAGCCATTTTGGTCTGACGTCAAATTCGGTGTCCCACACTCCATTGTCCAAAATGTCACGGCAAGTTTGTTTGAAAATTATGTCAGCATTACTCATAGAGAATCTCCCAAAAATTGAATGTATTTCACACATTTTAGCATAATGAAAATCATTTTGCAAGAAAGTTGCAAGTTGCTGTCAAAATAAAATTCTCTGCAAAAACTCGCCTGTAAAACTGTTTTTGCATTTTGCAATTTGTTCAGGAGTGCCTTCTGCAATGATTTTTCCACCACCATCGCCACCCTCAGGCCCAATGTCAATGATGTTGTCGGCAATTTTGATGATGTCAAGATTGTGTTCAATGACAATGGCAGTGTTTCCTGCATCAACAAGTTTGTTCAAAATCATTGCTAGTTTTGCAACATCATGGCTGTGTAGTCCTGTTGTTGGTTCGTCCAAAATGTAAATTGTTTTGCCTGTTGATTTTTTTGAAAGTTCGGTTGCAAGTTTGATTCGTTGTGCTTCTCCACCTGAAAGCGTTGTTGAAGATTGTCCAAGTTTGATATAGCCAAGTCCAACATCGTTCATTGTGGAAATTTTTCCATAGATTTTTGGAATATTTTTGAAAAATTCGCATGCTTCTTCAACCGTCATGTCCAAGACTTCGGCGATTGATTTTCCTTTATATTTGACTTCAAGCGTTTCACGATTATATCTCTTTCCTTTGCAAACCTCACAAGGGACATAAATATCAGGCAAAAAGTGCATTTCGATTTGAATTATGCCATCTCCTTGACAATGCTCGCATCTTCCACCAGCAACGTTAAAAGAAAAACGCCCACTTGAAAAGCCACGAGATTTTGCTTCTGGCAGTGATGCAAAAAGTTCTCTGATTGAAGTGAAAACACCCGTGTATGTCGCAGGATTTGAGCGTGGGGTTCTACCAATTGGGCTTTGGTCAATTTGAATGACCTTGTCAAAATTTTCAAACCCTAAAATTTCTTTGCACTCTCCACATTTCAAGTTTGCTTTGTTCAGTTTGTTTGCAAGTGCAGGATACAAAACTTCGTTTACAAGGCTAGATTTTCCACTTCCTGAAACACCTGTAACAACAGTCAAAGCACCACTTGGAAACTTTGCAGTGATGTTTTTCAAATTGTTTTGGGTTGCCCCAACGACAATCAAATTTTTGTTTGAGATGTCCCTACGCTTTTCAGGAATTGGAATTTGCCATTCTCCTGACAAATATTTTCCTGTGATTGATTCTTTTGAAGCAATGATGTCTTCAACACTGCCGTGTGCAACAACGTTTCCACCATGCACACCTGCGCCAACTCCAATGTCAACAATATAGTCACATTGTCTCATTGTGTCTTCATCATGCTCAACCACAATGAGCGTGTTCCCCAAATCACGCAAGCCTTTCAAACTGTCAATCAACTTTTGGTTGTCTCTTTGATGAAGTCCTATGCTTGGCTCATCAAGAATGTACAAAACACCTGTGAGTCCACTTCCAATTTGAGTTGCAAGACGAATTCTTTGAGCCTCGCCACCAGACAACGAACCTGCCGAACGAGAAAGAGTCAAATAGCCAAGACCAACATTTTTCAAAAAGTTCAATCTTGCCTTGATTTCTTTCAAAATTCTTTCAGCAATAAATTGTTGTGTTGTTGTCAATTTGAGGTTGCAAACAAAATCAAAAATGTTTTCAATTGACAAGTCGCACAAATCAACAATGTTCAGCCCACCAACAGTGACAGCAAGTGCCTCTGGTTTCAATCGTTTTCCTTGACATGTTGAACAAGGCACAACTTTCATAAATTTTCCAATTTCTTTTTTTGCATATTCCGAAGTGGTTTCTCTAAATCTTCTTGAAAAATTGTTGGCAATGCCCTCGAATTCTGATGAATAACTTCCTTGAAATTTGCCGTTGTCATAGTTCATTTCAAGTTTTTCGCCATTGTTTCCAAACAAAACTATATTTTTTATTTTTTCAGGCAAATCTTTCCACGGAGTGTCAAGCGAAAAATCGTATGCTTTTGCCAAAGCCTTAAATTGCATTTTTGCCATTTTTCCGTTTTCTAAATTCCAACCCATTGAGCGAATTGCACCCTTGTTGATGCTTTTGTTTTCATCAGCAATCAAAATGTTGATGTCAACTTCGTTTCTGAACCCAAGACCTGTGCAGTCAGGACATGCACCATATGGGTTGTTGAAAGAAAACAAGCGTGGAGTCAGTTCTTCAAAACTGATTTCACAATCTGGACAAGCATATTTTGTTGAATAGGTGATTTCCTCTCCATCAAAATCTATCGCAACCAAACCTTCCGTCAAAGTTAGTGCTGTTTCAAGCCCATCACTCAAACGACGCAAAACACCATCTTTCAAAACGATTCGGTCAACTACAACTGAAATTGTGTGTTTGATGTTTTTTTCAAGTTTGATTTCTTCATCAAGAGTCAAAGTGCTTCCGTCAACTCTAACTCTCAAAAAACCACCCTTTTTCAAGTTTTCAAACAATTTTTGAAATTCACCTTTTCTTCCCCTTACAACAGGAGCAAGAATTTGAATTTTGCCACCACGCTCCAAAACTTGGTCAGCAATTTGGTCAACTGTTTGTTGAGAAATTTCTTTGCCACATTTTGGACAGTGAGCGACTCCAATTCTTGCATACAAAAGTCGCATGTAGTCATAAATTTCTGTGACTGTGCCAACTGTTGAACGAGGATTGTTTGATGTGGTTTTTTGGTCAATCGAAACAGCAGGAGAAAGTCCTTCAATCGATTCCACATCAGGCTTTTGCATTTGTCCCAAAAACATTCTTGCATAGGACGACAAACTTTCCATATATCTTCTTTGCCCTTCTGCAAAAATGGTGTCAAATGCAAGAGATGATTTGCCAGAACCTGACAAACCCGTAAAAACAATAAATTTTTCTCTTGGCAAGGTCAAATCTATGTTTTTTAGATTGTTTTCCTTTGCGCCTTTGATGATGATGTCTTTCATAATTATCCTTGGTGGTTCAATTTCTTTTGACAGTGCAATGTTTCACTTGCCATATAAATTTACACTTATTAGTTAAAAATTTTGCACTTGTTTTGAAACATTTTCAAAAATAAAATTATAGTTTTACCAAATTATAGTTTCAAAAATTTATTTTGTTTTTTATTCAAGTTTCAAAAATTTTTTTGTATTTTTTGTGTTGAATGATTGGTTCACAACTAGTTTGTTCCAAAAACGCAAAATCTTGTCAACTCAATCGTTTTTTCATTTGTTGTTTTAGGTCAGCAAGTTCTTCTCTCAATTCAATGGCTTTTTCAAAGTCCAAAGCATCCGCCGCCGTTTGCATCATTGCTTTGACTCTTTCAATTTCTCTTGCGATGTCTTGTTTTTGAGTTGCCACTCGCTTTGTGGCTTTTTTGGTGATGTTCAAACTGTTTACAATGTCTTTTTTGATTGTTTGTGGAACAATTCCGTGTGCTGTGTTGTATTCCATTTGAATTTTTCGGCGTCTTGAAGTTTCGCCAATGGCTCTTTGCATGCTTCCAGTCACAACGTCTGCATACATCAAAACTTTTGCTTCACTGTTTCTGGCTGCCCTTCCAATGGTTTGAATCAACGATGTTTCACTTCGCAAAAAGCCTTCTTTGTCAGCATCCAAAATTGCAACAAGCCTTACTTCTGGCATGTCCAAGCCTTCACGCAAAAGGTTGATGCCAACCAAAACATCAAATTCACCTTTTCTCAGTCCTGCAACAATTTCAATTCTTTCTAGTGTGTCAATGTCGCTGTGCATATATTTGACACGCAAGCCTGAATCTCTCAAATATTGGGTGAGTGACTCTGCCATTTTTTTTGTCAAAGTGGTGACAAGTGTTCTTCCTTCTTTTTGATTGTTCAATTTGATTTCTTCAATCAAATCATCAATTTGCCCCTTGATTGGTCTGACCTCAATGACAGGGTCCAAAAGTCCTGTTGGGCGAATGAGTTGTTCAGCAATGTTGTCTGCTTGACTCAATTCATAGTCAGCAGGAGTTGCAGAAACACAAATCATTTGTCTGATTTTGTTGTCAAATTCTTGAAAATTCAAAGGTCTGTTGTCATAGGCAGATGGCAACCTGAAACCATAGTCAACAAGATTGGTTTTTCTTGCTTTGTCGCCATTGTACATTGCACGAATTTGTGGCAATGTCATGTGGCTTTCATCAACGATAATCAAAAAATCATCACTGAAAAAGTCTAGCAAACAATATGGAGGTTGTCCTTCTTTTCTTCCGTCAAAATAGCGTGAATAGTTTTCAATTCCATTGCAATAGCCCATTTCTCGAATCATTTCAACATCATAGTTTACTCTTTCATCAATTCTTTGTGCTTCAATCAGTTTGTTTTCAGATTGAAACATTTCAACTTGATTTTGCTTGTCCATCACTATACGACGCAAGATTTGGTCTTTGTCGCCACCATAGACATAGTGAGTTGCAGGAAAAATCACGGTGTGCTTCAAGTCATTCAATGTTTTTGAAGTCACACTGTCAATTTCAGAAATGCGTTCAATGGTGTCACCAAAAAACTCAACCCTGATTGCAATTTCACTGTTTGAAGATGGAAAAATGTCAACAATGTCGCCTCTGACTCTAAAAGTAGAACGAGCAAAATCTATATCGGCACGTTTGTATTGAATTTCAGTCAATCGTTTCAGCAATTCATCTCTGTCAAAGTCTTCACCCTCTCTCAAAGATATTGCTTGTTTGTAGTATTCAATAGGTCCACCAAGACCATAGATGCAAGAAACTGATGCAACAACAATGACATCTTGGTGTTCTGCAAGCGAACTTGTGGCAGAATGTCGCAACTTGTCAATTTCATCATTGATTTGCAAATCTTTTTCAATGTAGGTGTCCGAGCGAGGAATGTAGGCTTCTGGTTGATAGTAGTCATAGTAGGAAACAAAAAATTCCACATGATTGTTTGGAAAAAACTCTCTGAATTCATTGCATAATTGAGCAGCCAAAGTTTTGTTGTGAGCAATGACAAGTGTTGGTTTTTGTGTTTTTTCAATGATGTTTGCCATAGTAAAAGTTTTGCCACTTCCAGTAACTCCCAGCAAAACTTGTGTTCTTAAACCATCATTCAGTCCTTCAACCAAACTTTCAATTGCTTGTGGTTGGTCACCACATGGCTGAAAATTTGCTTTCAATTCAAATTTTTTTTTCACTTCCAAATCCCCAATTTAGACAAAACAAACCTCAAAATTGCCGTGACAGTGACAGCAATCAATGATGATGCGATTGTGATGACAACTTTCAACCCAATGCTCTTTTTGAAATCTCTTTCTGTTCTTGCATAGGCAAGCCCCTTTTTGCAAAGAGAGATGCAGTAGAAAAATTCTCCTTTTTTGTCTGTTTCCGTAATTTCGAAATAGTCATCCAATGCCAAAGCATTCAAAGTCATTTTCAATTCGTTTTCTTCAAAATTAAGTTCATATGAAAGATTTTGAAAAATGTCAACAGGTCGGAGCAAGCACACACCATCACTTTTGCTTGCTTCTTTAAAAATCAAACTCATGACAGCCTTTTCTTTTTTTGTCAAAATGTGTTCTTTGTCAAGTGCCATAGCCTACCTCATCAAATCAATGATTGAATCACGCAAAAAATTGTCATAATGATTCCACTGCCCAAAAATGCACCTGAAAATGCACTCCAAAATGCCTTTGACAATTTTCTTTTCACTTTTTTTGAATCTATTGCAAGTTCACCTGTTGCAATGGTTTTGATGAGTGATTTTTCTTCAATAGTTTCATTTACAATTTCAGCATTTTTTGTTGATGCTATGCAATATTCATCAAGGGTTGCAAATTTAACATTTATGTAGCCTCTTTCTTTGAGGTTGTTTATCACTTCTTTCAATCGACCTTTGTCAAAATTTATCTCTTGTGGAAGTTTTGCCAAAATTTCATCTGCTTCAATAATTTTGAAATCATCTTTGTCTTTGCAAAAAAATTGAATTGCTTTCAAAATGTCAATTGTGTTTTCGTCAATCATAGTTTCCACCATTTTCCAATTTCTAATCTTATTTCGTTTCATTATATCACTTTTCAGAAACCAAATCAATATTTTTGCCTCATATCACTACACAAATCAAAGATTCTATGCTAATATATCAATTACAACTTTTAGAAAATCTTATAGAAACGAAAGGTGAAAAATGAATTTATTAAAAAACTTTTTGAACAAAACAGAATTTGAATCTTATGAAGACTTCAAAACATTGAAGTTGAACATTCCAAGAAATTTCAACTTCGGTTTTGATGTCGTAGACGAATATGCAAAACTATGCCCAGAAAAAAAGGCGTTGGTTTGGTGCAATTTTGAAGGCGACGAAAAAGTTATCACTTTCAAACAACTTTCTTCACTTTCAAACCAAGCAGTCAATTTGATGATTTCAAAAGGCGTAAAATGTGGCGACTATGTCATGACAATGCTCAATCGTCGTTGGGAATATTGGGTGGTTGCCGTTGCTTGTCACAAATTGGGCGCAACACTGATTCCTGCAACTCACTTGCTGACAGAAAAAGACATTGCCTATCGTTGCAACTCGGCAAAAGTCAAAATGCTTTTTGCAACAAACGAACAAGATGTCATTGAACACATGCTAAGTGCAATTCCAAAATGTGAAACACTTTTGGAAACAATGTTCACCTCAGCAGTTGAAAATTTCAAATCTATCGACAATGAACTTGCAAAACAAAGCGATGTTTTGCCACAAAATTTTGAAAGACCAGACTCAAATGGTTCTATGCTGTGCTATTTCACATCAGGAACAACAGGCATGCCAAAAATGGTTGAACACAACTTTTTCTATCCTCTTGGGCACATCATCACTGCAAAATATTGGCAACAAGTCGTTGATGATGGTTTGCATTTTACAATGGCAGAAACAGGTTGGGCAAAAGCAAGTTGGGGCAAAATTTATGGACAATGGATTTCAGGCTCTGCAACTTTTGCATATGATTTCAATGGTAGGTTCACACCAACCGACATTTTGCCACTCATCGCAAAATATAACATCACAACTTTTTGTGCACCTCCAACAATTTACAGATTTTTGATAAAAGAAGATTTGAGCATATACAATTTTTCTTCGCTCACCCATTGCACAACTGCTGGGGAAGCCTTGAATGCTGAAATTTTTAAACAGTTTTTTGATGCAACAGGTCAAAAAATCTATGAAGGTTTTGGGCAAACCGAATCTCCTGTTTTGCTTGCATCTTTTGGTTTTTCTGAACCAATTTCAGGGTCACTTGGCAAGCCTACTCCAATCTATGATGTTCGCTTGATTGATGATGATGAAAATGAAGTCAAAGACGGCGAAGAAGGCGAAATTGCAATTTTGAATGAAAGCGTCAAATGCAGTTTGGTTTACAACTACAAAGGAGAGCCTGAACGCACAGCAAACGCTCGTGGTGGAAAGTTCTATCACACAGGCGACCTTGCAATGAAAGACAAAAACGGAATTTTTTGGTTTGTTGGAAGAAAAGATGACATAATCAAATCAAGTGGCTATCGCATTGGACCATTTGAAGTTGAAAGTTCGCTGATGGAACACCCATCTGTTTTGGAATGTGCAATCACTGGCGCACCTGACCCACTTCGTGGTCAAGTTGTCAAAGCAACAATCGTTCTTGCAAAAGGCTATCAGCCATCTGATGAATTGAAAAAAGAACTCCAAAACCATGTCAAAACAACCACTGCTCCATACAAATATCCAAGAATCATTGAATTTGTTTCAGAACTTCCAAAAACATTCAGTGGAAAAGTTAGACGAGTGGAAATTCGCCAAAACGACAACAAACAAAACTAATCATCGTGACCAAGTTTTGGTGCAACTTTCAGTGTTGCAAGAACTATTGACTATGATAAACATCAATACAAAACAAAAAGGAGCAATGCTCCTTTTTTCATTTGCTGTGATTCAAATTTTACCTATTGAAATTAAAGTTTGTGTTTGATAAAATATAGAAAAAGGCGAAAGGAAACTACAATGGAAAACAAATCTCGATATTTGGCAAAATATTTGCGAGTTGCAACAAAAAACATCGGCATGGAGGCAGTTGGCTACATGACAATTTTGAATGCAAATCGTTCACGAACTGTCAAATGTCAGCGTTTTATTCACTACGACAAAAACAATCCTAATCTCTATTTTCATGTCTACTATCCAATGCTTAAAAATCCAATCAAAAAGTTGCCAATGTTTGTTTATTGTCACGGTGGAGGTTGGGTTTCAGGACTTCCTCAAAACAGAGAAGGTTTGACAACGACCATTGCAAGTTTTGGATTTGTCGTTGTCAATGTTTTCTATGGACTTGCGCCATATGTTCAACACCCACAACAGGCAATGAACATTGTCAAAGCGATTGATTTTGCAATCAAAAACAAAGAACTTTTCAACATTGATGCAAACAACATCTTCATTGGTGGAGAGTCAGCAGGGGCGCATTTGTCATCAATGGTTGCAGCAATTTCATCAAACATCGACTACAAATCCACATTTGACATTCCTGATTCAGCAAAAAATTTGACTTTCAAGGGGGCTGTTTTGATTTCGGGTGTCTATGACATCAATGATGCAATGAAAACAAAATTCAACAATATGGATTTCTACATTGAGTCATATTGTGGCATGCCCTATCAAGAATTGAGTGACTATGCAAAAAAGCATATTTCACCAATAAATTTTATCACAGAAAAATTTCCACCTTCCTATCTTGTTGCAGGCGAACATGATGGATTGAAAGATTGCACCCCACCCCTAAAAGCAAAATTGGATGAAATGAACGTAGAAAATCAATATTTTTTTGGCAAAGGAAAATTTGCCATTCACGCTTTTCCTGTGTGTCAGTTGTTTGAAATTTCAAAAATTGTTGCCAAAGAAATTCGAGATTTTCTATACAAGCAACTTGGAACAAACATTGAAGAAATGCAAGAAATTGTAGAAAGTGACATAATCACTCCCTTTTCAAATTTTTATGATTTGAACCAACCAAAAATGTTGAAAC
>CAYPVP010000019.1:21004-23270 GCA_964414205.1 uncultured Bacteroidaceae bacterium | reverse complement strand
GATAGACAAAAAATAGATTGAAAATATGTTCATATTTGCAAATATGCTTTTTAGAATTCTCAAATCAAACTATGTTCACCTGCACATAAAAGAATATATCGGTTTCAAATGTTTAATTCATTGCCCCATTCAAAAATATTTTATTTTTTTAATCTATTTTTGTGATTCTTTTCAATCTATCATTTCAATCTATTTTTTGTCTATCTTCACATTTCTTTTGATAAATATTCTGTCGACAAAAAATTATCATTGCATCAAATATTTTTTTGATTTGTCTTTTACTTAGTCGATGAGTTGTTCAATTGTTTATCAACAAATGTAAATACTTTTTCAGTTTCATTTGGAAAAAACCAAACAATGTCGTCATATCTTCTGAACCATGTCAGTTGTCTTTTGGCATAATGTCTAGTGTCAAGTTTTATTTTTTCTTTCAATAAATCTAAATTTTCTCCATCAAAACCATCAAATTCTTTGTAGCCTATTGCTTGCATTGATTGAAATTGAAAAATATTTTGATTTTTATATTTGTTTTTTAAACTTTCAATTTCTTCAATCAAGCCATTTTCAAACATTTTCTCAACTCTTGTGTTTATTCGGTCATATATCTTTGATCGCTCATCATTGATTCCAACAAAAATCACATCATAAACTGCAACTTTTTTTTGATTTGCACTTTCCGATTTTTTTTTGCCCGTTGTGTAAAATATTTCCAAAGCGCGTATAATTTTTTTCACATCATTTGGATGCAATGTTGATGCAGTTTCTTCATCTATTTTTTTCAATTCATCATACAAACACTGTTCACCCAAATTTTCTGCTTTTGTTTTCAATTCATTTCTTATGGCTTCGTTTTTTGTAGCATCAGCAAAACTGAATGGATATAGCAAGGCCTCAATATACAAGCCCGTGCCACCAGCAATTATTGGAATTTTGCCACGCATACGAATTTCTTCAATTCTGGTTTTTGCAATTTCTTGCCATTCTGCAACTGAGAAATTTTCATTTGGTTCCACTATGTCTATCATATGATGTTTGATTTTCATCATATTTTCTTTAGATTCTTTGGCAGTGCCAATGTTCAACGTTTTGTAAATCTGCATGCTGTCAGCCGAAACAATTTCTCCATCAAATTTTTTTGCCAAATTTATTGCCAATGCAGATTTTCCTGATGCAGTAGGACCAACAACAACTATAATTTTTTCATTTTTTTTCAAATTTTTCATTTTTGCATTTGCCATATCGTTTATACATAATTTTGAAATGTTACTTTTACATAATTATGCTCAATTTACTTTTTATAATTTTTTTAGATTCATATTTTTCTAATTTATTTTATTACCTAACTTTTATCAAATCTTATACTATTCTTTTGAATAGTTTTTCAAATTCCATTTTTGACATCTTTACAACAGCAGGTCTTCCATGCGGACATTGTTTTGGCAATTGTCCATTATCATCAAAAAACACATCTAAAATATACTCAATTTGTTTTTTGTTCAATGTATTTCCACCTTTAATTGCCGACTTGCATGCCATTTGGCACAATTTGTCCATCAAAACTGTATCAATAGTTATTTGCTTTGTACATAACAAATCTTCAAATAGATATTTGATAAATTCATCGAAATTTATGTCAGTCAACAAAAATGGAATTTCAGTGATTGAAAAATTTTCACCAGTTTTTCCGATTTTAAAGCCTATTTTTTCCAATGCTGGAATCAAGCGAATGAAACACTCAATTTCTAGATTGTTTCCCCTGACTTCATAAGGTATTAGCAATGGTTGAGAATAGGAATTGTCTAAATTTTTTACAATTTCATCAAACAAAATTCTTTCATGTGCTGCATGTTGGTCAATATAAAAAACATTAGAACCATTTTGCAAAATTATGTAGGTGTCAAACAATTGTCCAACAATGACATTGTCTTCTTGCCAACAAGATTTGTTTTGAAAATTTTTATTGTCAATTCCACCACTTTCAAACATATGAGCATTTGTTTGATTATTGCAATTTGTTGCAAATGTAGATTTTTTAGTATCAAAAGAATTTATATTTTCATTTGATATTATGCTATTGTTTAATTCATTATTTATATCAAGATTTTCTTGTTTGCCTCGGGAATCTAAATCAACATTATCTTCAATTTCTTTTGTAAGAAATTGTTTTTTGGGATTTTTGATGAAAAATGAAGCATTAGAATCGCAAAAAACATTTTGAGGCTTTCTTTCATTCAATTTATGAATTGAATTTATGTTCATTTCAACA
>CAYPVP010000019.1:0-20994 GCA_964414205.1 uncultured Bacteroidaceae bacterium | reverse complement strand
TCATCATATTCGCCATAAAATTCTTTGCTTTCATTTGAATGACTTTGAGTTTCAGATTTTGCAACAAAGTTTTCATTTGCATTTTGTCTTGAATGAATTTGAGATTGAATTTTATCATTATTGCTTTCAAATGAAGATATTTTTACATCTTCAAAAGATTTTGCGAACAGATTGTTTTTATATTCAACGTCTATATTATCAATTTGTGATTGCCCATCATTCAAATTTGGAAATTCTTCATGAGGAACTTTTTCATCATTATTATGACTTGGATTTGAATCATTACATTTTTCAATTTTATCCATACTGGTTGATTGAAATGATGTATTAGTTTGTTTTTCAAAATTTTTTGAATCCGAAATTCCAGTTTGATTTAGTTCCGAAATTTTGGACTGTTGCAGTGTTGGTGCAACATAGTCACTATGCAACAATGGAACATTTTTTTGCTGTTCCTCCAAAAACTCTGAAACGGCACGATATACAAATCCAAAAATCTTGTTGTTGTCATCAAATCTAACCTCAGCCTTTGTTGGGTGAACGTTTACATCAACAGTGTCAAAAGGCAAAATCAAATTTAAAACATACATTGGAAAACTGCGTTTCATCATGTATGGCGCATACGCTCTTTCAACTGCCAAAGAAATGGTTTGTGATGAAACAACTCTTTCATTGACAATAATGGTTTGATATGTTCTGTTAGATTTTGAAAAAGTTGGTTTTGAAAACCACCCACTAAGAACTGTCGAATCTCTTTTAAATTCAAAAGGAGATAGTTCTCTGAGTTCTTTTCTGTCGTAGATTGCATGCAATGCTGACACAAGCGAAACTCCATCAGTAGAATATACAAGTTTTCCATCAACAGTATATTTGAATGCAATATCAGGATTTGCAAGCATCAAGTTTTGCATTTTTTGAGTCACCAAATTTTCTTCGCTTTTTGTTTTTTTCAAGAATTTTAAGCGAACAGGCGTGTTAAAAAACAAATTTTTGACAGTGATTGTAGTGCCTTGTCTGCTTGCAATTTCGCTTTCTTTTCCAAACTTTCCACCACTGATTTCAATGGTTGAAGCAAATTCATCTTCCATAGAGCGTGAAACCAAACTCATTTGAGAAACAGATGATATGCTTGCCATTGCTTCGCCACGAAAACCAAGTGTAGAAATGGTTTCTAAGTCTTTTGCTAGTTTTACTTTGGATGTTGCATGTGGCAAAAACACTTTTTTTATGTCATCTTTTGCAATTCCTGAACCATTGTCAGAAATTCGGATATAGGAAATTCCACCATTTGAAATTTCAACTTCAATTTGTGTTGCACCTGCATCAATGCTGTTTTCAACAAGTTCTTTGACAACAGAAGCAGGTCTTTCGACAACTTCTCCTGCTGAAATAAGATTGAAAACGCTTGAATCCAACAAATTTATTCTTCCCATATATCCTCTTTTTTTAATAAGTCACTTGACAAACAAATGTCAATAGTATTTTACAGATTTTTTAAAATTTATTTTCACATTTGCCTTGACAAATAAAACAGTAAAAATTATAAATCTTTTTAACGACATTTTGCGAATAGTTTTATCTACATTATGTTGAAATTAAACTTTATCTATTTGCCGTACAATGATTTTGCGAATAGTTATATTGAAATATCAACAAGTAATTCATACATTTATTTCATAAAAACCAAATTTTTCAAAACAGTTTCAATGATTATTTTTTTGCATCATCACAAAATTTTGTCAGCAAATTTAGTGCTTGAATTGGCGTGCAATTGTTTATGTCGATACATTGTAGTTCTTCCTTGATGCTTTCAGCAACTGATTTTTTTTCAGTTTCTTCAAACAAACTAATTTGTTCCGTTTGATATTTTGAATTTGCAACTCCAAGCAACAACGAATTTCCATCATTGATTCCAGACAATTTTTCCAATTCAACCATAAGTTGTTTTGAACGACCAACAACTCTTTTTGGAACTCCTGCCAACGATGCAACTTCAATTCCAAAACTTTTGTTTGCCCCACCCCTTACAATTTTGTGCAAGAACACCACTGAATCTTTGTTTTCTTTCACCAAAATGCGATAGTTTTTTACTCCTCGCAAGTCTTCCAAATCTGAAAGTTCATGAAAATGCGTTGCAAACAATGTCATTGCGCCAATGTTTTGATTTATGTCTTCCATCACTGCCCATGCAATGCTCAAACCATCAATTGTTGAAGTTCCACGCCCAATTTCATCAAGAATTAGCAAACTATTTTTTGTTGCATTGTTGAGAACAGTCGCAACTTCGACCATTTCAACCATAAATGTGCTTTGTCCTGCCCCCAAGTCGTCACTTGCACCAATTCTTGTGAAAATTCGGTCAACAACCATCATTTCGGCACTTTTTGCTGGCACAAAAGAACCAATGTGCGCCATGAAAACAATCAACGCAACTTGTCGCATATATGTGCTTTTTCCTGCCATGTTTGGGCCTGTTATAATCATTGTTTTGCATTCTTCTCTGTCAAGCATTGTGTCATTTGGAACATAGCAACCACTTGGAATCAATGTTTCCACGACAGGGTGTCTGCCATCAATGATTGAAATTTTTTGAATTTTTGAAGAAACCACAGGTTTTTCAAAATGATTTCTAGAAGCGACAACAGCAAAAGAAATGAAAGTGTCAACAATTGATACAGCCTCTGAAATCTTTTGAAATTCGCCAATATATTGTGACAAAGTGTTTTTCAATTCGATGTATAAACATTCTTCAAGTTTCAAAGCGCTGTCAGTTGCCGACATAATTTGTTTTTCAACTTCAACCAATTGTTCTGTGACAAATCGTTCTGCATTTGCAAGAGTTTGTTTTCTTTGATAACGATACGGCACACGCTCCAACATTGACTTTGTCACTTCGATGTAGTAACCAAAAATTCGGTTGTAACCGATTTTCAAGTTTTTGATTCCCGTTTCTTCTCTTTCGTTGTCTTCAATTGTGGCAAGCCATTCCTTGCTGGTTTCTTTGATGTTCCTAAATTTTGAAAGTTCATCAGAAAAACTATCCTTTATGTAGCCACCGTCTTTTGTTGTTGCAGGAGGATTTTCAATTATGGCATTTTCCAACAATGATTGGATATTTTTGAGTGGATTGATTTTTTTCTCGATATTTTTCAAAATCGGCGATTGCATTTCTGAAAGTATTTTTTTCAAATTTGGCAGAATTGAAAGTGAATTTGAAATTGCCAAGCAATCTCTTGGAGAAATTGAACCAAAAGCAAGTCTTCCAGACAAGCGTTCCAAATCGGACATAGATTTCAACATTGCAGAAATTTCTTCTCTTGCTTCAACATTTTCAATAAATTCTTGCACTGCTGTTTGTCTTGAAAGAATCATTTTTTCATCTTGCAAAGGACAATCAAGCCATTTTTTCAAGTTTCTTGAACCCATACCCGTTGAACATTTGTCAAGAATTGAAAGGAGTGACCCTGTTTTTTTTCCATCACGAATACGAGCCGAAATTTCAAGGTTTCGGCGAGTGTTTCCATCCAAAATCATAAAATTGTGAGTTGAAATGAACTTTATTTTTTGAATTTGCCCAAGCGCCCTTTTTTGAGTTTGTTTGAGATATTCAAGCAAACCACCAGCCGAAGAAATTGCATTTTTTTTGTCTTCACATTCAAAACATTGCAAAGAAGCAATTTTGAATTGTTCTTGCAGTTTGTCTTTTGCATCTTTTGAATCAAATGCAAATTCATAGACAGCACGAGGTTTTACTTCTTGCGAAAGAAAATAGGAAACTTTTTGTTTTAGTGGCAACAATTTTGAATTGCAAACAACTTCTTTTGGTTGAAAAGTAAAAAGCAAACTGTCCAATTTTTCAAGATAGTCATTTCCTTGATATTCAGTCAAATTGAATTCCCCTGTTGAAATGTCGCACCAAGAAAAGCCAAAAGAATCTTTATCATCAACAAAAATGGATGCCAAATAGTTTGATTCCGAATCATTCAGCATGTTTTCTTCCATTATTGTGCCAGATGTGATGACACGAATGACATCACGTTTGACCATTCCTTTTGCTGTTGCAGGGTCTTCAAGTTGTTCACAAATCGCAACTCTAAAATCGGCATCAATCAATTTTTTGATATAACTTTCAACAGCATGATATGGCACGCCACACATTGGCGCACGCTCAGTGAGTCCACAATCTCTGCCTGTCAAAGTTATGTCCAATGTTTTTGAAGCAATCAAAGCATCATCAAAAAACATTTCATAAAAGTCGCCCAACCTGAAAAGTATGATGCAATCAGAATATTTATCTTTGATTTCAAAATACTTTTTCATCATTGGTGACAAGTTTGTCTTATCAATTTCCATTGTTCATCTCCATCAATCAACATCTACAATCAAGCAATTGTTCCAAACAAAGATGCAGTGTGGGCTTCTTCAACCTTGACATTTACAAATTGTCCAATCAAGTTTTTGTCACCTTTGAATGACACCAATCTGCCACAATCGGTTCTGCCACAAACATAGCCGTCTTTTTTTTCAACAACATCTTCAACCAAAACTTCAAAAACGTTGCCAATGTAGGTTTTTGAAACTTCTTTTGTAATTTCATTTTGAAGTTGAACAAGTCGAATTATTCTATCTTTTTTGATTTCAGAAGGAATTTGCTCCATTTTGGCAGCAGGTGTTCCCTCTCTTGGAGAATAAACAAAAGTGAAAGCAGTTGAATATTTAGCTTTTTTTGCAAGCAACATAGTTTGCAAAAAATCTTCCTCAGTTTCAGTTGGAAAACCAACCATAATGTCAGATGTTATTCCACAATTTGGCATCTTTGCACGAATTTTTTCAATCAAATTCAAATAGTGTGCCTGAGTATATCTTCTGTTCATATCTTTCAAAACATTGTCGCTTCCTGCTTGAACGGGCAAATGAATGTTCTTGCAAATATGTTTTGAATTTGCGATTGCATCAATCACATCATCGTTTAAATCTTTTGGATGAGATGTCATAAATCTAACCCTAAATTTGCCATCAATTTTGTCAATTTCATTGAGTAATTTTGCAAAAGTTGTACCATCTTCCCTGTCATTTCCATAGGAATTGACATTTTGACCAAGCAAAGTGATTTCTTTGTAGCCTTCATCAATTGATTGTTTGACTTCTTTCAAAACAGAATTCATATCTCGGCTGATTTCTCTGCCACGAACATAAGGAACAATGCAATAGGTGCAAAAATTGTTGCAACCATACATGATGTTTATCCACGCATTTGGAAAACTAGTTCTATACATAGGATTTTTTTCATCAATGTTTAAATAGTCCAACGGTTGTTCGACATTTCTAAATTTGAAATTTTTTGTTTGATGTTTTTTGACCAAATCGCCCAGCAAATGAACATTTTTTGTGCCTAAAACAATATCCACATAAGGATATTTTTGTTTGAGCATTTCAGCATTTCCATCTTGTTGTGTCATGCAACCCAAAACAACAATAAGCAAATTTTTATTTTTTTGCTTCAATTTTTTTGTCATGCCAATGTTGCCAAGTGCACGTTGTTCTGCTGTGTCACGAATGCAACAAGTGTTGAAAACAATGATGTCAGCATTTTCATCTTTATGTGTTTCCACATAACCCAACGATTCCAATATTCCTGCAACTTTTTCTGATTCATGAACATTCATCTGACATCCATATGTGTTTATTTTGTAGTTCATTTGTATCTCCTAGACAATAACTCAATTTATTATACATAATTTCTTGTCAAAATTCAATCTTATACAATAAATTTAGAGATATTTTCAAAAGTTTACACAAAATAAAACGAAGCATTGAGGAAATTGAAATGAAGATAAAAAAGAAAACATATGAAGTTGGAACAAACAAAGTGGAAGTCGTTGAAAAGAAAATTAAGCCACCCAAAACCACAGCAGAAAAAAACAAGCATAAGAAAAAAATTGCCATTGCATTTGGCTCAATTTTTGCAGTTTTGATTCTTGCATTTGGAATTGGTTTTTCTGCCATTGCCATCATTGGAAATGAAGTTCAACTTGATGAAACATTGTTGCCATCATCAAAAGCATTGCCGACAATTTTCGATTCAAATGGCAATGAAATGTCTTATTCTTTCAACACATTGCTGAGCAATGATGAAATTTCACCTCATTTGCAAAACGCTTTTGTTGCCCTTGAAGACAAGAGATTTTTTGAACACAATGGCTACGATGTAATTAGAATTGGAGGAGCAATTTTCAACAATATTAAATCTTCAAGCAAGAAAGAAGGCGCTTCAACCATCACTCAACAACTGATAAAAAACACTCATTTGAACAGTGAAAAAACAATCAATAGAAAAATTAACGAACTTTTTTTAGCCTCCGAACTCGAAAAAAAATATTCTAAACAAGAGATTTTGGCAATGTATTTGTCTGTGATTTATTTTGGAAATGGAAACTATGGAATAAAACAAGCAAGCGAATATTACTTTTCAAAAAAGCCAAATGAACTAAATTTGCAAGACTGTGCCACTTTGGCAGGAATTGTCAAAAACCCTTCAAAATATAACCCCAAAAAGCACTATAACAATGCATATGAAAGAAGAAACTTCGTAATTGAATTGATGTTGTCGCAAGGATATATCAACGAAAATGAAGCAAGCGAAGCAAAAAGCAAAGAAATCGACTTGAAAATCACCCAAAAACAATCAAATTTTCAACAAAACTACATTAAACTTGCTTTGAAAGAAGTAATGGAAAAAACAAACATGACAATTCATCAAATTGAAAATTCGGGCATGAAAATTTATACCTATTTTGATGCAAGCACAGCGAAAAAACTCAATGATGAAATTCAAAGCAACAAAGACGGCAATTTGGAAAATTCGGGAATCATCATCGACAATGCGACTCATGGAATTGTTGCCACAAGTTCAACTTTGAAATATGAAACAAAAAGGCAAGCAGGTTCAGTTTTGAAGCCTTTGGTTGTCTATGCCCCTGCCTTTGAAAGAGAAATTTTGTTTCCTTGCACTCCGATTGAGGACAAAAAAGTCAATGTTGGAGGATATGCACCATCAAATTTTGGAGACATTTATTATGGCTGGACAACTCCAAGAGATGCAATCATGAAATCAATGAACACCGTTTCATTGCAAGCACTAAATTTTGTAGGCACAGACTATGGCGTTGAATTTGGACAAAAGTTTGGTCTTCCCCTTTCTGACAGTGACAAAAATTTGTCATTGGCACTTGGCTCGACAACAGAAGGCATGACAGTCCGAAACCTAGCAAATGCCTATATGTGTATAGCAAATGGTGGGAAATTTGATGAAACAACATATATCAAACGAATTACAGACAAAAATGATGTCGAAACAAATTTTAACCATTCCGAAACAAAGCAAATCATTTCAGAATCAACTGCAAATTTGTTGACAGATATATTGTTTGACACTGTAAAATATGGCACTGCAAAAACACTGTCAACCTTGCCTTTTCAAATTGCATCAAAAACTGGAACAGTTGGTGCAAAAAATTCCAACTTGAACACTGATTGTTGGAATGTTTCATACACAACTTCACACACAATGTGCCTATGGAGAGGAAACAAAGATACAGCAGAAACAGGAGGAGGAAAAGTGAGTATGATGGCAAAAAATGTTTGGGAAAAACTGTATCAAGATGAAACAGAAAATCTTGAACAAACAAATTGCTTTGTCTCAAACAATAATTTTCCTAAAAACTTTGATTTTTCAAAAACAATTTGCGAAAAGGAAATTGATTTGTATTCTCACAACAAAGAACATAAATTGTTGCTTGCAAACGAAACAACACCATTGCAATTTAGAAAACAAGAAAAATTTGCAACAAATCACATTCCAAAAGAAGTTTCAAATTTTTTCAATGATTTCAAAGTTGAAAATGTAGATTTGAAGATTTCTGACAACCAAAATATTTTTGAAGATTATCTAAATTTTTTTCCTGATTTGATGGTCAAACATTTAGCCATAAGTTTTGACACAAAAGATGTATTTTGCTATTCAATCATCAAAAAAACAAGATTTCAAGAAAAAGAAATTGCAAGAATTGAAAACGCATCAGGAAACACCGTTGTAGAATTTTATGAAATTCCACAAAATCAAATCATCACCTACAAAATTGTTCCTTGGTTGAAAAACGGAGAAAACATTGTCATGGGGAAAGAATCAATAAAAGTTGTTTGCATTTGATTGCAATTTATAATTTATTTTGTATAACTAGCAAATTTCGATGTCAGCCATCGCCTTTTGTAGCAATGTTTCAACATCCAACCTGCTCTCTGCTTTTTCAACAGCCTTTAATGATGGTTTTGTTGCAGGACTTTTTGGCAAAAATATTGTGCAACAATCTTCATATGGCAAAATTGAAGTTTCATATGTTCCAATTTTGTGAGAAATGTCCATGATTTCTTGTTTGTCATAGCCAATCAAAGGTCTGAAAACAGGCAATGTCACAACAGAATTGGTGCAATTGATTGATTGCATTGTTTGACTTGCAACTTGTCCAAGGCTTTCACCAGTGATGATTGCACCACACTTTTCTTGATTTGCAAGTTCTTCTGCTGCACGCATCATAAAGCGACGCAAAATTGTAATCATAAATTCAGATGGACATTTTTCATGAATTTCAAGTTGAATTTCAGTGAATGGAACGACATACATTTTGATTTCAGTGCAATATTTTTCACAAATGTCTCTCAATTTTTTGACTTTTTCTTTTGCCATTTCGCTCGTGTAAGGTGGGCTTGAAAAGTGAATTGCGACAATTTTTGCACCTCTTTTTGCCATCAAATATGCAGCGACAGGGCTGTCAATTCCACCCGACAACATCAACATTGCTTTTCCTGATGAACCAACAGGCAACCCACCAACAGCAAATTTGACTGATGTATAGACATATGCAAATCCATTTTCTCGAATGTCAACAAAAACCTCAATTTGATGTTGAAACAAATCAACTTTCATTTTTGTTTTTTGAAGTAAAAAGCCACCAATGTCAGCCCCAATTTGAGTTGAATTCATTGCCAATTTTTTGTCTGCACGCTTCACTGTCACTCTGAAAGTGTTTTCATTGTCAAAAATTTCATCACTTTGCACTGTTTCCAAAGCAAGTTTTTTGATTGCATAAAAAGAATCTTCTTCGTTCACTTCAACTTTTTTTGCAACGCTGATTGAATAGACTCCAAAAATTGCAAGCAAAGTTTCAACAAGTTCATCTTCTATGTTTTCATCAAAGTTTTCAATGAAATAGCGTCCATGCCCACGAACAAAGTCGCATTCAAAATCTTTGATTGCATACTTTATGTTTTTTATCAGCAAAGATTCAAAAAAGTTTTTGTTTTTTCCTTTCAAAAAAATCTCGCCATATCGAATTATAATAACTTTATCTTTTTCCATATTTGTCCTTTGTCATTTTCTTGTATATTTAGTCCATTCATTCAATGACAGAATCAATTTTTCAACAATAAACTTGGCTTCTTCAAGAGTGTTGAACTCCGACACGCTAAAACGAATGATTCCGTCTTTGTGAGTTGCATCAAGAGCAAGCAATTTTTTGAATCGGCTTTCATGATGAGAAGAACATGCCGACCCAATTCCAACAAAAATATCATATTTTTCAAGAGTATGCAACAAAACTTCACCTCTGATGTTTTCAAATGCAACTGTCAATATGTTTGGAACAGCGTTGTTGAGAGGTGTGATGATTTTTGTCGTTGGAATTTTTTCTAAAATTTCATTTGCCAAAAAATCAATGATTTCTTTCTTTTTTGCGCATTTTTCTTCAAAGTTTGTTTGACAAATTTCGTTTGCCTTTTCAAAAGCCAAAATTCCTGCGACATTTTCAGTTGAAGAACGAAAACCATTTTCTTGTCCACCACCAAAAATCATCGGTCTTACAAAGACCCCTTTTTTTACAAACAAAGCGCCCACACCTTTTGGTGCATGAATTTTGTGACCAGAAATTGAATAGAAATCGACTCCAAGTTGTCGCAAATTGACTGGAATTTTTCCAAATGCTTGAACTCCATCACTATGGAAAAATGCACGAGGCGACTTGGCTTTCAGCATTTTTCCAATTTTTTGCAAATCGTTGATGACACCTGTTTCGTTGGAGGCGTGCATGACAGACAAAAGCGATACATTTTTGTCAAGAATTTTGTCAAGTTCTTCCAAATCAACTCCACCATCTTTTTTGATCGGACAAATTTTGACTTCATACCCTTGCGATTTCAATTCTTCTACGCTTTTGAAAATTGCATCATGTTCGCCTTCTGAAACAATGATTGTTGAGCCTTTCCATTTTTTTGAGCCAAACAAAACCATGTTGTCGGCTTCACTGCCACTTCCAACAAAAATCAAATCGCCTTGTGGAGCATGCAAAGTTTTTTTCAAATTCTCACGTGCATTTTCAATTTTCAATTTTACATCGACAGCAGGTCGATATAATGCAGATGGATTGAAATATTCAATTTGCAAAGCAATTTTGAGTGTTTCAAAGCATTCATCATATGTTTTTGTTGTAGCAGCATTATCAAAATAAATCATAAATTTTCCTTTATGCTTGAATGATTGACCAAAATTTCATCAAGCAATGCCTTTAAGTAGTCATCAGGAGAAAAAATTATAGTTTTTGTTGTGCCATCTTTTTGGTCAACCAACATTTTCATTGTAGATTTTGATGAGATACAGTTTGTCAAAATCAAGTCTTTTTCATTTGCAAAATCAGAAAACAAAGAATATGAAACTACATTTTCAAATGGCACAGAAATTATGTCTTTCACTTTTGAATTCATCATCTTTTTTTGAAAAGAAATTCTAGTTTCGTTCATAACATATTCGATTTCTTTTGTTGAGTGCTGAAAAAATTCAACAATTATGACACCAATTGAAAACAAAAGGACAAAGCCTATGACATACAACACATTCAATGCAATGGCACACGCAACAAATGTGAACGAAAGCAAAACAATTGCAATGCCACCAATGTGGAGCCAATTTATTTTTTCCGTGTCAACCATTTCTACAATTTGATTATATCGTGTAGCAAGCATAATTTCTCCTAAAATTTGAATTTTGCGTTTATTTTATTTTGTAATAATCATTGTTTTTGATTTTCATCAAAATCTTTCCAAGTTTGATTTCGCTTTCCTTCTTTCTTTCATTGATTGAAACCAAAACACCATTTTTTGCCAAACTAACAACCCAAACTTTGTCGCCAACTTTTGCTTTTTCGTTGCAAGGTGTCACTGGAACAATGCAGTCTTCTTGATATTTTGCTGACATATTTTCAAGTTTCTTTCTCAATTTTTGAGCAGTGAAAACATCAGCATCTGAAACATCATTTTTTTTCAAAATGGCTTTTAATTCATCAATGATTTCAGTTGCTTCTTCAACAGATTCAGCAATCAATTTTTTTGTTTCTTTGCGAATTATGTCATCAAGTTTTTCTTTTTTTTGTTTGACCAAATTTCTTTCTTGTTCGGCTTCCAACAAATATTCTTTTGCCAAAATTCTGTCGCTTTGGGCTTCTTCAACAATTTTTTCAGCAAATCGGCGTGTTTCCTCAGCAGACATAATGACATTGTCAAAATCTTTCTTCTCATTTGTTATATAACTTTCGGCTCGTTCAACAATTTTTTTGTCAAGACCAAGTCTTGTTGCAATTTTGAGCGCATTTGATGTTCCAACTGACCCCATGACAAGTTTGAAAGTTGGTGAAAAAGTAGTTTCATCAAAATCCATGCTTGCAGTGTCAACAAAATTGGTTTTCAATGCAAATTCTTTCAAGTCGTTGAAATGCGATGTCACAACTGCCTTTGCCCCACATTGCAAAATTGATTCAGATATGCTAACTGCAAGCGAAGCACCCTCTGCTGGGTCAGTTCCAGCGCCCAATTCATCAAGCAACAAAAGTGAGTTTGTGTTCATTTTGTGAGTTATGTCAATGATGTTTTTTATGTGTGCTGAAAAAGTTGAAAGACATTGTTCAATGCTTTGCTCGTCACCAATGTCACAATAGATTGAATCAAACATCGCAATGTTCGCTTCGTGACAAGGCAAAAACAAGCCAGACAATGCCATTGCAGTAAACAACCCAACAAGTTTCAAAGTTACCGTTTTTCCACCTGTATTTGGGCCAGTGATAAGCAACATTTGGGTTGATTTTTCAATTCTGATTGAAATTGGCACAACTGTTTCAGGGTCAATCAAAGGGTGTCTACCATTTTTGACAGCAAATTCTCCACGAGTGTTCAATTCAGGACATATTGCTTTTTGAACTTTTGCAAGTTGTGCTTTTGAAAAAATTATGTCCATGTCAACAATGGTGTCATAGGTCATGCGCAAAAAAGTTGCTATAACTGCGATTTGGTCTGAAAAATCTCGCAAAATTCTTTCAATTTCGTTTTGCTCTTCAACAAGCAAAACTTTCAATTCATTGTTGAGTTCAACAATTTCAATTGGTTCAACATAGAGTGTTGAGCCTGATGCTGATTGGTCATGTATAAGTCCAGGAATTTGCCCTTTGCATTCACTTTTTACAGGAATGACATAACGATTTTCTCGAATTGTGACAATGTTGTCTTGCAAAACTTTTGAGGTTTTTGCCATTCTAGTATAGCCTATCAATCGGGACTTTATGTTTGCATTTTGTCTTCTAATTTTTTGGCGAATGATTTTTAAATTTTGCGAAGCATTGTCTGCGACTTCGGTGTCGGAAATGAAAGATTCAAAAATTCTGTCTTCAAGCCTTTGGTTGACATGCAAATTGCAAAGCATACCTTTCAAGATTGGAACATCAATACATTTTGAAATGCTTGAATCAAGTCGGCGTGATGTTGCCAAACACCTGCCAACTTTCAAAATTTCAGAGATTGGCAAAACTGCCATTTTTTCAACTGTATTGAGTGCAAAATGCAAATTGTCAACAGAAAATGATGGATTTGTGGCATATTCAAACAAAACTCTGTCAGCCTCTCTTGTTTCAGAAAGCAACCCAAAAGCCTCGTCCAACGATGTAGCAGGACGAATTTCTGCAAGTTTTTCTTTTGCAGAAGACGACTGAGCAAAACTTGAAAGCATTTTCAAAATTTTGTCATATTCAAGAGTTTTTAGTGCTTTATTTTCAATCATATTTCTCCATATGAAAGTTTGTTCATGTTTACAAATGCAAGTTTGGGCTTTTGAAGATATGAACAAATTTCAATTTTAGAACTCTACATTTTAGTGATGTGCATTTGTGCATATGTTCAATCAACTGCACCATTTCAAAATTCAACCAAGCATTTTTTTGCTGTTCACTTAAATTGCTTTTCTCATTAAAAGCAACTTTTGAAAGTTGTGGACAACAATATCAAATCATATGATATTGTTGTCTCAAAATGCTCATTTAAAATTTATCTAATTTTTGCCTTAAACTTTCTTGACAAGCAACGCAAAACTTTTGCCATGCTGTCAGCAATTTGTTCATCAGTCATTGTTTTGTCGAATGAAACAAATTCAAAATTCATTGCAACACTTTTTTTGTCATTGCCAATTTGTTCGCTTTTGAAAACATCAAAAACTTGTGCCTTTGTCAAAAATTTGATTTTTGCATTCAAAACTTCTTCAACCAAATTTCCAACTGGTATTTTTTCATCAACAACAATTGCCAAATCTCTTTGAACTGCTGGGAATTTGCTGATTTCCACAAATTTTGTATGTTTTTTGCCAATTTCAAACAATTTTTCAGCCGATATTTCTGCAACTTGCACACGTTGTTCAATGTCATAGTTTTCCATGACATCAGGATGAATTTCTCCACAAACACCAATTGAAATGCCATCAACAAAAATTTCAGCACTTCTTCCATCGTGCAAGAAGCAAACTTTGTTTTTCTTTAATTCCATTTTGAAGCCAAGTTTTTCAAAGAATGCAGTCAACTTTGATTTCAATGTGAAGAAATCAACATTTTCACCAAACATTCCAATGCAAAGCATTTCTTTTTCTTTTGGCAATTCTTCAAGTGGAAGCGATTTTGGAAGATAAACTTTTGCCATTTCAAAAAGTTGTCCATTTTTGTTAGATTTTGAAATGTTTGAAGAAATCATTTCCAACATGCTGTGAACAAGAGTTGTTCTCATAATGCTGACGGCTTCGCCAAGTGGATTGAGAATTTGCACAAATTTTCTTTCTTTTGCATCCTTTTCAAAACGCAATTTATCAAAACATTTTGGAGAGGTGAATGAATAGGTTATCATTTCAAAAAGCCCAAGTGAAGCAAGAGAATCTTTGATTTTGTCGACATATTCAAATCTTTCACCTTTTCCACCCTTCATTGCTTGTTCGTGTGCAAAATAGGTGGTTGGAATGTGGTCAAAACCATAAACTCTGATGAATTCTTCTGCAATGTCATTCACACCAACCATGTCTTCACGGTCACCAGGAACAACTGCAACCAAATCTTTTCCGTCTTCTTTGATTTCAATTCCCAAACGAGACAAAATTGGAACAAGGCTTTGTTTTCTAACAGTAAATCCCAAAATTTCGGAAATCTTTTTCATGTCAAAATGAATTTCTCTTGTCTTTTCAAATGGAACAGATATGTCAATGATTCCATCAACAACATCACCTGCATCAAGTTGATTGACAAGTGAAAATGCTCTTTTGATTGCATATTCTTGCAAAGCAAAATCAACACCCTTTTCAAATCTAGATGATGAATCTGAACGCAAATTTAAAGTTTTTGATGTTCTTCTGACGCTATCACGAGCAAATCTTGCCGATTCAAAAACAATTTCTGTTGTATCGTCTTTGATTCCACTGTTTTCACCACCCATAATTCCAGCAATAGCAACAGGTTTTTGGTTGTCACAAATCACCAACATAGAGTTGTTCAAAACATTGTTTTTGCCATCCAAAGACACAATTTCTTCGCCATCGTTTGCGTTGCGAACAACAATTTTGTTTTCCGAAAGTTCTCTCTTGTCAAAAGCATGCATTGGCTGACCAAGTTCAATCAAAATGTAGTTGGTGATGTCAACAATGTTGTTGATTGGTCTAATTCCAACTGCTTTCAAACGCTTTTGTATCAACTTTGGAGATTCAGCAAGTCGAACATTTTTGACTCCACCTGCCATATATCTTGGACAAAGGCTTTGATTTTTCACTTCAACTGAAATTTCATCGCTAATGTTTCCACCATTTGATTGAAATTGTAAGTTTGGAAATTTCCAATTCTTTTTCAACACAACAGCAACTTCTTTTGCAAGATTGAAAATTCCGTTGCAATCAGGACGATTTGCAGTGATTGAAACATCCAAAATGACATCATCATAGCCAATTGCATCATAGATATTTTGTCCAATTTGAAGTTCACCATTCAAACGCAAAACATCATTGTTTGATGCGCCTAGATATTCAATATCAGAAAGTCCAAGTTCTTCTCCACCACAAAACATGCCATCAGAATGAACTCCACGAAGTTCACCTGAATTGATTTTTTGTCCTGTTGCCAAAATTGCACCGTCAAGAGAAACTGGAACAAGTTCGCCAACTGTCATTTTTGCATTTGTGACAATTTGAATTGTTTTTTCTCCAATGTCAACTTTGCAAACAGAAAGTTTGTCAGCGTTTGGATGTTTTTCAACTCCCAAAATTTTTGAAACAACAACTTTTGATGCTGTTTTGTTTTGATATATAATTTCTTCAACCTCAAACCCAATTGAAACAAGTTTTTTTGCAAGTGTTTCAGGTTTGACATCGATTTCGACAAAGTCTTTTAGCCAACTAATTGGTGCTTTCATTTCTTATCTCCTTAATTTATATTCTACTTTGCAAATTGTTTCAAAAAACGAATGTCGTTTTCATAGAAATATTTGATGTTTGGAACTCCGAGTTTGAGCATTGCAATTCGTTCAACACCAATTCCAAATGCAAAACCAGAATATTTTTTGCTGTCAATTCCACTCATTTCCAAAACGGCAGGGTTGACAATGCCAGCGCCCAAAACTTCAATCCAGCCCGAACCTTTACAGCAACGGCAACCTTTGCCATGACAAATTGTGCAACTGATGTCAACTTCAACACTAGGCTCTGTGAAAGGGAAATAACTTGGTCTGAAACGAACTTTTGCCTCATCACCAAACATTTTTTCTGCAAATGCAGTCAAAAGCCCTTGCAAATCTCCAAGTGTGATTTTTTCGCCAATGGCAAGTCCTTCAACTTGGTGAAAAATTGGGCTGTGAGAAGCATCATCATCACTTCTATAAACCTTTCCAGGAATGACAACACGAATTGGAGGTTGTTGTGATTGCATGATTCTTGCTTGCATAGGAGAAGTGTGAGTTCTCAAAACAAAGTTGTCATTGACATAGAAAGTGTCTTGCATATCTCTTGCTGGGTGGTCTTTTGGCACATTCAAAAGTTGGAAATTGAAAATGTCGGTTTCAATTTCAGGGCCTTCTGCAACAGAAAAGCCAAATCCAGTAAAACATTCTACAATTTGATTTTTGATTTGCGTGATTGGGTGAACAGCACCAATTTCTTCAACTTTTGGCGCAGGCATTGTGACATCAATTTCTTCTGCTTTCATTCTCACAATCTTTTCTTCTTCTTTCAAAATTGTTTCTTTTTCTGAAAGCATGTTCTCAATCGAGACTCTGACTTCATTCACCAATTTTCCAAAAGCAGGTTTTTCCTCTTTGGGAACTTTGCCCATCTGTTTCATAACGGCAGTCATTTCACCATTTTTTCCAAGAAAACGAACACGAACATCAAACAATTCTTTTGTGTTTGTTGCCATGCCAACTGCTTCAACAGCATTGTTCTTGATAATTTCAATTGTTTCTTTCATTTTTGTTCTCCTATGTCAAACAGAAAATTTGTTGTCAATTCAAAAAAAAATTCGCCATGCACAAAATGCACATAGGGCGAATAAAGTCGCGGTACCACCTATTTTCACGCAAACAAATCTTGCGTCTTGTTTCTGCTATGACGGGCTTTCCCGACTTGACCTAATGAGCAATTCTGCCGTTCTGCCAAGCAACTCCCGAGTGAACTTCAACTTTCAAACACTTTGACGCTCGCAACCAAGGCGTCATTCTCTCAAAAATGCTCTAAAAGTCTACTCTCTCTTTCATCGTCTTTATAATTTTCTTTAATTTTAGCAAATAAAAACTTTTTAGTCAATGTTTTCAAATCGGTTTTTGCCATTTTAACACATAAGTTTTTCAAATTTTAACAAAATTTAAACATCAACAATTTAAAATCTAATTCAAATCAAAATTGTTCGTTTTTATCATTAAATAAATTAATAAAATCAAATCAAAACAAAAAAACTCAAATGAAGCCAAATATCAAATTCGACTCTCAAATTTTGTCAATAATAAGTATTGTAAAATTAAGTTTTGTCAATATCAAGTTTTTAATTTCTAAACAAATTTTTCAATGTTAATTCGGCAACAAATCAAAGAAACTATCGCTAGGACTCATGTTTCCGTAGGTGTCAGGAACTTTTCCAACAATAACATTTTCGCAAACCAAAATTTCGGCTTTCACTGAAACCGATGCTTCATCCAATGGAGTGATAATTGAGATGTCTGAAAACACATTTATATAGATTTTGTGTAGTGTTTGATTGATTCCCGAAGAAATAAATTCTGAAACGAAGTCACAATTTGCTGAACCAATCGGCGTGATTTTGATTGAAACTTGTGGACCTAAGCCTGTCAACAATGCCAAACCTGTGAAAGTTCCAAAGGCAATGCTGATTTCTTCCGTGTCCAAAGCATCCAAATTTGCTTGTGCAAGGTTTGCAATTTGCCTTGCGATAGAATTTATGCTTGGAGAATTGGCTTTTATCATGACTATATCGCCGTTTTTGTCTTGAACAATACTAAACAAATCATCATAGGTAATTTTTGCGTTCAAAACAGAAGTGGCTGCGGAGTTTATTGCATTTGTGCCAACAGCCCTAACTTTTGAAATGCTTGAATCCATAACAACAGGAACTACATTTTTGCGAAAATATACAGTTGAAACAACAAATACCAACAAAACCAATGAAAACACAATCAAAATTCTAAAAATTTTGGTTTTTCCAAAATGTCTAAAAGCGTAAGATTTTTCTTTAATAGATGTTTTCATGCTACCAATATATGAAAGAAAAAAACAAAAAGGAACATAAATAACAACTAATCTCTATTTGTTGAAAAATTTGATAATAAATTTAAGGAATCAACATTCACAAACGCCAAAAAAATATACACAGCAGAATTTAGTAAACAGCAGAATTTAGAAGGAAAATTTGGAAAAGAAAAACACCCTACAAAATTATGTAGAGTGGACAATCACACATATGATGGACTCATAATTTTGCAACTAATAAGTTGCATCGTCGCATGTCATGGAATCATAGTTTTGCAACATATCAGTTGCATCATCGCATGTCATGGAATCATAGTTTTGCAACAATTAAGTTAGATCATCACATGTCGTGGAATCATAGTTTTGCAACAATTAAGTTAGATCATCACATGTCGTGAATCTAGACAAATTAAATATAAATTGCATTATTTATTTTGTTTAGAAAATTAAAAAATTAATTTAGAAATGAAGTCAACAAATGAGAAAGTAGTTGAAATTATAATAAAAAAACAAAAAAAATGACCACATATCTGCAAATATGGGTCAAGTATAATTGGTTACATCATTATCATATATAATCAAACGTCAACATATATCAACAATATTGAAACAAAATTTTTATAATCACGCAAATTATTCAAAAAAACTGTAACTATAACATCAAATAGATTGAAAAAAATTTGAATTACATCTTTTTGGTTTTTGATTTAAACAACAATGCAAAAAGAAAACCAAATATAATTGCAGCCGACAAGCCACCTGCAACGGCTTCCATTCCACCAGAAACAGCACCAAGAATTCCTCTTTTTGCTCCTTCCATTGCACCTTTTGCCAAATTACTGCCAAACCCAACAATTGGAACTGTGATTCCTGCGCCTGCAAAATCTTTTATTGCGTCAAAAACGCCAACAACTTCCAACAACACTCCCAATAGCATAAAAGTAACCAAAATTCTTCCCGATGTCATTTTGGTTTGATTTATAAGAATTTGCCCAACAAAGCAAACTGTTCCACCCACTGCAAACACTTTCAAATACATCAAAAATATTCCCATAAACTCTCCAAATTCAACAAAACATATCAAAGTATTATATAATTTCAACTTTTGTATTATACTATTTTTACTTTTATATAATACTTTCCATTCTTTTGCCAACATTTCTTCTAATATTTCATTTTTTCTCAAACTGCCAATCATCATTCAAAGATTCAAAAACCACTGCATGTGCTATTGACGGAATTGTTTCTTTTTGCAAAGGTGTGTCTTTGTTGAGCAATGCACCAGTCGGAACAAACAAAATTCTATGCAAATCACCATCAAACATTTGCTTCAAAAAATAGGAATTGAAAACCACATTTGAACAACCTGCACCTGAACCACCTTGAATTGCATGTTGTTTTTCAGTGAAAATTTCAGCGCCACAATCTTGATATTTTTCATCTCTCAAAATATATCCCTCTTTCATCAGCAAAGTTTGCAACAATTTTTTTCCATACTTTCCCAAATCGCCAGTTACAATCAAATCATAGTCATCAGGAGTGCGTCCAAAATCGTTGAAATGAGTCAATATTGTGTCAGCAGCAGCAGGAGCCATCGCTGCACCCATGTTTGATTCATCATCCATCCCCAAATCAATGACTCGCCCAATGGTTGCACATTTTACAGCCACAGAATATTTATATTTTTTTGAGAATTCACTTTCTGATACTTGATTTTTTTGTTTCGCATATACAAAACGCCCCAAAGTTTCACCATTTCGACAAATTTCCGTGCATTTTACTTTGTTTACAACCGTTTCAACACACTTTTTCGGATTTTCAGATGTCAAGATTGTGCATCCTGCCCCTGTTACCGTCCATTGAGATGTTGGTGGACGCTGATTTCCAAGTTCAAGAGGAAATCTATATTGCCTTTCAGCAGATGAAAAATGACTACTTGTTGAGCAAGCAACAATTTTTGCATTTTCCGAGTCAATCAGCAACGACCCAAGCAACAACGACTCACCAAATGTGGAACACGCATTATACAGCCCCAAAAATCCACACGGAAAACTTCTTGCAGCCAAATTTGATGCTGAAATTTCATTGAGCAAATCTCCCGACAACAAACAGTCAACATCTGATGGTTTCAAATTTGTTTTTGCCAGCGCACCACTGATTGCCTGAGTGTGCATTTTACACTCTGCTTTTTCATAACTTTTTTCGCCCCACAAATCACTTTTTAAAACTTTGTCAAAAAATTGACCAAAATTTGATTCTTTTTCTTTTGGACCAACAATCGTGTAACCATCAAGAACATAAACACCTTTCCCAAACTCTAAACTTCTGTTTCCAATTTTCATATGCTCCCCACAATCAATGCAACAACGCCAATCAAAACCGAACTGACGACGCCAAAAACAATGATAGGACCAGCAATGGTGAACATTTTTGAACAAACACCAAAAACTATACCTTCTCGATTGAATTCCATAGCAGGTGAAACGATTGAATTTGCAAACCCAGTGATTGGAACAATTGACCCTGCACCTGCAAAATGTCCAATCTTGTCATAAACTCCAATTCCAGTCAAAAACGAACCCAAAAAAATCAAAATTATTGATGTTGCCGAAGCAACATCTTTGTCTGTGATGTTGTTTATTGTCAATTTCAAAATATCTCCAATTCCCTGTCCTATCACACAAATCAGCCCACCCACCAAAAATGCAGTAAACAATGTTCTGCAATTTTTTGTTTTTGGTGCTGATTTTTTAACCAATTCTTGATATTCTTCTTTTCCAATCATTTTTTCACCTCATTGTCAGAAACTTTAAAATGAAGTTTGCAACTTTGCATATTTTCATTTTTTTGAAAAT
>CAYPVP010000018.1:4954-23304 GCA_964414205.1 uncultured Bacteroidaceae bacterium | reverse complement strand
CATCGCATTCTGACTTTAATCTTCCTGGCAAGATGAAAAGTCCAAGTGCTTCGATGATTCCAATTGATTCTTTTTTGATGTTGTGCATGTCTTCGCTTGGGTGGAAAATGCCAAAAGGATGTTTTTCATCGGTGCGATTGTTTCTCAAAATCAAATCGAAAATGTATTCATCTTCTTCCATACGGCAAATTGGTGTGATTGTGGAATGAGGTGTGACATTTCCTTTTTCATCAGTTGTTGATGACAAAATGTTTACACTTTCATCATTATAGTTTTCCCAAGCCAATCTAACTTTTTCAACTGCTTTCAAAAGTTCTTCACGATTCTTTGAAGAAAGTCTGATGATTGAGTTGTACCAAGTTGGAATTGAAGCACTAACTTCTGGAATTCCTGAAATGTTGTAGAATTCTCGTGGTTTTGTTGTGAAAACAGGCAAAACTTTTGAACCACCTTGATAGTGGTCGTGTGCCAAAATTGAACCTCCAACAATTGGGAGTGGTGAATTTGACCCAATGAAAAAATGTGGGAAAAGTTCAACAAAATCTAGCATTCTTTTGAATGTTTTTTCTGAAAAACACATTGGAGTGTGTTGTTCGTTGAAAGCAATCACATGGTTTTCAAAATAGACAAATGGGCTGTATTGGACAAACCACTTTTCATCATCCAAAAAAATTGGAATGTATCTCAAAGTTTGACGTGCTGGGTGACCTGCATCACCTGCAAAGCCAATGTTTTCGGGGCATAGCAAACATTTTGGATAGCCCGAGTTTGCTTTTCTTGCCCTTTCTACATCTTTTGGGTCTTTTTCAGGCTTTGACAAATTGATGGTGACTTTGATTTTTCCTTTTGAACCTTCAAAATTCCATTTCAAGTTTTTGTCAATGTCTTGTCTTCTGATGTAGTTTGTGTTTTCTGAAAATTCATTCAGCCATTTTGTCGCTGATTCAACACCTTGACAAGCAACCAAATTGTCAAAAGTTTCAATGACTTTTGATGGCATTGGTGTCAAAAGTCCCATGATTTTTGTTTCAAACAACAACCAATCTTCTTTTGCAATCATTTTTTCACGAATTGCATAGGCAACCAAATCGTCAAGGGCAGTTTGATAGTCTAGATTTTTTGGAGCATAAGTTGCTGGAATTTGCAATTTGAACAAATCAAGCAATTGATTTCTTACAAAACGAACATCATCATAGTCTAATGAAAGTTTTGATTGTGCGTGAAGAAGAAGTGCCTCAATATTTTCTGCGGCAATTTCTACATAAGATTTTCTTGGCATATGAACCTCAATAAAAATTATTTGCAAATGCATTTAAGTATGATATAATCTAGTGAAAGTATAACTATATTATACACAAGCGAGGGAAAAATGACAACAACTTCTGAAAACTTCGACAATAAATTTGAAATTGCAAAACAAAAATTGATTGAAGAGGTTTATGGTGACGACGCTCAAAATGCTGTTGAAAGAGCAAAATCAATTGTAGCATTGCATCAAAAAAAGTTTGGAAAACAAAATCAGATTGACTTGTTTTCATCATCTGGACGAATTGAAATCATTGGAAATCACACTGACCACAATGGTGGCAAAGTTTTGACTTCGGCAGTGTCATGTGATGTGTTGTCATCAGTTTCAAAAACCGATGATATGAAAGTTGAAATCAACTCTGTTGGCTACAAACCTATTGTTGTTGATTTGAAGAAACTTGAACCTAACGAAAATGAAAAAGGAACTTCAAGTGCTTTGGTGCGTGGAGTTGCTGATTGGTTTGTCAAAAAAGGCTTCAAAATTGGTGGCTTTGTTGCAACACTTCAATCAAATGTTCCAAATGGTGCAGGTGTTTCTTCATCAAGTGCTTTTGAAGTTTTGATTGCTGAAATTTTCAATGACTATTTCAACAATGGCTCAGTTTCAAAAATTGAAAAGGCAAAGGCATCAAAGTATGCTGAAAATGTTCACTTTGGAAAGCCTTGTGGACTTATGGACCAAATGGCGATAGCCCAAGGTGGAATCAACGAAATTGATTTTCATGACCAAGAAAACCCACAAATTGTTCCTTGTGAGTGGAAATTTGATGATGTTTGCATTTTTGTTGTTGCAACAGGTGGCGACCACAGTGACTTGGTGTCTGACTATGCTGGAATTTTGAACGAAATGAAAATGACGGCAAAGTTTTTTGGAAAAGATTGTTTGAGAGATGTTGACCAAGTTCAATTTATGCAAAATTTGGCGAGTTTGAAAAAAAACATCAATGGTCGTGCAATTTTGCGTGCAATTCACTTTTTTGAAGAAAATCAAAGAGTTGAAAATGCAGTCGTTTCACTTTGCAACAAAGATGAAAAAAGTTTTTTTGAAATTGTGAACCAATCTGGGAAAAGCAGTGGTGCATTGTTGCAAAATCTTTATACACCAAGTGACATCAATCAAATGATTCCACTTGGAATTGAAATTTCAAGAAGAATTGAAGGTGTAAAGGCTGTCAGAGTTCATGGTGGTGGTTTTGCTGGAACTATCATTGCTTTTGTTGAAAAAGCGAAAGCCAATGACTATGAAAGTGCAATGAAAAATGTTTTTGGCGAAAGAAATGTGATAAAACTTTTTGTCAGAAAAGCAGGTGCAACAAAAATTGCAACTTTGGAGGGTGTATGTTAGATTTGATTTGTCGTGCTTCAAAAGATGTTACTGTTGCATTCAAAATTGGAAATTTGGAAGTTCAGTGGTATGGACTCATTTTGACATCAGCAATGATTGTTGGGTTGATTTACATTATGTTCCAAGGCAAACGAATTGGACTTACAAAAGATGATTCTTTGGAATTGTTTTTGTGGATAATTCCGTTGGCAGTCATTTTTGCACGATTTTTTTATGTCGTTTCAAGCCCAGCACAATATTTTCCATGGAATTCATGGGATGACTTTGTGAGGGCGATTGCAATTTGGGATGGTGGAATCACCATTTTGGGTGGCGTTGTTGGTGGAGTGCTTGGTGGCATCATTTTCTGGGCAAGACACAAAAAACAAGTCAACATTGGACAGTTGTTTGATTTGGTAATTCCAGTTTTGTTGCTTGGACAAGTCATTGGTCGTTGGGGCAATTTTGTCAACCAAGAGGCCTATGGAATTCCAATCGCAAACACCAATTTGCAGTTCTTTCCATTTGCTGTTTTCATTGAACATTGCGACCACTTGGTTGCGACGGGAGAATATGTGAAAATTTGCACATGTGGTGGTTCAGGTTGGCATGCTGCAACATTCTTCTATGAGTCATTTTTGAATTTCTTTGCTGTTGTTTTCTCATATTATGTTTGGAAGAAAAACAAAAAATATCCTGGAATTTTGGGCTTTTTCTATGTCGCATGGTATTGCCTTGTTCGTGCTTGTATGGAGTTTTTGCGTTTGGATGCAAAACCAATCACACAACCTGTATGTTGGGCATTTTTTGTCATAGCATCTGTTGCAGGAATTGGCTATATTGTTTGGAGAAATTTTTATCTCAAAAAGAACCCTGAATTTGCAATCAGTGCCGTTCAAAGAGGTGCCAAAAGCGATTTGCCACAACTTGACAATGTGATTGTTGTGAGAAACATTGACAAAACAAGAGGCAGTGATGAACTTTCAAAGCAAAGACTTGAAAAATCAAACATAAAAGCATTGGAAATTCAAAAACACCTTTTGCATTTGGACGAAGATAAAAAAACAAAAACAAAAATGGAACTCGACTCCTAGTTTTTTATGTTAAGACTAAGTCATTTCTGATAGAAAAAGGTTCGCAACAAATTTGAAACAAAACTGTATTGCAACAAAATGATTTTGTTGCAATACAGTTTTACAATTTTTATTGGTGCTAGAACTGAGTTGTATTGTAAATAGCATTGCAGATAAAGTGAGTTGCATTGTATAGAGCATTGTTATATAAACAGAGTAGCAAAGAAAAAAATAATTTTTTATAAAAGCAGTTTCGCAAAGTGAGAAGATTTTTGAACTAAATCGCATTGCAATCATTGATGTTTTGCAACAAAATTGTTTCATAAACAAAAAATATCATTTCAATTTAGAAAAAACTAAATCTCGACAAAAATAGACTTTTTGATTTTTACACAAGACATTTCATTGGTTATATAATTTAAGAAACCATATGAGGTGTCTTTTTTTTGAGGTGAAAATGGGAACAAAATTGACAAGAACTATTGGCAGATTTTCAACAGCAATTCGTGGATATGATGTGAATGAGGTCGATGACTTTTTGAAAAATGAAGAAAACAAAAAGTCACGAGCGATTTTGGACTTGCAATCGGAAATTGTTGAACTCAAAAAACAAAATTTTGAATTGAAAAATGAAATTTTTGGGTTTCAAGAAAAAGAGGCTCGCATCAACGAAGAAACCACAATGGCAAAAGCAAAAGCCGAACAGTTGACAACTGATTTGAAAGTGCAATATGCGTTGGAAATTGAGCGTTTGAAATTGTTTCAAGCCAAGTGGACAAATGCCTATGAAGAATTGAAAGAACGCTATCATTTTGCCAAAGATGCTTTGAACATGGAAAGTGTTGTGACTTCCACTTCAATCGAACTGGAAAAAGCCTTGGCACGAGATTTTTCGTTGTCCAACACATCAACAATGAATCCGATTGAACAACAATTCAAAAGTGAAGTTGAGAGGTTGTCAGCAAATGAAGGTGAAATGATTGATTTGTTCAAGCAGTTGCAAGGTGAAATCAGGCAGTCGCAAGTGCAAAAAAAAGAAATTCAAAGAAAGCCATTGCTTGAAGATGAATCAAAAAAAGAAACTGCATGCGCAAATTCAAAAGTTTTCGATTGAGTTTTGTCATAGCATTTGCAAAAGACTTGAAACAAGCATGAAATGGAATAAATTTACAAGGTGGGAATATAATATTTTTATGAACAGAAGTTTCTTTGTCAATTGTCAAAACGATGAATATATTTTGTTTGATGGAGTGATGAAAACACACTCATTTCAATTTGAAGAGGATGGAAAAGAACATTTGCTGTCTTCTTTTCCTATTGGTGGAAAAAGACTGCCACAAAGTGTAAGGGTTAACACTCTAAAACCACAATTTGATGGCAAAATTTCGGTGACAAAATGGAATGATGCCTATTATGAACTGTCATTTGCAAAAGAATTGCAAAATGAAAAAATGCAAACACAAATTGTTGAGGAGCAAAATTTTTCATATCAAGGAAGAAAATATTGGACAGGCTTTACTGAGGACATCATTTCACATTTCATCATTGAAAGTGACAGAAACAGTTTGCACCTAGACTTTGAAGAGCATTTTGAAAACCCAAGTTTGAATGTCGTTACATTGTCAACTGGCGTGCTTGTTTCGATGCTTGCCGAAGGTGAAAAACAAAAGTTGTTGATTGTTGCTTTGGTTGATGACAAAATAAATTTGCTTTTTAAAACTATTGCTGATGAAATAGAATTTTTTGAAGGACAATTTGTTGTTCGAGAAAAATTGTTGGACATGATTGGGAGAGTGAAAAAAACATCATATGTTTTTGACAATTTGACAAGAGAGATGAAGTTGAAATCAATTGACTTTGAATATGAAAACAACAGAGCCTATCGTGATGAATTGTTGCCATATTTGTTTTTGGAAGCGATTGAAGTTCAAGATTTTCAAAAAGCCAATGAATGCCTTGTTGGAGAAATTTCGGCAGAGGATATATCAGAATATTTGGGAACTTTTGAAAGTGTAGAGTTTCCAAAAGATGAAATAGATTTGAAAAATGTTGCAGTTTTGGTGAACGAAAATGGAATGTTGGTTGCAAAGAAAATCAAATTTGAAATTCAAGATGGAAAAATCACAAATTTGGAAAGTGCAAACATTTGAATGAACAAACAAATTTTTTGAAAAATCAAAATCTAAAAAAGTTTCCTTCATTTTTTTGGGGAGAATATGATAAGGGAAAAGAAAAAGTCGATTTGTTGAAATCGGCTTTTTCGTTTGTTTTATGATTTATTTTATGAAAAGAAACTACTTGATGACGTTGATTTTATACAATGTGTAGGACAAATTGTTTTCAACAAAACTGAGCAAAACATTTTTCAAAGAAACATTGTTAATTTTGATTGGTGATTTTGCATAGTTCATGTAGTAACTGATTCCACCATTGACGGCTGTGCTTCTTGAAAAGGTCGTGATGAATGATGGAATTCCATCTGCTTTTCCATCTTCATTGGCATCAACATCAAAAATTGCTTTGAGTTTGCTGTCAAGTTCGACATTTTCAGGAGCCATTGAAGTGGCTTGTCCAGCAATTGCGATTGACAGTTTTGCAGAAGTTTTTTCTTCTGGAATTGCTGTTGAAAATGCAATGTTGAAACTTCCGTTTGCAAATGATGATGAAGAACGAGCCAAAGTGTAAATTTGTGTGTTGTCAAAACATGGTGTAGAATTTGTGATTGAACCAGTCACTTTTTCTTTTCCTGTTTCTTCAATGCTGAATTCAACAGTTGCGCCATTGTATTTTTGAGTCACAGTTTTTGTTGTTCCATTTGAAGTTGTGATTTTCACACTTCCCATTGGTGACATAAAGCCTGTGCTACCAGAAGTTTGATAGAAACTTTTGGTTTCAATGGTTGTTCCGTTCAAATCAAAAATTGAAGTTGCAAGAGTTCCTGCATCAACTTTTGTGAAAGTCAAGTTTGATGACAATGAAACATTTTCATCTTTTGCAACTTTTTCCAAAGTTACTTTATAACTTCCTTTTTGGATGTTGTCTTTGTCGGTTTTGTCTTCGACAAGATAGGTGTATTCTTCATAGTCGTTGAAGAAGTTGCCCAAAAGCCCTTGTGCAGATGCAGTGGTGCAAGCAGTGAGTGAAGTTGCAAGAATTGTTACAACTGCAATCACCAATATCATCAATACGAATTTAGTTTTTTTCATGGTTACCTCGCAAGTTTTCTAATTATAACATACAAACCTTGTTTTTTACAACAAAAAAATTGTGTTTTTGCAATTCGGCACATCATATAGTCAAGTTTTGCAACAATTTCAAATTTTAAAACTTATTTTCTCAATTTTGACATTATTATATTGATACATTTTGAATATAATATTTTTTGTTGTCCAATAAATCGCCTTGCATTGTGGGGTGCATAATGCTAAAATCATAAACATGAAATTGATTTTGGGAAACACAATGAATGCCGTGTTTGATGGCACTCTCAATGAAATGAAAAAGCGTCTTGAAAATGGTGGGGAACATGTTTTGATTGTTCCAGACCGTTTTTCTATGAATGCCGAAAAACTTGTGCTTGAAAAACTTGGAATTGAAGCAACTTTCAACATTGAAATTGTTTCGTTCACTCGTTTGGCGCAAAAAGTGCTTGAAGGACAAATCAAAAAATGCTTGACTCCTGAGGGGTCGGTGGCAATGCTTTCATATGTTGTTGAAAAATATAAAGACAGTTTTGTTCACTACAAAAAATCGGTCAACACAAAAGGCTTCACAAATGAATTGTATGCTTCGTTGACAGCAATCAGAAACAGTGGAATTACGCCACAAAAATTGAGAGAAGTTGCAAAATGTATGTCTGGAAGCGTTTCGAGAAAACTTTTGGACACTGCTTTCATTTTTGAAAAATATCTTGAAGAACTTGAAAAAAAATTTACGGACTCATCAACTCGGCTTGAAAAACTTGCAGAATTTTTGGAAGAAAACTCAAATGAAGTGGCAAAAAGCATTTCAAATTTTTGGACAAAAGATTTTTATGTTGCCAACTTTTTTGATTTCAAAGCACCTGAACTTGCAATTTTGAAACAACTAGAAAATTTTTCACATTCGCTGACAGTTGGTCTTGTTTGTGCAAAAGCAAATCAAAATGCAAGAATATTTCCAAATCACCTAGAAAAGAAAATGCGAGAAATTGCAGGCGAAAATGTTGAAGAATTGCGTGTTTTTGAAAAATTGCAGTCGCCATTTGCAGAAATTTCGGATTGGCTATACAGTTATGAATTGCCACAAAAAGTTTTTGGAAACGGCAAGGTCGAAATTTTCAAAAGCAAAAACATAGAAAATGAAGTTAAACAAATTGCCATAAAAATCAAAAAAATGGTTGTTGAAGATGGCAAACGCTATTCCGATTTTGGAATTTCAGTTCCTGATGATTCGGGATATGAAGAAATTGTCAAAGCCGTTTTCAGAAGATATGAGATTCCGTTTTTCATTGACAAACAAGAATCACTTGCGTCCTACTACAAGGCAAAATTTTTGTGCTCGGCAATGGAAGTTGCAACATCTCATTTTGAAAAGTCGGCAGTTTTGGCGTTTGTCAAAAATGCTTGTTTTGGTGGCGATGTTTCTGCATTTGAAATTTATGTCGAGGCAATGAACATTGATTTTTCAAGATTTTTAGAACCTTTTGTTTTTGAACATTGGGCAAAAATTGAAGCCGAAAAGACAAGAGAAAAAATGGTTGCCCTTTTGAGTTTGGTCATGACTGATGAACTTTCAGCAGAAGAATTTGTTTTGCGAATTGAAAAACTGTTGAATGCTGTCAAGGTTGAGGCTTTGAACTTTGAACAAAAAATTGCCGAAACTGATGAGTTTTATAAAAAATGTTTGGAACAGTCAGACAAAAAACTAAATTCAATTTTTGAAGAAATCACTCAAATTTTTGATGGAACAAGTTTTCAACTTTCACATTTCAGTGAACTTTTGAAATCAATGCTCGAATCTCAAAAAATTGCTTTGCTACCATTGTATTTGGACAGCGTTTTTGTTGGTGATGCAAATGACAGCCGTTTTTGGGGCATTGATTCTTTGTTTGTTGCAGGAAGTCAAGAAGGAAAAATGCCAAAACTCGGGCAAGGTGGACTTTTTGTCACTGTAAAAGATGAACAAGAATTGAGAAAATTTGAAGTTTCAATTTTTCCATCAACAAGGCAAAAAAATTTGACAGCAATGTTTCAAATTGTTGATTTGCTGACAAAACCAACAAAAAAATTGTTTGTTTCATTCTCGGAGTTTGACAACAATGGTGTTGAACAAAAACCTGCCTATTTCATTTCGCAACTGCAAGATTTGATTTGTGATGATGAACAACTGAATGACAAAATTCAAATTCAAAATGTTGAAGAACAACAATGGTTTTTGGAAAGAGAAAATTTTGAGAAAAACCAAAATGAACTTTCTTTTAGATTTGCTACCAAAAAAGCATGTTTTGCTGAAATTCTTTCAAATGTCATTGGAGGTTCGATTGAGCCATCAATGATGAATGCCTATGATGTTGCATATGAAAAAATTGAAGATAGTCAAAAAAAATTGATTGAAAACATCTATAAAAAGGTGGAAAAAATTGCACCTGAAATTTTTGTTGGAAATGAAAAGCAAGAAATTTCAAAAACAAGTGTAAGTAGACTTGAAAAGTTTTATCGATGCCCATATCAATATTATTTTTGCTATGGCTTAAAACTGAAAAAAGTTGAAGAAGCAAAAGTTTTGACTTCGGAACTTGGAACAATTTTGCATGGTGTTTTAGAAAAGTTTTTCAAATTGAAAATTGAAGATGAGAGCAAAATTGCTGAATTGGTTGGCAAAATTTTTGATGAAATTGTTTCGGAAGACAGGTTCAAGATGTTGGCAAGTTCAAGTGATTCAAAAGGTATTTTCAGAAGACTTCGTGAAGAATCGCAAAAAGTTGCACAAGATTTGTTTGCAATTCAAAAAAAATCAAAATTTAAACCTTTTGTTTTGGAAGGTGAATTTTCAACGGAATTTGATGAAGTTGAGTTTGAAAAACACAAAAATGATGAGATGTTTGAAGCAAAATTGAAACCTTTGGAAATTGAAATTGGAGATAGAAAATTTTGTTTGATTGGCAAAATTGACCGTGTTGACAAATTTGAAAACAAATTTGTCATCTATGACTACAAATCTTTCAAGAGTGTTCACTTGGACGCAAAATCGGTTTACTTTGGTGAAAAACTGCAACTTTACATCTATATGCTTGCATTGAAAAACAATTTTGACATGCAAGGCGTTGGCGCCTACTATTTGCCAATCTATTCGTCCTATACAAAAAATGATGAAAAAAATCATTATGAACTTGCAGGGCAAACGCTTGCTGACCGATTTGTTGTGGAGAGTTTGGACAGTGAATTTTTTGAATGTCCTTCAAACAGCATTCTGCCACTCACTGTCAAAAAAAATGGCGAATTGAATTCTTCAAGTTCGGCAATTTCGGAGCAAGGCTTTGAAGTTTTGATGAAAACTGCTGAAAAAACGGCAAAAGAGGGATTGAAGCAAATTGATGAAGGAATGATTTTGGCAAGCCCAACAAAGGGAAGTTGTGAATTTTGTGACTACTCAGACATTTGCAAACACAAGGGACAAAATGAAAGAGAGTTCTATTCAGTTTCAGTTGACAATTTGATTGAGTTTGACCAACTTCACAACAACAGCGATTGTGAGCAAGAAGAAATTGATGATGAAATTTGATTTGGAAAAATCAAATTGAAAAGTTATTGAAAAAATGTTTTTGACACAAAAATTACGGAGAGAAAATGGGAAATCAAAATTGGACAGAAAAGCAACTTGAAGCGATTGAAACCAAAGGAAATGTTTTGGTTTCGGCAGGGGCTGGAAGTGGAAAAACAACTGTTATGCTTGAAAGAGTCATGCGATTGGTTGCAAGTGGCGTTCCAATTGAAAGAATTTTGATTTTGGTTTTCAACAATTCAGCAGGCTTGGAACTAAGACAAAAAATCACTGCACAAGCAGTGCAAAAAATGGTTGATGCAAATGAAGAAGAAAGAAAGTTTTATGCTGAATGTGTTGAATCGTTGCCATTTTCAAAAATTGGAACACTAGACAGTTTTTGCTTGGACTTGGTCAAACAAAATTTTGAAGAACTTGGGGTTTCTCCATCGGCAAGTGTTGTTGATGATTCTGAATCAAAAATGTTTATGGAAAAAACAATGAAAATTGTTTTGGATAATTTTGACAAAAAAAATGATGTGCAGTTTGACAAATTGATTTCTATGTTTGGAGCAAAAAGAGATGAACAAGGCGTTTTGGAAACCATTGTCAAATTGTTTGAAATTGCATCGGTTCAGTCTGATGAAAATGCGTTTTTGAATGATTTGCAAGAAGCATTTGGCGACCTTGAAAAAAGCAAGTTTGCCAAATTGGTTTTGAAAAATTTGAAAATTTCATTTGCGAAATGGAAAGAAAAATTGTTTGTCATGACAACCAAATTGCAAAATGCAGGGCAAGAAAAACGAGCAAAATCTATGAATTTTGATGTAGAGATTTGTGATGATTTTTTGCGTGTTGAAACTTTGGAAAATGCTTGCAAAACAGTTGCCAATTTGCCTGCATTTGCAACTATTGGCAGAGATGGAAAAAATGCTGACCCAGTGCTTGCAGAAAAAGCAAAAAATTTGAATGACAAATTCAAAAAGTTTGTAAATTCTGAAATTGTGGCAAAATTTGCAGACTTCAAATTTTTTGAAAAAGCACACAAACAAAATGCAGAGTATTTTTCAAAAATCGTAGAAGCAACTCGATTGTTTGCAAAAACTTTGCGTGGACTTATGGCAAAAGAAGAAAAATTCACTTTCAACGACATTGAACATTTGGCAGTTGATGTGTTGAAAGGTGAAAACAAAGATGAAATTTCAAAAATGTATGACTATGTTTTTGTTGATGAATATCAAGACATAAACCCAGTTCAAGAATTCATCATAAAACAGGTTTTGGGTGAAAACAATGCTTTTATGGTTGGCGATGTCAAGCAAAGCATCTATGGTTTCAGAATGGCTGACCCAAGCAATTTTTTGAATAGAGCAGAAAAATATGACCAAGGACTTGGAAAAAATGTTTTGCTCAATCGAAATTGGCGAAGCAATGATGACATTTTGGCATTTGTAAACTGCATTTTTGATGTGGTGATGACAAAAGAAAGTTGTGGCGTTGACTACAAAAAAGAAGCACGATTTGAAACAACAAAAGTTGCACCAACTGACAATGTTCAAATTCACATTTTTGAAAACAAAATGACCAAAAAAAGCGTGGAAATTGAAGATGTTTACAATTTGTCGATGCACAAGCCGAAAGAACAATATGAAATTGGAACTTTTTTGGAAGCCAAATTTGTTGTTGAAGAAATCAAAAGACTTGTTGGACACAAAAAAATTGCTGGCATGAATAGACTTGTTGAATATGGCGACATTGCAATTTTATATCGTGCAAAAAACGGCGAAGTGGCAAAAATTGTTGAGATGTTCAAGGCAAACAACATTCCATTTGATGGCGAAAATCTCAAACAAGAAAAGTTGAACCCTGAAAATGATTTGATAATGTTTTTGCGTGCCATTGACAAACCTTTTGATGACATAAATTTTGCAGGCTATTTGCTTTCGTTTTTTGGCGGGCTTGATGAAAATGATTTGGCGACAATTCGCATGAAAAAACAAAATGTTTCATTTTTTGAAGCCACAAAAGAAAAAGCAAAAGATGATGATAAACTTGCTGAAAAATTGAGAGAAAACCTTGCATTGCTTGAAAAATTTTCTTTGAAATCGCAAATGAAGACTGTTTCGGCATTGATGGAATCTTGTCTTTTTGAAACTGGCTATGATTTGAAATTGATGTCTGACGGAATGGAGAAATTTCAATCTGTTGAAAGTTTTGTTTCCAAAATCAAAGGCAAAGAATGTGATGAAAATTTGCAAAAGTTTTTTGCCAGATATGAGTTTTTGAAAACAAGAAAAAGCGACGTTGTTGTTTCAAAAAGCAAAGACAAGGTTTTGTTTCAAACAATTCACAAAAGCAAAGGGCTTGAATATCCAATAGTTTTTGTTGTGGGCATTGCAAATTCGTTCAGCAGAAATTCAAGAAGTGGAGACTTGCTTGTTGACGCTGAAAGTGGAACAATTGGAATGTCACATTTTGACCATCAAAACAAAATCAAGGCAGAAACAATTTCTTTGATTGCAACAAAACTTGCAATTCAAAAGAGAGAAGCCAGGGAAGAAATGCGTTTGTTTTATGTTGCGATGACACGTGCAAAAGAAATGCTCTATCTTTGTGGAACGAAAAATTTTACCAAAAATTTGGATTCGCAGTTGGAAGAAGAAGTTTTGGGAGAAGAAAATTCTTTCTTTGACTATGTCAAACAGGCTGTTCAGTTTGGAAATTTGTTTCCATGTGATTTAGACTTGCAAAATTTTGAAATGTATTTTGAACATAATGCCAGCGAAAACATTTTTCCCAAAATTGAAATTGAACCACCAAAATTCAACAGAGGCAACCAAAACTTTTCAAAAAGACTTGATGAACTTTTTGCATTTCAATATCCATTTGAAACAGCGACAAAAGTTGCACAAAAGCAATCGGTTACGGGGCTTGCAGAAGAAAAAATGGAAAACAAACATGGCGTTGTGATGTTTGATAAAGAGACTCTTGAAAAAGGAACTGCCTATCACAAAATTATGCAGTTTGTTGATTTTGAAAAAAGAACTGCTGATTCAATTTTGCAAACAATAGACATGCTTGTGAAAAATGGCTCACTCACAGAAAATGCTGTCGACCTTGTCAACATTGATGAAATTGTAAAATGTTTGAATAGTCCACTCATCAAATATGCCTCAAACAAAATTTGTCATCGTGAAAAGGCTTTTCAAATGTATGTTCCAATGTCGGAAGTTTCATGTAGTGAAGAAACACAAACAATCAACGACAAAGTTTTGATTCAAGGTGTCATCGATTTGGTGATTGAAGACGATGAAACTTTGGTGCTTGTTGACTACAAAAATTCGGCAAAACAACCTGAAAAATTGAAGCAACAATATCGCAAACAACTTGAAATTTATAAAATGGCACTTGAAAAAGGAACAGGCAAAAAAGTGAAAAGAATGTTTTTGTATTCATTTCCAACAGCGAAAACGATTGAACTTTTGTAAAATTTTTTTCGATTTTTTGCTTTTGAAAAAAACAATAAAAACAATAAAAACAATAAAAACGAAAAAAAAGAATTTAAGTAATCAACGAAACAAAAGAAAAATTTAAGCAATCAAAGAAAAAAACAAGCAAAAAAAGAAGCAACGAAAATAAAATAAATTTTAAAAAACAACCATAACAAAAAACAAAATCATTACAACAAAAAAAGTTGGAATGAAAGAAAAAACACGCTATATCAAATTGTATAGCGTGTTTTATTGTTTGTTGTTGGAGGGTATCAATTTTATGCTTGCATTTTCAAGAAGAAAGGACAGAAATTAAGCAATTTGAGAAAAGAGCAAGTGCGAATGCTGGCAAATCAAGAAAATCATTCAAGATAAAATCACCTTCATGTGCTTGCAATTCAAGTAAATCTTTCAAGATAAATTATCCTTCATGTGCTGTCAGTTCAGAGCAATCATAATTTATTGTGCTGAAAATTATTTTTTGCAACCTCTACCGACAGTTGTGCTGTCTTTTGTTCGGTCTTGCAAATCTAGAATTGGGTTTGGTGCAATTTCAAATCGATAGTCTTTGCCTGATACTTTGATTTGATTTTCAATCACAATGTGAGATGGTGTGTTTTGACCGTTGCCATTGATGATTTCTTGAAATTTGCAAAAGTCACAACAATTTTCAATCTCTCTCGTGTCAACATAGCCATCATCACGGCCTGTCAACCAAACAGTTTCTTCAATGACTTTTCTGACATATTCTTTGTTTTCTCCAAATTTCAACAGTTTTGGAAATTCTCCTGATTTGATGACACTTGCAAATGCTTTGTTTTCCAATTTTTCAAGAAAATATATTGCAGTTTTCAAATGAGCGACTTCCATTTCATAATGCTCGGCATAGATTTTTTTGATGTCAGAATCGGTTTCATCATTCATCATTGAAAAGTATAGATAACATTCTGTATATTCGTGCATAACCCAATTTTCAAGCCATGTGCAATTTGGGTCTTTCAAACTTTCATATTGAGTGACGTGTTCTTCTTCAATCAGTGCAATTTCGCTGTAAAGTTTTCTTCCAATTTCGTTTGGATAGAAGCCAGCAATGTTCATGTAGTAGTTCATGGTTTGTTGTTCTGCGGCTGTAATGATGTTTGCAACCAAAATTGAAAGCAAGTCATCAGTTTTGTTGCATAAAGCAGTTTTTACATTGTCTTTTGCAAAACGATGTTCGCTGATTGTTGGTCGGGCAGGCATGATTTCTGTGAAATGTCCAACCAAATTTTCACCTTTGATGCCAAAATCGTGAAGCAACAAGTTGGAATAGCGATACAAATGGTCAAAATCTTCAAGCAATGCAAAATTTAGGGAACTACGATTTTTTGAATTGCAATCCATTTGTGCAAGAATTGCTGTCAATTCCACTGCCAGTTGTTCATAGCCTATTGTGGTTTCCAAAATGTTTTCATCAATTGGTTTCAACGCTGAAATTCGCTTTTGTTGTTGCTGTTCTTGTGAACGGACAATTGCAATTGCCGACTTCAATTCTCTGTCATCAGTGTGCCTTGCAAATTGATGCAAAAACCAGTTTGATTCAAATTCTGCACCATTTACCAGAATTGCTCGGATTTTTGTCCATGGTGTTGCTGTGGTTTTGTCATATGACTTTGGGGAAAGTTGTTTGAAATCAAAAAAATAGTCAAACAATTTTTTGCTTTTTTCGTCTAACGGATTCATTTTTGCACTCCTTTTCTTGAAGTTTTGACAAAAAGAAAAAAACTATGCCAGTTTTGTGAAAATGACATAGAAAACCTTTTGGAAATTGCGTCAAAATTGCTTGATTTTTGTTGAACACATTTTATGTCATTGAAAACACGGAAAATTTTTGGAAAATTGAAGTTTTTTGTCATAAATCAAACGATGGCAGAGAATAAATATAACTTGATTTTTTATGTCGCAATGATATAATATATTTGTATTGGACATATAAGGAGCGGAAAATATGAAAATTTTTGAAAATTTTTACAATTCTCTTGTCACTGCTGGTGCAAAGTTTCCACCAATCGACCCAAATTTGCTATATATAATTTTGGTTTGTTTGGCAGTGGGAATTGGCATTATTGTTGGACTGTTTATGTTGTTGAACCCCGCATTGAAAATTCAACAACAATGCAAAAAAATTTCCAAATGCCTTGCCATGGTTCCAGTTGTAAATTATGAAAATTTAAAATTTTTTGAAAACGCATGCTTTGACAAAGATTGTCCAAAAGATTTGAAAATGTCATGGTTTTGTTTTGCAAAAAAAAGATATGGCTATCCAAGTCAAACAATGACAAAAAATTTGGTTTTCAAAAATGCTACAAGAAAATCTGCTTTGTTTGTTGTGTCCTATTTGTTGCTTTTTTTGCTGTCGTCAATCATTGTTGCAATCAATTTGTGCGCATTGGTTTTGCCAGAAGTTTTGATTTTTGCGATGCTGATTGTTGATTTGGTAGCAGTTGCCATTGCGTTGGTGCTTTTTCTATGCACTGTCTTTCAACAAAAAAGTGCCGAAAAAGTTTTTGAAAAAGCAATGGAAGAATTAGATGCAAAATTGATTGTTCAACAAATTCATCCATATGTCGTTGACACATCAGGGCTTGAAAAAATCGCAAACGAATTGAAAGAAATGTCTGTTGACAACAAACAATATTCAATTCCTGCAAACTATGATTCGCTTGTTGATTCAAATGGTGATGTTTCAGAAATTTCTTGTCCAAGTTTTAAAAATGAAACAGTTGAGAGAAAAGCAAATCCATTTGCCAAAAATCGCAAAGAAAAAGAAGACAAAAAAACAAAAAACGATTTTTATGAAAATGTTGATTTTTTAAAACAAGAAAATTTTGACGCATTTGAATCTGAAAAGAGTTTTGCTGATTCAAAAGAAAATTTTGAAGTTGAAAAAAAGTTTGATGAAGATTTGACATCTTCTCAAAATCTTGAATTTGCAGAACCTGAAAAGACTATGTCAACAATTTTTGTTGAAGCACTAAAACAAGGAAAACAAGAAATAGTTGAAGAAACAAATTTGCAAGAAGAAAATGTAAGAGAAGAAGAAAATTCAAATGATATTTTGATTGATGAAAAGCAAGAAGACGCCTTCAAAGAAAACATCGATTTTGTTCAAGAAGACAATTCTAGCATTGAAGATTTTGAAAATGAAACAATTTTGAATGAAAACATAGAACAAAACATAGAAAATTCAAATTTGGACAATGAAGAAGATGCTTTGCAAGAAGATTGTGTTTCAACTGAAAATTCAAATGAAAAACAAAACGAAGAAGCAAATGAAAATTTGAAAGATAAGTTTGAAGTTGATGTTGAAACAACAAACGATGACCAAACAAATTCTGAAAACTTTGCAACATGTGACAATGATGAAGACAATGTGGAATTTGAATTGGAAAATGTCGATGAAAACATCATTGATGATGAATTGGTTGATGAAAATCGTTTTGAAACTAAACCTATAAACACAGAGAAATCGTTTTTTGATGAAGAAGAAGTTGACAATTCAATCAAATTGCAAGATGATGATTTGGTTGTGCGAAGCAAAAAGAGAAAAAAAACAAAGTAAACATATGTGTTTTATCATATATTAGGATGGAAAAGGTGAATGTGCGTGAAAAACAAAAGAATTTTTCTTGATGCTGAAATTGTTGATGATGATGGAAGTTTTGAAATTGGAGAGTGTAAAGCCATCAAAATCAAAAACTTTTTTTCAAAATCGAAAAAATTTATCCAAAAGAAAACTGTTGAAAACTTGGAAATTGACAACAAAGAACAAATTGCGAATGAAGAAAAACCAACAAATGTTGAAAATTTGACAACTGATGTTGAAGAAGAAAAATCAGCAACAGAAGAAAATGTTGTCCAAAATCAAAATGAAACTGAAATGATTGCAGAAAGCGTTGATGAAAAAGACAATGCAAGCATAGAAAATTTAATTCAAATAAATGTTGACACTCAACATAATGATGCTGAAACAAATTCCCCACAATCGCTTTCAAATGTTTCACAAGAAGTCGCAAATTCTGTCACAGCAGATGATGAAAACACTGATGCTGAAAATTTGGAAAATGTTGAAGATTTTGAATTTGTTGAAATTCTAAATAATGATGAAAATGTTCAAAATTCAGTTGAAAAATCAAATGAAAATACAAATCAAGCAAATTTGATTGATGACACTTTGAAAACTGCCGAAAATGAAGTGCAGACAGAAAAAAATGATTTTGTAGAACTTGAAAACGAAGAAAACACTGATGTAGAAAGTTTGAAAGAAGACAATGCTGCAAATTTGGAAAATGTTGAAGATTTTGAATTTGTTGAAATTTTAAATAATGATGAAAATGTTCAAAATTCAGTTGAAAAATCAAATGAAAATACAAA
>CAYPVP010000018.1:0-4854 GCA_964414205.1 uncultured Bacteroidaceae bacterium | reverse complement strand
TCAAGCAAATTTGATTGATGACACATTGAAAACTGCTGAAAATGAAGTGCAGTCAGAAAAAAATGATTTTGTAGAACTTGAAAACGAAGAAAAAGTTTTGGAAGAAAAGCCTACGGATGTTGAAAGTTTGAAGGTTGAAATTGATGAAGAAAGTTTGAAAGAAGACAATGAAAACACATTTGCAGAAACTGAAACAAAAGATGAAAAAGCAAATTTGTTGGCAATGCAAAGTCTGATTGAAGAAAAAATTCCTATGCGCAAAAAAATTGAAAAATTGCCTGCATTTATTGACTATTGCATTGAATTTAAAGCATCAAAAACTACATATAAGAAATTGGCAAAAATTATGATTGATTTTGCAGAAAAATTTTCTGATGATGAGAAAAGCAAAAAAATCATTTTGGAATGTATCAAAAAATTGTTGCCTTTGCTGAAAACAAAATAATTTGTTTTAAACTTATAATAAATTTGATTTGAATTAAGAATAAAAATAACAAAAAAAATCAACTTTCATAATAACGAATTGACAAAAATGCAACTTGAAAAAATGCATATAACAAAAGTTGTAAACGACACGATGTAAAAATCGATTATGCAAAAGTAACTTGACCAAAAATTATTGATATAAAGCAAGTTGACACAAAGAAATTTATACAAAAATAAAAAAACAAAGTTTTCAAATTGAAGACTTTGTTTTTTTGTTTCTAAAAGTATTTGTGATTGTTTTTTTAGAAAATTTCAAATGAATTGCAAGTGTTGGAAATTGGTTTATTTGAACCATTTTTTCTTCCACATGATGAACCCCATGACAATGCACAAAACGATTGAAATTGCAACTACAACCCAAAAGCCCCATTGCTTTCCTTCAAATGGAACACCTGTGTTCATTCCCCAAAAAGCAGCAATCATTGATGGAATTGCAATCAAAATTGTGATTGTTGTCATAATTTTCATGACAACGTTCAAGTTGTTTGAAATGAGAGAGGCATAGGCATCCATTGTTCCACTCAAAATGTCACGATAGATGTTGCACATTTCGATTGCTTGTCTGTGTTCAATGACAACGTCTTCCCACAAATCAGTGTCTTCTTCAAAAAATGCAAAACTTTTTGGCAACTTGTCCAAAACGATGGTGTTTGAACGAAGTGAAGTTGAAAAATATACCAACGATGTTTCAAGGTCAAGCATTTCAACAAGTTCTTTGTTTCTCATTGATTTTTCAAGTTCAGATTGAATTCGTTGAGATGTTTTGTCAATTTGTTTCAAATATTGAAGATATTTTGTTGAAACCCTGTATAGGAATTGAAGCAAGAATCTTGTTCGTTTGTTTACTTGCACATTTTTTACACGGCCATAGATGAAATCGTTGATTAGCGAAGTTTCATTTATGCAAACTGTGACAATGGCTTTTGAAGTGGTGATGAAAGCAAATGGCAAAGTTGAATAGGAATATTTGTCAGAGTTTTCATCTTCTTCAATGATTGGAATGTCAGTGATTGACAAAAGAATGCCATCATCATCTTTTTCGATACGTGGGCGTTCCTCTTCATCGAGAGCGGCTTTTATCATTTCTTCTGGAATTGTTAGGGATTTTGCAATGAGTTCGATTTCTTTGTCTGTTGGGTTCGACAAGTGAATCCAATGGTCTGTGAAATCGTAGTTTTCATTGACTTCTTCAAATGGGACTTGGAGAAGAGCCTTCTCTTTGTCGTTTTTCATGACTTGAATCATACACGCCTCCTGTTTGGAAAGTACAGCGACAACACCGCACCCAAGAATAACCGTGTATGGGTAGGGCGTTTTCTAGATTATTTGACACTTCGGGTCAGAATCCATATTTTTGCACCTCAAAATAAAATTATTTTCAAATGTAGTGTATCAAAAAAAAAACTCTTTGGCAATCAAAAAAATCAAATTTATAAATTTTGATATGTCATAGTTTTTTGTTATTTTTTGCTTATTTAGGTTGCAAAATGACATATTTTTTGTTACTATTACTTTATCTATGAAATAATAACCTTTATGGAGGACTTTTTGATGAAGAAATTTGTCTATCTTTTCAAAGAAGCAAGTGAAACAGATTGCGACAAGAGAGCCATGTTCGGTGGAAAAGGTGCAAACCTCGCTGAAATGACCAAACTCGGTATGCCTGTTCCACAAGGCTTCACTATCACCACAGAAGCATGTACTCAATACTATGCTGACGGTGAACAAATCAATGATGAAATCCAAACTCAAATTATGGAAAACATCACCAAATTGGAAAAATTGGTCGGAAAAGAATTCGGCTCACTTGACAATCCACTTTTGGTTTCAGTTCGTTCAGGAGCAAGAGCATCAATGCCTGGTATGATGGACACAATTCTCAACCTCGGCATGAATGACGTCGTTGTTGAAAGAGTTGCAGAAAAAACTGGCAATCGCCGTTTTGCATATGACTCATATCGCCGTTTCATTCAAATGTATTCTGACGTCGTCATGGAAGTCGGAAAGAAATTTTTTGAAGCACTCATTGACGAAATGAAAGAAAAGAAAGGTGTCAAACTCGACACTGAACTTGATGCTGACGATTTGAAAGCACTTGCAGAAGCATTCAAAGCAGAATACAAGGCAAAAATCGGAACAGATTTCCCACAAGATCCAAAAGAACAACTTATGGGCGCTGTCAAAGCCGTTTTCCGTTCATGGGACAACCCACGTGCTATCTATTATAGAAGAATGAATGACATTCCTGGAGATTGGGGAACTGCTGTCAACGTTCAAATGATGGTTTTCGGAAACATGGGCGAAACATCTGGAACAGGTGTTGCATTTTCAAGAAACCCTTCAACTGGTGAAAAAGGTTTGTATGGTGAATACCTTATGAACGCACAAGGTGAAGACGTTGTTGCTGGTGTTAGAACTCCTATGAAGATTTCTCAACTCAAAGAACAAAACCCTGCTGTCTACAAACAATTCTCTGACATCGTTCAAAATCTTGAAGATCACTATCGTGACATGCAAGACATGGAATTCACAATTGAAGATGGCAAACTCTTTATGCTTCAAACAAGAAACGGAAAGAGAACTGCTGCTGCTGCATTGCAAATCGCTTGTGACCTTGTCGATGAAGGCATGATCAACGAAAAAGAAGCAGTTTGCATGATTGACCCTAAACAACTTGACGCTCTTCTTCACCCACAATTTGACGTTGCTTCTTTGAAAGCAGCAAAAGTTGTTGGAACTGGACTCGCAGCATCACCTGGCGCTGCTTGTGGAAAAGTTGTCTTCACAGCAGAAGATGCTACACAATGGGTTACAGAAAAAGGCGAAAAAGTCGTTTTGGTCAGACTTGAAACATCACCAGAAGACATCGAAGGTATGCACTATTCACAAGGCGTTTTGACAGTTCGTGGTGGAATGACTTCACACGCTGCTGTTGTTGCTCGTGGAATGGGAACATGCTGTGTATCTGGCTGTGGCGAAATCAAAATTGATGAAGCAAACAAAGTCTTTACACTTGGTGGACAAACTTTCCACGAAGGTGACCCAATTTCTCTTGATGGTTCAACAGGAAAAATCTATGGCGAAGCAATCAAAACAGTTCCAGCATCAGTTTCTGGAAACTTTGGTCGCTTGATGGCATGGGCTGACAAATATCGTTCACTCCAAGTCAGAACAAACGCTGACACTCCTGCTGATGCAAAACAAGCAAAATCATTTGGTGCAGAAGGTATTGGTCTTTGCAGAACAGAACACATGTTCTTTGCTGCTGAAAGAATTGCTGCAATGCGTGAAATGATTTGTTCTGACACTGTCGAACAACGTGAAAAAGCACTTGAAAAGTTGCTCCCAATGCAACAATCAGACTTTGAAGAACTTTATGAAGCACTTGAAGGATGCCCTGTTACAATTCGTTTCTTGGACCCACCACTTCATGAATTTGTTCCAACAGAAGAAAAAGACATCAAGGCACTTGCTGATGACATGGGCAAAACTGTTGCTGAAATCAAAGACATCATTTCTGGACTTCACGAATTCAACCCAATGATGGGTCACCGTGGATGCCGTCTTGCAGTCACATATCCTGAAATTGCTGCAATGCAAACAAAGGCTGTCATTCAAGCAGCACTTGCTGTCAAAGCAAGACACGCTGACTGGAATGTTGTTCCTGAAATCATGATTCCACTCGTTGGAGAAATCAAAGAATTGGCATATGTCAAATCAATTGTCACTGCAACTGCTGACGAATGCATCAAAAATGCTGGTTCAGACATGCACTACAAAGTCGGAACAATGATTGAAATTCCTAGAGCAGCATTGACTGCTGATGACATCGCAAAAGAAGCAGAATTCTTCTCATTTGGAACAAATGACTTGACACAAATGACATTCGGTTTCAGCCGTGATGACGCTGGAAAATTCCTTGGCGCATACTATGACAAGAAGATTTATGAATCTGACCCATTCGCAAGACTTGACCAAGTTGGCGTTGGCAAACTTGTCAAAATGGCTGCTGAACTTGGAAAGCAAACACGTCCTGACATCAAACTCGGAATCTGTGGAGAACACGGTGGTGACCCATCAACAATTGAATTCTGCCACAAGGTCGGCTTGTCATATGTTTCATGCTCACCATTCAGAGTTCCAATTGCAAGACTTGCTGCTGCACAAGCACAAATCAAGTTCCCTAGATAACTTGACTTTTATCAACATATTCAAAGCCTCCTCAAATGGAGGCTTTGATATGTGGAAATCGAGTTTGAAAAAATGCTAAAATTTGCAAATTTTATTTGGTGAAGTGCAAAATTTGAAATTTGTAAAAAATTTGAAAATAACAGTTTTGAAGAAAGAGCAACGGCTTTTAGAATTTAT
>CAYPVP010000017.1:10833-23353 GCA_964414205.1 uncultured Bacteroidaceae bacterium | reverse complement strand
CGACAATGTCAACTCCGAGCACAGCAGCAGGAAGCAAGCCAACAGGACAAAGTTCCGAAAATCTTCCACCAACCGAATCAGGAATGAAAAATGTTTTAAAATTGTTTTCTTTTGCCAATTTGATGAGATTACCTTTTGCAGAAGAAGTTGTAGCAATGATGTTTTTTGACCAATTTTCTCCAAGTTCTTTCTTCAAAATGTCAGTGATAATCAAATATTGACTCATTGTTTCTGATGTTGCACCACTTTTTGTGATGATGTTGAAACAAGTTTTTTTGACATCAACAACATCTAAAAGAGCAAGCATTCTTTCAGGGTCAACGTTGTCTTCAACATAAAATTTGACGCCACGCTTTTCTTTTGGCAAATCATTGTAGTGCAAATGGCAAAGTGCTTGAAACACTGCAATTGGACCAAGTGCCGAACCACCAATTCCCAAAACAACAAAGTTTTCAAAATTTGCATTGATTTCGTTTGCTGATGCGACAATGTCTTGAACGACATCTGCTTGATTGTATGGAAGTTCACTCCAACCCATCATTGAAGTTCCACGATTGTTTTTGAAAAAATCAAAAGCCTTTTTTGCCACTGCTAAATTATCTTGAATTTGTTTTTCAGAAAACCCTTCATTTCCAATGAAATCTTGCATCATGTTGTTGAAATCGAATCTAATGTTTGCCATAAGTTCCTCCGAATTTTGTTTTTCATAGTTTATCATATATTTTTTGCACAGCCAAACCTTGACCAATGCAATCTGACAATGTAGAAAGAATTATTTGTTATATTTTGCCATTTTTTCACGAATAAAGTCAATACCATTTTTCAAATCAGCAAAATCTTTGTAGTCTTTTGAATATAATTCAGCAATGACAGGACCTTGATAGCCTGCGTCATTCAAAGCACTGAAAAATTCATCAAAATCAAATGTGCCACAGCCAAAATTTTTGGTGTTTCCAAAATTGTCGACATCACAAATGTGGACAGTGTTCAGCCTTCCTTTCATAACTTCCAAATATTTTCTCCAACCAATTCCTGATTGTCTTGCTTGTTTGATGTCAAGACAAGTTTTCATTGTTGGAGCAAATTTTAGAATGTCGGTCAAAAATTCTGGTGAAGAAAAATGCGACCAATGAACATTTTCATAGCAAAATTCAATGCCATATTCTTTTGCAATCGCTTGCAATTGGACTGCTCTTTGTCCAATTGAATCATTATCAAATTTTGTTGTTTTTTTCAGTTTGATTTGTCCGTGGAATGTATAGTTTTTTGCACCGACAATTTGTCCGTTTCTCAAAACTTTTCTAAAAATCATCTCTGCATCATCTCTTGTTCTGAAAGCATGATTGAAAAGTTGTGGTTCAAATTGTGTGTTCAAACTATGTATTGAATGAACATTGATGTTGCCAAGTTTTTCTTTCATCAAAAAGCCAAAGTCTTCTTCATATTCTCTGTATGTGGACATGAAAATTTCGCAGACATCAAGACCTAGTTCACGCATCAAATCAAACGAATTTTCTGTTGTAGTTTGCAAAAAGAAACTTGCCGTTGAAACACCTAATTGCATTTTATCTCCTTTGACCCCATATCTTTTAATTATATTATATCAGTTTGTATAATTCAACTCAAAATCAAATTTTCTAAAATATAATTTTTATTTTCACTTTACCTCTTGAATTTCAAATTTTAACCCATTATAATCAAGGTAATCACTAGAAAAGGAGATTGCCTATGAAAATTGAACATTTTGGAAAAGATTACAACTACAGCGACCATTTGAAAGAAGTCACTGAAAAAAAATGCAGAAAATTGAAAAAATATTTTTCTGAACAATCTGTTGCAAAATTTACAGTGACTCTTGACAAAAAAACCTATATCACTGATTTGGTTGTAACTGACGACAAAGGCAACATTTTTAGAGCAAGATCGGAAAACCCTGACCCATACACAAATGTGGATGAAGTGATTCCGAAACTCGAAGGACAAATGAGAAAACAAAAATCATCTTTGGCCAAAATCATTCGTGATGCAATTTTGGGAAAAAAGCAAAATTCTGCACCAAAAATTGAAATTGCAAACGAAGATGAAGAACCACCAAAACCAGAAGTCTAATTTGCCACATGGCGAATTGCAACACAAAAGACAAATTGAAAAAAGCAACTTCAACAAGTTGCTTTTTTTTCACCATTTTTTCCTATCAATTTTTTGAACAATTTTGAACTATAAGCAAAATATATTTTTATTATATAAATACGCCATATTTTCCTATCTTTTTACACCATATTTTTCCTAGTTGTTTTTTGAACTACAAATATATTATAACTTACTTATATATATTACACCTTAATTATAGAAAAATGTTTATCGCTATGCTTTGCTTCAATTCAAAATTTACATTTTTTTGAAAACAATTTTTCCATCTTCCAAATCAACCAAAATTGAATCATCAATTTTGAACTGATTGCTCAAAATTCTGTCCGACAAACTGTCTTCAATGAGTTGCTGAATGATTCTTTTCATTGGTCTTGCGCCAAATTCTTTTGAATATCCTTTTTTGACAATAAACATCTCGGCTTCGTTGCTGACATCAATGTTGAATCCTTGTTTTTTCAAGCGTTTTTGCAAAGAACGCAACATCAAATTTCCAATTCTAGCACTATCTTTTTCGCTGAGTTTTTTGAAAGTTATGATTTCATCCACCCTGTTCAAAAATTCAGGTTTCATAAATCTTCTCAATGCCGACATTTGGGCTTGTTTTTGTCTTGCATATTCATCATTTTCATCATCAATTCCAAAGCCAATTTGAGATGCAGTTTTGACTTCGGTTGCACCAGCATTTGATGTCATAATTATGACCGTATTTTTGAAATTGACAACTCTGCCGTGACTGTCCGTAAGTCTTCCATCGTCCAAAATTTGAAGCATAATGTTGAAAATGTCAGGGTGTGCTTTTTCAATTTCATCAAACAAAACAACTGAATATGGATTTCTTCTAACTTTTTCTGTCAGTTGTCCACCTTCTTCATAGCCAACGAACCCAGGTGCTGAACCAATCAAACGAGAAACATTTTCCTTTTGCATATATTCTGACATATCAAATCTGATGATTTTGTTTTCATCATCAAACATTGCAGTTGCAAGTGCTTTTGAAAGTTCGGTTTTTCCGACCCCTGTTGGACCTAGAAAAATGAATGAACCAATTGGTCTTGATGGGTCTGATAGCCCTGTTCTTGCCCTGCGAATTGCTCGTGCAACAGCCGACACTGCTTCGTTTTGTCCAATAACTCTTGAATGCAAAGTTTTTTCCAAATTGGCAAGTTTTTGAGTTTCGTCTTTTGTCATGCTTGCTGTTGGAATTCCTGTCAAATCAGCAACAATTTCTGCCACATCTTCGGCATTGACCGAGTCTTCTCCATTTGTTTCAATTCTCTTTCTTGCAGAAGCCTCATCAATCAAGTCAAAGGCTTTGTCTGGCAAAAACCTGTCTGTGATATATTTTTGTGAAAGTTCAACGGCTGACACAATTGCCGAATCATCAATTTTTACGCCATGATGTTTTTCATACTTTTCTTTGACACCTTGCAAAATGCAAATTGAATCTTCAACACTTGGTTCTTCAACATTGACAGGTTGAAAACGCCTTTCAAGTGCACTGTCCTTTTCGATATATTTTCTATATTCATCAATGGTAGTCGCACCAATAAGTTGCATTTGTCCCCTTGCAAGCATTGGTTTCAAAATGTTGCCAGCGTCCATTGCACCTTCACTTCCACCACCAGCACCAACGATTGTGTGAATCTCATCAATAAACAAAATTATGTTTGAATTTTGCGAAACAGTGTCCAAAACAATTTTGAATCTTTCTTCAAACTCTCCACGATATTTTGCCCCTGCAAGCATGCTTGTCATGTCAAGCGAAAAAACAATTTTGTCTTTCAACATTTCAGGGACGTCACCCTTTACAATGGCTTGTGCAAGCCCTTCAACAACAGCAGATTTTCCAACACCAGGCTCACCAACCAAAACGGGGTTGTTTTTTGAACGACGACAAAGTGCTTGAATGATTCTTGCAATTTCCTTGTCCCTGCCAATGATAGGGTCAAATTTGCCATTTTTTGCTTTTTCAGTCATGTCAAAGCCATATTTTTGAAGTGAAGCAATGCCATTTGTTTTGCAATCATCTTCAACAAATTGACTATTGTTGTGAAAGTCATGAGATTCTGTTTCAAAATTTGCAAACTTCAAAAACATTTCTTGTTCACTTTCTTTGACAGCAATTCCACCTTTATCATTGATTTTTTCAACAAAACTTGAAAACAAAGCCATGCGCAATCGCTCTGTGTCGATGTCATAAATTTTTTGAAGAATTTGGCATGCTCTTCCTTTTTTGTCACAAACCAAAGCATAAAGCAAATGTTCAGTTGAAAATTTTACACCCAAATTGCTTGCCACCACTTTGGCATATTGCAAAATGTTGTCTGCATTGCCAGAAATGAAAATGTCGGACGATTGCTTGGAAAAATCAAAAACATCAAGCATTTTTTCAGAATCAACTTTATAGTTTTCTTTCAAAATCATGCTTGCAAATGTATTTTCCGTGTCTATCAACGCCAGCAACAAATGTTCAGAATAGATTGTGCCTCCACTTTCTTTGGCAGTCTTCAAAACATTGTCTATCACTTTTTCAATATCAGATTTCATTTTCAATTCCTTGCTTTTCAAGTTTGTATGGTTAGATTTTCAATCTACATTATTATACAATACACCTCTCCATTTTTTCAAGGGCTATTTGAAATTTGTCAATATGATTGCTTGGCTTCATTGACTTTCAATTTTCACTATGTTAAAATTTTGTCATAATGAAAAGGAGAAAACATTTCTTAACTATGGCATCAAACAGCAAATCAAAAACTCCAACATTGTTTGCCGACAATGACGGAATAGCACGACCTATCAAAAAAGTTACAAAAGCAGTCATTCCAGCAGCAGGATATGGCACAAGGTTTTTGCCAGCAACAAAGGCAATTCCAAAAGAAATGTTGCCAATCGTTGACATTCCAGCAATTCAATATGTAGTTGAAGAATGTGTCGCAAGTGGAATCACTGACATTCTCATCATTACAACTCGTGGAAAATCATCAATTGAAAACCATTTTGACAAATCAGTTGAACTTGAAAATCAACTTAAAAAAGCAAAGAAAACAGAATTTCTCAAAAAAGTTCAACGCATTTCAAAACTTGCAAACATTCAATATGTTCGTCAAAAAGAAATGCTTGGCAGTGGTTGGGCAATTCACTATGCAAAATCATTTGTCGAAAATGACCCATTCTTGGTTTTGTTCCCTGATGACATCATGTATAACTCTGGTGACCAAAAACCTGTTGCAGGTCAATTGATTGAAGCCTATCAAAAAACTGGCAAATCAATTTTGGGTGTTGGCAGAATTGAAGGCGAAGAAATCAGAAAATATGGCGTTGTTGTTCCTGGAAGAAGTGAAGGCAAATACACCGAAGTCAAAGGCATCATCGAAAAACCACAAGCACCAGAACCAATTCCATCACAACTGACAAGTTTGGGAAGATATTTGTTGACTCCTGACATCATGAAAATTTTGGAAAAAACACCAAAAAGTGCATCAGGTGAAATCTATTTGACAGATGCTCTTACAACTCAATCAAAAACAAATGGCGTCATTGCCTATGAATTTGATGCAAAAAGATATGACACTGGTGACAAATTTGGTTTCATCACTGCTCAAATTGAATATGCTTTGCGAAATGAAGAACTCAAAGACAAAGTATCAAACTATTTGAAAAATCTCGATTTGTCAAAATTTTAAACCTACATATCAACATTACAATTCAATTACAAAACAAACAAAAATAGAATTTGGTTCAAATTCTATTTTTTTGTCCAACAAAACACCGTGAAAAAGTTGTCCAACAAAACACCGTGAAAAAGTTGTCCAACAAAACACCGTGAAAAAAATGTCCAATAAAATGTCAGTGAAAAAGTTTTGTTGATTTATAATTGCCTCAAAACATTTTAATGTGGTAAAATTAAACTATGGACAAAATCATTCTTCATTGTGACTTAAACAATTTTTATGCTTCCGTCGAGCAACGGTTAAACCCTGATTTGAGAGGACAACCCATTGCAGTTTGTGGTGACCCAAGACTCAGGCATGGCATAGTTCTTGCAAAAAGTGAAGTCGCCAAAAAATTTGGAGTTTCAACAGGTGACACAATTTGGCAAGCCCAAAACAAATGCCCCAATTTGATTGTTGTTCCACCTCACTATGACAAATATGTTGAATTTTCAAATGAAATTTTTTCAATTTATACATCTTTTACCGACAGAGTTGAAAGTTTTGGAATGGACGAATGTTGGCTTGATGTGACAGGTTCAACAACTCTTTTTGGCAATGGTGAAGAAATTGCCTACAAAATCAAAGAAACCGTCAAAAAACAAACAGGACTGACCATTTCCGTTGGTGTCAGTTTTTCAAAAGTTATGTCAAAACTTGGCAGTGACATGAAAAAGCCTGATGCCATCACTGTTTTGTCACGAGAAAATTTCAAACAAAAATGCTATGACTTGCCAGTTGAAGCAATGATTTTTGTTGGACGACAAACAAAAAAGAGATTGAATACTTTTGGAATTTATACAATCGGTCAACTTGCAAACCTTAATCCTAAAATTTTGGTTGACAATTTTGGAATTGTTGGATTGAATCTTTTCAACAATGCAAATGGCTGTGCCGAAGAAGAAGATGTTTTGCACTACTATGACAGCATCAAACCAAAATCAGTGTCAAACGGAACAACAACACATCGAGACATTGAAAACATTGAAGAAGCAAAAACTGTAATATACTCGCTTTCTGAAATGGTTGCAACACGCCTGAGAAAGCACAATCTTGAAGCAAATGGTGTTTCATTGACCATAAAATATCCTCAACTATCGTCCATTTCTCGACATCTTGCCCTGCAAAACCCCACAAAATGTGCGACAAACATTGGCAAAATTGCCATTTCTCTGTTGGAAGAAATGCACAGTTTTGATTCTCCATTGCGTGCAATCACAGTTGGTGCAATCAATTTGAGCGAAAGTGGAATTTCTCAGATGTGTTTTTTTGATTCTTTTGACGAAGAAAAAAATGCTGTTCTTGAAAAATCTATCGATGAAATCAGAAAAAAGTATGGCTATCATTCAATAAAACGAGGAATCACAATGCAAAGCGACATTCTAAAAGACAACCTGCATGAAGAAGACGGCTTCACACCATTCAAAAAAAATTAGCATATTTTTATGTTTTTTTCTAAAAAGAAGTGTTTATAGTGGACACTTTTTTTTTATTTTGATAATATAATTGAAGAACTATGTAGACAAATGAATTCGTCAATTCTGACGAAAATTGCGAACTATCGCAAGGGGACAAATTATGGCTATACAAATTACAGAAGCCGTCTTGGGCTTGATTGCAGGAATTGGGGTTTTGCTGATTGCAATGAATATGCTTTCAGAAAACATTGAAACGCTTGCAGGAAGCAAAATCAAAACAATGTTCAACAAAATCGGAAAAAGCAAACTCGCCGGTGTTGGCATTGGAACTGTCACGACTGCAATCATTCAAAGTTCAGGAGCAGTCACAGTCATGGTCATTGGTTTCATCAACGCTGGGTTGATGACATTGACACAAGCAACAACAATCATTTTTGGCGCAAACATAGGGACAACAGTCACTGCACAAATTGTTGCACTTGGAGTTTTGGGAGCAGGCACCATATCAATGGATGTAATCTTTGGAACATTCGCTGGTATCGGTGCTTTTATTATGCTTTTTTCCAAAAAAACAACCACGAAAAAAATTGGTGGTCTTATCACAGGTTTTGGGCTGTTGTTTGTAGGTTTGAGTCTGATGACAACTTCAATGAATGTTTTCACCAAAATGCCTCAAATTACAAATTTTATCGCTTCGATTCAGCATCCAATTTTGCTTGTTTTGGTTGGTGTTTTGCTCACTGCAATTTTGCAAAGTTCTTCTGCTATGACAGGCATCATCATCAGCATGATTGCAATTGGACTTCTTTCGCTTGAACAAGGAATCTATTTGACTTTTGGTTCAAACATCGGAAGTTGCGTGGTTGCACTTCTTGCTTGCATCGGCTCAACCACCAATGCAAAACGAACAGCCTACATTCATCTTGCATTCAACACAGCAGGTGTCGTTGTCTTTATGCTCATTGGTTGGTTTATGAAACTTGGTGGAACAAGTTATGCAATTTTGCTTGAAGCAATGTTCCCTGGCGTTCCATCAACACAACTTGCAATGATGCACACACTTTTCAATGTCATCAGCGTTTTCTGCATGTTACCTTTCACCAAACTTTTTGTCAAATCTGCCGAGTTCATCATTCGTGACAGAAAAACAAAAAAAGAAGTCAAAACTGCAAACCCAATTCATTTGCAATGTTTTGAAGAAAACTTTTTGGTCACACCTGCAATTGCAGTTGAACAACTCAAAAATGAAGTTTTGAACATGGCAGACAATTCAATGCTAAACTTCAATCGTGCAATCAGTGCAATTTCAAAACTTGACTTCACCGAAAAAGACAAGTTCAGTCAAACAGAAGATTTGATAAATTTTCAAAACAAAGAACTTGTCAAATATATGGTCAAAATTTCAAAATTGAACATCAGCAGTCACGACTCATCTTTCATTGGTTCGGTCTATCATGTTGTTTCCGACATTGAAAGAATTGGTGACTATTCTGAAAACATCTATGAATATGCAGAAAAACTGTTTGCTGAACAACAATATTTCAGTGAAGATGCTTTGTCTGAAATTCTAAGTTTGGCTGAACAAATCAACCACTTGTATGACATTTCACTTCAAATGTTTGTTGAAGAAGACATTTCAAAAATTGCAAATGTAAATGAACTTGAAGAATGTATTGATGAATTTACAAACGCAATGTCTGAAAAGCACATCGAACGACTTGCAAACGGCACTTGCACTCCTGAAACTGGTGCGCTATATCTTTCACTTTCTTCAAACTCAGAAAGAATTGCCGACCACATTGTAAACATTGCTGAAAGTGTAGAACATTTTCAAAAGAAGCATCACCCACAACAAAAACCGGTTTTGCAAAAACAAAACTAACTTGATTAAAACAAATTGATTGCAATCAAGTAGATGTTTGACCAAATTGATTGCAAAAAAAATTGGTGTTTGACCAAATTGATTGCAAACAAATTGTTGAGAAACCAATCGCAAAAAGTTTCAATCGCTGAACAATTAAATTGCATAATAACAATCAGAAACAAACTAAATCACAAAAATATTCAATTTTTGACAAATCAATTTGATGTATATGCAAATTTATGACAAAAATCAACCATAAAAGGAGTTTTCTATGAAACTTGTTTTGGCAACAAACAACAATAACAAAGTGCGTGAAATCAAGCAAATTCTATCAAACAAATTTGAAGAATTTATAACTTTGAAAGAATTAGGCATTGATGTTGAAATTGAAGAAACAGGAACTACATTTTTTGAAAACTCTTTCATAAAAGCATCAACCATCACAAAAATGACAGGACTTCCTGCTCTTGCTGATGACAGTGGCTTGCAAGTTGATGCACTAAACGGTGCTCCTGGAATTTTTTCTGCTCGTTTTGCAGGCGAAAATGCCGATGACAACAAAAACATAGATTTGCTTTTGGAAAAGATGACAACAGAAACAAATCGAAAAGCGAATTTTGTTTCTGTTGTAACTGTCACCTACCCTGATGGCAAAACAATTTCAGCCGAAGGAAAAACATTTGGAAGAATTTTGACCAAAAGACAAGGAAGCAATGGCTTTGGCTATGATTCAGTTTTTTTCTCTGACAATTTGCAAAAATCTTTTGGTGAAGCAACTTCCGAAGAAAAAAATGCAATCAGCCATCGTTCTGTTGCACTTGAAAGTTTGTGCAAAAAAATCAAATGAACATCATTGCATTTTCCGATTCTCACAATCATGAACTATCGTCATCATTCATGTCAATTTTGAATGAAAGCAACTATATTTTCTTTTTGGGCGATGGTTTAAATTCTCTTGGCGAATTGTTGTTCAACAAAAATTTTTATGCCGTCAAAGGAAATTGCGACTATCTGCCATTTGAAGACGAAATTGTTGTTGAAATTGACAACATAAAATTTTTACTTTGTCATGGCAATCAATATGGAGTCAAATCAAACAAACTCAATTTGATTTATCATGCAAAAGAACTTGGAGTTGATGCTGTTGTTTTTGGGCACACACATGAGCCATTTTTTGAAAACATTGATGGCATTGCAATGATAAATCCAGGTTCTCTCACCTCGCCTCTTTTTGGCAATGGGACTTATGCTTTCATCTCCACATTCAAAAACAAAATTTTGTGCAAAATTGTAGAGTGCTAATTTCTGTGAATTTCCATTTTAAAAATTGTTGATGCTCAACATTTTTATTAGTTTGAAAATTTATTAGATTTATAATTTTATTACTATTTTGCAAGTCCATTTGCAACTTCATTTGTTGTTTGCTAGTTTGATTGCTAGTTTGATTTTTCAAATTGAAAAATTATAAATGATTTCTTCAATTCATAACATTAACATTTTTTATGCTTTTTGTGCTTTTTATGCTTTTTATGCTTCGACGCAAAAAAATAAAAAGACACGAAAATTTCGTGTCTTTTTTTTGCTAGTTGTTTTGTTGAAAATTAGATGATTCCTTCTGCCATCATTGCATCTGCAACACGTTTGAAGCCTGCAATGTTTGCACCAGCAACAAGGTCATATCCGAAGCCTTCTTCTTCTGCTGCTTTTTTTGCATTGTCATGAATTGTAACCATGATGTTTTCAAGTTTTGCTTCAACTTCTTCTGCTGACCAACTGTATCTCATGCTGTTTTGTGACATTTCAAGTGCTGAACATGCAACACCACCTGCATTGACTGCTTTTGAAGGAGCAATGATGACTCCGTTCTTTTGCAAATATTCCATTGCTTCATTTGTTGTTGGCATGTTTGCAACTTCAACATAATATTTGATGCCACTTGCAACAATTTTCTTTGCTTCTGCAATGTTGATTTCGTTTTGTGTTGCACAAGGCATGCAAACATCAACTTTTGTTCCCCAAGGTTTTTGTCCTGCAAAGAATTCAACTCCAAACTTGTCTGCGTAGTCTTGAACTTTGTCACGACCTGATGCACGCATTTCAAGCATAAAGTTGACTTTTTCTTCATTGAAACCATTTGGGTCATAAATATATCCATCTGGTCCTGAAATTGTAACAACTTTTCCACCAAGAGCAGTGATTTTCTTTGTTGCACCCCAAGCAACGTTTCCGAAGCCTGAAATTGCAAATGTTTTGCCTTCGATTGTTTCACCAAAGTCTTTCAAAACTTCACGAGCAAAGAATGTTGCGCCATAGCCTGTTGCTTCTGGGCGAACCAAACTGCCACCATATGAGAAACCTTTTCCTGTCAAAACGCCATTTTCAAATGTAGATTTGATTCTCTTGTATTGTCCATACAAGAAACCGATTTCTCTTGCACCAACACCGATGTCCCCTGCTGGAACGTCGACATCTGGTCCAATATATTTGTAGAGTTCAGTCATGAATGCTTGGCAGAAACGCATGATTTCGCCATTTGACTTTCCACGTGGGTCAAAGTCTGAACCACCTTTTCCTCCACCAATTGGAAGACCTGTCAAACTGTTTTTGAATGTCTGTTCAAAAGCCAAGAACTTCATGATTCCAATATAAACTGATGGATGGAATCTAAGTCCACCTTTGTAAGGTCCGATAGCACCGTTGAATTGAACACGATAGCCTGTGTTCACTTGAACGTTTCCATTGTCGTCAACCCAACTGACTCTAAATTTGATTTCCCTTTCTGGTTCAACCATGCGACCAATCAAATTTGCCTTGATATATTCAGGGTGTTTTTCGATGACTGGTTCAAGTGAGTGCAAAACTTCTTCAACAGTTTGAATAAATTCTGGTTCATCTGCATGTTTTTTGTGAACACTTTCTACAATGTCTTTGAGATATTGATTTTTGAATTCCATAAATTCGTTTTCCTCCAGAAAAAAACTTTCTTGCAATTTAGTATAAGTCGAAAAAATTGCAAATTACAAGCAAATTTAACAAATTTTTTAATTTATTTTTAATTTTTTTGCATAATTGTAATTTTTCCAACAAAAAAAGCCACATATTTTCAAAAAATGCAAATTGCAAAATAATATTAGCAAAATTATTTGTATTTACTAACTAGTTTAACAAAATTTCAACAGTTTGTCAACTTGTAAATTTGTTTCGGTTTCCTTTGTTCAAAACGAATTTTCATCATTTTGCGATTGAAATCAGAATGTGTAAAAGAAAAAACAAAGAGTGTAAACCATAAGTATCGGGGTGACTCCGTGTGTGGGGGTGCCTCCGTGTGTGGGGGTGCCTCCGTGTGTGGGGGTGCCTCCGTGTGTGGGGGTGCC
>CAYPVP010000017.1:0-10733 GCA_964414205.1 uncultured Bacteroidaceae bacterium | reverse complement strand
TCCGTGAAAAAACAAAAAACGACAGTTTTTCAACTGTCGCTTTTTGTTGCTTAACTTCAAAGCAGTATGCAAATCACTCCGCCTCTGCCCTCATTGACAATTCTTGTCACAGTTTTGCGCATCTTCGATTTTGCGTCCTGTGGCATATTGTTCAATTTGCTGTTAAGTCCATCATTGACAAGGCTGGACAAAGTTTTTCCAAAAATGTTTGTTTCCCAAACTGCATCTTTGTTTTCTTGAAAATCTTGAATCATGTTGTCAACCAACTCTTTGCTTTGGTCTTCATTGCCAACAATAGGGCTGACTTCTGTTTGCACATCAATTTTTACAATGTGCAACGATGGTGCTTTTGCTCGCAGTTTCACACCATATTGCGAACCTTGTTTCAACAAAGTTGGTTCTTCAAGTTCCATTTCTTCCATAGTAGGATAGACAATGCCATAGCCCAACTCTTCGGCTTCTTCAAGTGCAAGTTGCAACTTCTCCGTTTTGTTTCTCGCCATCGAAAGTTGTTTCAAATAGCACAGCATTTCAAAATCTGATGACAAATTTTGCCCACATTCAGCACTTGCAACTTCATAGAACAAATTTTCACGCATTTCCAAATCAATCATAACTTTTCCTGTTCCAGCATCCATGCTGATTGATTTTGGCAAAGTCATAAACTCAGAATCTTGAAAAATTTCTTCCATGTTTTCAGCATCTCGCATTTTTTTGACATGGTCAGCAACCATAGACATTTTTTCCATCATTTCTGCCACAATTTCGTTTGCAACATCCAACGATTGCACCCATTTTGGAGCATTGGCATCAATTTGTTTGACAGGAAATTCCAGCAAAACACTTTCCATAATTTCAATCATATCTCCTTCTTTAAGGTTCAAAACATCCTTTGCAACCACACTTACATCATATTTTTCTTGAAGTTCATTTTGCAATTTCAATGTTGAGTCCGAATTAGGATTTTTTGAATTCAAAAGCACGATAAACGGTTTTCCACACTCTTTCAATTCGTTCACCACTCTTTCTTCGGCAACAACATAGTTTTTTCGTTCCAAATCAGAAATCGAACCATCTGTGGTCACCAAAATTCCAATGGTGCTGTGTTCTTTGATGACTTTTTCTGTTCCAATTTCCGCCGCCTTAGAAAATGGCATTTCCTTTTCATCCCAAGGTGTTCTCACAAGCCTTTCTTTTCCATCTTCCCGATGTCCAATCGCTCCATCAACCAAATATCCAACACAATCAATCATTCTGATGTTCGCCTTCAAATTTTCACCAAACTGAACTCTGACTGCTTCGTTTGGCACAAACTTTGGCTGAGTGGTCATGATTGTTCTTCCGTCTGCCGATTGTGGGAGTTCATCAACTGCTCGAATTTTGGAATTTTTGTCGGCAATATTGTCCAAAACAAGACCTTCCATGAAAGCCTTGATAAAACTTGATTTGCCAGTTCTGACAGGCCCAACAACACCAACATAAATGTCGCCTCCTGTTCTCATTGAAATATCTCTATAAAGGTCAAATTTGTCCATACGCCCTCCAAACCTATATCGCTAAATCCTATTCATTGAAATCTTGCAATATGCAAAAAAAAATGTTTTTTATCAAAAACTTTATCAACCAATCAAACTTTGGTTATCATATGCAATCAAAATGCACATTACAATTTGATTTCAAAAATTTGTATATTCCAAAATCAATTTTTTATCATTTATAAATCAAAATATGCGTCTTATGTGAATTTATTTACCATTTTTTACAACTAGTATTGAATTTTTAAACAATATAAGTTATAATTACGACTCAAAGGATAATAAGGATATATTATGAAAAAAACAAAACTTACAAATTTTTCTGAGAACAACACAACCCATGCAAACATCGTTTTGGACAGCAAACGCAAATTCAAAACAAGAAAAAAGAAAGGTTTTGGAAACGCTATTGGCATTTCTGTTCTTTTGATTATAGTATTATTGATTTTCACTGTTCTATCAGCACCTCTTTCTAGAGTTGAGGCTTTGACAACCTACAACGGCTCAAACCCATACATAAGAATTGGCAAACAACAACAAGTTGCAGCCCATCGTGCCGGAAAGAACCTTGCTCCTGAAAACACTTTGCTTGCTTTGGAAGCATGTTTGGAAACAAATGAATATCAAGTTGACATTTTAGAGTTTGATTTGCATATGACCAAAGATGAACAACTCATCTTGCTTCATGATGACACTTTGAACCGAACCACCAACATCGCAAAAAAAGAAGCATATGCTTGCGACTATACATTGGAAGAACTAAAATTGCTCAACTTTGCAATGGACTTCACTCCAAACGAAAATTCTCCATCAAAATTGCTCGGACTCAAAAAAATTGTTGACCCAAATGAAATTGCACAAAGAAAATGTGGAGTTTTGACTTTTAAAGATGCTCTTGACTACATTGAAAGCAAAGTGGAAAGTGGCGACATCAACCACAAAGTTTCCTACATCATCGAAATCAAAGATGGAGGAGAATTGGGCAAAAAAGCAACAGACCAACTTTATACTGAACTTACAAAACGAGGCATGCTTCGTGATGCTGTCATTGGCACTTTTGAAAGCGAAATCACACGATATATGGATGACAAATATCCTGAAATCATTCGTTCTTCAAGCATATCAGAGGTTCTCACATTCTATATGTCATTTCTTCTCAATGTCGATTTGAATGGAGTCAAACTAGGTTTTGATGTCATGCAAATTCCATATGACCAATTTGTAATCAATTTGGGACACAAATCAATGATTGACTATGCTCACAAATATGGAATTGCAATGCAATATTGGACAATCAATGAACCTCAAAAAATGCAAGAATTGAAAGATGCAGGTGCAGACGCAATCATCACTGATGACCCAAAAATTTGCTATGATATTCTCAAAACAAAATAAAGATTGTCAACATAAACAATGCAAAAGTCATTTCAAATGAAATGACTTTTTATTTTTTCAAAAAAACACTTGTCAAGTTTAAACAGTGATGATATTATATACCTAATCAGGTTGAATACCAAAGGAGGCAACAATATGGCAAACAGTGACATTTTGCGTGGTCACACAGAAACAGTCATTTTAAGAATATTGCTTGAAGGCGACAGTTACGGCTATGAAATCTCAAAAAAAATTTGTGATGTCGGAAATGGTTTGATTGAAGTTAAAGATGCAACAATTTATAGTGCGTTTAGAAGAATGGAACAAGACGGGCTAATCAACACCTATTGGGGAGATGGCTTGTTGGGTGCAAGACGAAGATACTACTCCATCACCGATGAAGGCAAAACAGTTTATGAACAAAAAAAAGATGAATGGTTGGAAATTATTGAAATTCTCAACAAAATGATTCTTGGAGGAGACTCAAAATGATAAACAAATTTAAAAAATATTTAGAAAACGAATTTAGAACAATTTCTCCAACACCTGAGGCGTTGGAATATCGTGAAGAAATTTTGTCCAATCTTATCGAACGAGCAGAAGAATACAAACAAAAAGGTTTGACAGATGAAGATTTAATTTTTGACTTTTGTATTGACAGTTTGGGCGATTTCCAATCAACTTTGCAAAATTTTGAAACCATCAAAGCACGCAACAAAAAGAATTTTGCCACTGCAATGAAGTCTGTTTGTTTGGGCATGGCAACCTTGCTTGGGTTGACTATAATCTATCTGCTGACAAGTTTTTTGACTGGTGAATGGTCGAAAACTTGGCTCATTATGGAAGGTGGAATTTCATTGGTTGCAATCGTTGGAACTTCGTTTGCAATTTCCTACTGCGTAAAAAACAAACAATATTGGGGCGTAAGACTTTCTGCTGGAACAATTTTGTCTTTGCTGATTGTCTTCATCTATTTGTGTTTGCTGATGTTGACCAATTTGCCAATGACATGGCTTGCTTTTCTTGTTTTGCCAATTGTCCTTCTTTTTGCCGACACCATCTTGGCATTCATCACACATGGACACACACGCCACATAGTTTTGCTTGGTTTCATCGAAGTCTTTTGTGCTTTGCTCTATGTCATTCTAGCATTGACAGGAGTTGCTCCTTGGAGCCCAACATGGCTTCTTCCTGTTTTGGGGGCATGCTTGGATTTGGTTCTTGGTGGACTCATTCTAAATCATTTTCTCAAACAAAGAAAATATCACTCAAAACCACAGTCTTTGGAAGAACTTGAAGAACTCTATACACATTGGAATGATATTGATGGAAATCAAAAATAAAACAAGAATATTTATTTTGATATGATGAGTTTTTGAATTGTAAGTTTGACTGCAAACTTTGGTTCAAAAAACAAAATATTTGAAGAAACACAAAGAATCGACATCTTGTGTTTCTTTTTTTGTCAAAAAAATCACAATCAAAAAATAAAGTAGTTTAGGAAACAAAAATTTTTAAAATGTCCAACGCTTGTGAAAGACTAAAAAACAAAAAAATATTAACTTTTAAAATTCAATTCATTTGAAATTGAAAAAATTGAGGTGGAACAATGTTGAAACTGATTGGAATTTCAAAAACTTACAATTCGGGCAATAAATCTTTTCATGCTCTTGATGACATAAATTTGGAATTTGAAAAAAATGAATTAGTTGCAATTTTGGGTCAATCAGGTTCTGGAAAAACAACCTTACTCAACATCATTGGTGGTTTAGACATGCCTTCAAATGGAAAATTCATTATAGAAAACAATGACGCAAAAAATTTCAAAGCAAAAGATTGGGACTTTTTTAGAAACAAAAAAATTGGATATGTTTTTCAAAACTACAATTTGATTTCACACATAAATGTTTTTGACAATGTTGCAATGACTCTTTGTCTGTCTGGAAAAACAAAGAAACAAAGAGCAAAATTGACAAAAATCGCCCTTGAAAAAGTTGGGCTTGCTGACCAATCAAAAAAAATGCCTTCACAACTCTCAGGTGGGCAAATGCAAAGAGTTGCAGTCGCAAGAGCAATAGTCAACGACCCTGACATAATTTTGGCAGACGAGCCTACTGGTGCTTTGGACAATGAAAACGGCATTTTGGTGATGAAATTGCTAAAAGAGATTTCACAAGAAAAACTCGTTGTTCTTGTCACTCACAATCAAAATCTTGCCGAAACTTTTTCAACTCGCATAATCAAAATTGAAGATGGCAAAATTTGTTCAGATTCTGGGTGTCACGCAAAAATTTCCCACGAAAAAAACGATGAAAAAACAAACACTACACCACAAATTAAGCAAAATATTCAAAAAAAGAAAAGCAAAATTTCAATGTCATTTCTCACGGCTTTGAAACTATCTTTTCACAACCTAAAAACAAAAAAATGGAGAACAATCATCACTGCATTTGCAAGTAGCATTGGAATCATTGGAATTGCTCTTGTGCTTGGCATGTCATACGGAACAAAAATTCAAGTTGATGACATTCAAAAAAATTCTTTGTCAAACATGTCAATTCACATTCCACAAAAAGCAACGATTGTTCAATACAATCATCCCAATTTTAATTTTTCACAAAATTCTTCATTTCCAAATGCAGACAAATTTTTTCCTATCAACAAAAATGAAAACATCAAAGTTCACACAAACATCTTTTCACAAGATTTTTTGCAATATTTCTCACAAATGGACAAAAATCTCTCTAATCAAATTTCTTATGAAAACATGCTAGCAATGAATCTGCTTTTCAAAAACAAAAATGGTGAAGCAAGACAACTTGCAAACTGCTACCACTCACCAACAGGCGCTTTTTCGCAAAATAAAATTGGTTGGCAAGAACTTCCTTGCTCAAAATTTTTGGAAGAAAACTATGATTTGTTGCATGGTGACAAATTTCCAAATTCTTCAAATGAGGTTGCATTGATAGTCGATGAAAACAACTGTATCAACAGTGATTTGCTGACAGAATTTGAAAAAAAATTTGATTCTAACTCAACTTTTTCTTCTTCTAACTTTTTAAACACAAAATTCAAGGTGGCATGCAACAATGACTTTTACAAAAAAAACTCAAACAACGCTTTTGAAATTTGCAAAAATTTTAACCTTGTCTATGATTGCAAAGACTCAAAAACGCTTTCAATAACATCAATAATTCGAGTGAAAAAAACTAGCAACTCAATTTTTTTGAGTTCAGGTCTTGCCCACCATTCTTCCTTGAAAGATGAAATGTTTGCAAACAGTGAAAGCAGTGAAATTGTCAATCATCTAAAAATCAATTCCACAACAAATCCGTTTTTTGGAACTGATTTATCAAATGAAGAATACAACACGATGCTATCACAACTTGGTGGAAACAAAACACCAACAGGAATTCGCATCTACCCTGTTTCCTACGACGCAAAAGAAAAAATCAAAAATTATTTAAACAAATTTAATGATGGAAAAGAAGAATGCTCTCAAATCATCTATGGCGACATGACAGAAAATTTTTCAAGTTCAATCAGTTCTTTGATTGACAGCATCACCATCACTCTGTCATCAATTTCGTCAGTTTCGCTTTTGGTTTCCACCATTATGATTGGAATTATAATCTATGTTTCAGTGGTTGAAAGAACAAAAGAAATTGGAATTTTAAGAAGCATTGGAGCAAGAAAAATTGACATTTCAAGAATATTTTGTGCTGAATCAATACTAATTGGTTCGTTTGCTGGGATAATTGGAACGACGTTGGCACATCTGTCTTCTCTTGTTTTAAATTCAATTTTTTTCAAAGTAATTGGCATAAAAAATCTTTGCATAATACCATTTTACTACACCTTGGCATTGTTTACACTTTCTGTCGTTTTGACTTTTATTGGTGGACTGATTCCTTCGATAAAAGCATCACACAAAAAGCCTATTCAATCACTTCAAAGTGTATAGTTGAAAAATGTTGTCTTGAACAATCTATGTTGGCAATGTTGGCAATTTTTGTATGAAAAAAGCAAGTTTTGGCTTGCTTTAAAATGCTTCATTAGTATTCAAACTAATGTTCTTTCTGAAAAACAAATTTTGAAAATCATAATTTTGACATATATCAAAAATTCAGTTTTTTGGTCATTTGTTTTATTCCATGATTTGTTCAATGATTTCAAAAATCTCTTCTTTTGTCAATTCGAGATTTTCACAATATTTCACAACTTGTGCAATTTTGTTGCGTGCCAAATCAAATTTTGTTTCTTGGCTCGAAATCAGTTTTCCTCCATTCACAAAACAGCCTTTTCCAGGCATTGTATAAATAAATCCATTTTGTTCCAGTTTCTCCCATGCTTTTTTGATGGTTATGACACTAATTCCAAGTTCAAGCGCCAAAGAACGAATGGATGGCAAACTTTCATTTGCATTCATTTCATTCCTTAAAATCTGCGCAACAATTTGTTCATAGATTTGTTCATAAATTGGAACATTTAGTTTGTTTGACACTATAACTTTCATCTATATATCCTTTTTTTCAAACACTTTTGCTGAAATAATGCAAGCCAAAAATGTCATGAGGGCAAACAATAACATTGCCACCAAAATTGCCAAAAGTTGATATGGAACGCCATTTAAAGAAAATGAATTTAGTGCCATTGCAATATTAGGGTTTGCATTTCCAAGAGCAAAAATTCCAAAAGATAATCCGAATGCAAAAGCAACCATCAAAAACACACCACCCATAACTGGCAACTTCGCCATGTTTGGAAACGCAAATTGCATCGGAAATGCAAACAAATTGAAAGCCCCATATGATACAAAGGCGATTGCAATCAATGACAAATTTGGAACACTAATAGATTCGTTGTATATCAGTTGTGGAACAGCATATGCAATCACTATTGCTGGAACAAGGGTTGCAATCAAAATCAATTGTTGAATTACAATCGTAACTATTTTCGCACTTACAATGTTTTTTCTTGACACAGGCAAAATGCACGAAAATGCAAAATCATTGTTGTATTTCAAATTGGTTATTGACTGCGAAAAGAAACTTACTGCATAAATAAACACAATTGCAATAGGAAAATTAGGCAACAAAACTAGAAAATTTAGTATAGAAAAAATCAATAGCCACCAATTTGTGTTTAATGTCAATTCTTTGTTAATCAATGCTTTCATTTCTTTCATAGTTTTTCTCCTTTTCAAAATATACGACCAAATCTTCAATGTTTGGAATTGCAATTTGCAAATTTAAACTTTCATCAATTTTTGAAGTTTCAATCAATGCTGTAAATCCAAAACTATTTTTCTTGCATGACACTATATCTTTTTTGACTTTTTCAAAAGTTGAATTGTCCCCTTGAATAATTCTATATTTTTCCATCAAATCTTCTTTTGAGTTTTCAAGAAAAATTTTGCCTTTTTGAATATAGACGATATAATCAGCACAGTTGTCAAGGTCGCTTGTGATATGTGTTGAAAACAAAATGCTGTGCTTCCCATCTGAAACATATTTTTTGAATTCATCAAGTATTTCATCTCGACTCACAACATCAACTCCGCTTGTTGGCTCATCAAAAATCATCAATTTTGCATCATGCGACATTGCCAGTGCAATCCAAAATTTCACTTTCATTCCAGCAGAATATTCTTTGAGTTTTTGTTCTGGATTCAAATTAAATTTTTTTGCAAAATCGTCATAAACGCTTTGATTCCAATTTTCATAAAATTCTTTGTATGCATTCACAATTTTTTTGACTTTGCTTTGCAAAAAACTTGTTTCCAACCCCACATTTGTTCCTATATTCTGTTTGATTTGTGAGTTCAAGACAGGTTCTCCAAAAATTGAAATCTCTCCACTGTCTGGCTTCATTGCATCCAAAATACATTTCATTGTCACGGTTTTTCCTGCACCATTGTTTCCAACAAATCCAACTATGTATCCATCAGGAACTACAAACGAAACATCATCCAATCTGAAATTTTCAAATTGTTTTGTCAAATTTTTAATTTGCAACATTTTTCTACCTCCATATATTTCTAAACTAGGTCAATTCTTTTCAATCAAATTCCATTCCTCTTGATTTGCCCAATCAACTAATTTTACTTTCCATAAAACCTAAACCTTCATACTCACTTTGCATTTTCTTTCCACTTCCTATCGTTAATTGATTTGCACTCTTTTTTGATTTGCTTTACCATTGAATTTTGCAATTTCTTTTACAATTACATTATAATCACTTCACATTTTGCTATGTAATCACTTTGATAATCGCTTCAATCTTTCCAAATTTATTTTTCAAAAAAACCAAACCTCAATACTCACTGTACACTTTCTTTATACATTACTTTACACTTTTTTTGCAATTTGCTTCGTCATTGGGTCTTACAATCTCTTTGACTTTTGCTTTCAATCTTTCACATACATTCTCGCTTGTTAATCGCTATGATTCTAGCATTTGCATCAGGTTTTAAAATTTCATTGGCATTTGTTTACATATCACTATCTCATTAGGTTTTGTAATCTCATTGACTTTTGCTTTCAATCACTCTATCTTTTACATTTATTTTCGCTTTGTTAATCGCTATGATGTTTGCATTGCCATTAAGTTTTACAATCTCATTGACTTTTGCTTTCCAATCACTTTGATAATCGCTTCAATATACCTATTTAGCCACTGTGATATAAGCATTGCAATTAGGTTTTGTATTGTCTTTGATTTTCATTATGCAATCACTACAACATCTATTTAGATAATTATTATAATAATCACTTTACAATATTATTTTGTACATTCTGTATATACACGCTATACACAGTATATATCCAAAAATAACATTTTGTCAAGCGACAACAAAAAAAAATTATAAAATTTAAAAAACTTTCAATTTATAGCAAAAGATTGTTGACAAAAGAGAAACAAATTTGCTATACTCACACCGTTGACATCGAACGAACAAGTGTTTGCAAATGTTGACACAAAAAATGGAGAGTTGGCTGAGCGGTCGAAAGCGGCGGTCTTGAAAACCGTTGTAGTGAAAGCTACCTGGGGTTCGAATCCCTAACTCTCCGCCATTTCTTTTGAGAAACCCTTATGTTATAAGGGTTTTTTCATTGTTTAGGAGTTAGGGTTTTGACCTATTTTTTACGATTTTTACCCCCTTTATTGATTTGTTTGATTATTTCATTTTCAAAGTCAGAGTTAACATGCGTATAGACATTTAAAGTCATTTCCACTGTTGAATGACCCAACCATTTTTGTGTAACCTTTACTGGAACATTTTGTTCAGCACAACGTGTCGCAAACGTGTGTCTAAGGCTGTGTATCGTGTACCCTTTTTTGTCTAAATTACATTTTTTGAGAATGTTGACAAAGTGTCTTCTCAAATTTTCTTCGTTTATTGGGCAAATTCTTTCGGAACTGCTTCCTTTCAATGTCGATAAATAAGGCAAAAGTTTATCAAAAATCGGAACAGTACGAACACTGGATGGAGTTTTTGTTTGACCTGAAACACCACGAGGAAATATTAATTTTTATTTTTTCTCTCATCTATAAAAGTTTTAAATTTTACTGTAATTAAATAATAGCTTGCTGGTTATAAAATTATTTATCTTTCTATTTCATAACTTACGTTATCGCATTACATAATTTGCTGATTTGCTTTAAGCCAAATACGTCATATATTTATTAGTTTTTTCTGTACAATTTTCATTTTGTGATAAATTGAAGATTCTTCAAATTTTTTTCATTAAATTTTCTTTACATTCCAACTTTTTCGCTCTTTAAAATAAATTACTAAAATAAAATTTTTAATTTATTTTA
>CAYPVP010000016.1:0-25228 GCA_964414205.1 uncultured Bacteroidaceae bacterium | reverse complement strand
ATCATGACAATGACAATCATTGCAATCGAAAAAACAACCAACATTACCATCAAAAAAATGCGTACGGCTGTTTGTGTTTCATATGTCATTCCTGTAAGATTTGGGATTACATTTTTTGCTGCAATCAAATTGCTAATATTCAAACTATTCAACATCGAATACTCCTGTTTTCTTTTATAACAAAAGAAGTCTAACATAGGTTTGAAAAAATAACAAGCATTTTCTTATATTTTCTTGATTTTAAACATCTTATACACAAAATTTAAAAACATCTTGAATATCATTTTTCAATGTTGTATAATAAATTTCACGAGGTTGAGATGAAACGCTTTTTTGTAGACGAATTTGGAAACAAAATGTCAACAAAAGAGTCCTTTTTTAGTTTTACAAAGAATTTTTGGAAATTTCTGAAAAAGAACTTTATTGTTGTTTTGTCGGTGATTGCAGCAGTAATCACCTGCTTTTTTGTTCCTCCTGACAAAGAATATCTCAACTATATAAACTACAAAACAGTTTTTTGTTTGCTTTCTTTGATGATTTTGGTTGTTGCCATTCAAAACACAAAAGTTTTCAAAATTATGTCAGCATCAATTTTGAAAAAAGTTCACAATGTCCGATTGCTAATCATTTTGCTTGTCTTCATTCCTGCATTTTTGGCAATGATAATGACAAATGATGTTGCCATTGTCACATTTGTTCCGTTCACAATTGTTTTGATGTCAATGGCTCACCTTGAAAAACACTTGCCAAAAACTTTGATTTTGCTGACACTTGCATGCAACTTGTCTGGCGTGTTGTCGCCTATTGGCACACCTCAAAACCTATTTTTGTTTGACCATTTTGCCCTTTCGCCTCTTTGGTTTGCTGCCAATTTGTGGCCATTGGCAATTTTTGGATACAGTGCAATTTTCATTTGCTGTCTTGCAACCAAATCTGAAACAATCGAACCAATTGACACAGGAAAAAGAAGTTTGCCAAAATTGAAACTTTCATTCTATTTTGTTCTTTTCATTTTGGTTGTGCTTTCAATTTTCGACTTTGTAAAATCTTTTCATCTATACTATGTCATTGTTCCAATCGTTTTCATTTCAATGCTAGTGCTTGATCGTCAAGCAATTTTGCACACCAAATACAGCATAATTGTCATGTTCCTAGCATTTTTCATTCTCGCTGGCAACTTGTCAAGAATTGCTGTTGTAAACAATTTTTTGACATCAATTCTTGCTGGCAATGAATTTTTCTTGACAGTTGGAATTTCGCAAATTGCATCAAACACAACGGCAGCACTTTTGCTTTCAAATTTCACAAACAATCCATATTCGTTTATCACGGGCATATGCGTGAGCAAATATGGAACACCAATTTCTACAATGTCAAATTTTATTGTCACCAAGTTCTATTCCAAAAATGACACAGAAAAGAACTTTAACAAAAAGTTTTACATTGCTCAATTTTTGTTTCTGGCATTGATGTTTGCTGTCGGCTGTTTGATGGTTTTTGTTCTGCAATCAACTTTGCAAGTGAAAATTTGATTGTGTCATTACAAAAATTTCATATTAAAAAAGTTTTAATTTTTGTTTTTGATTTCTTATCTTGATTCTTCAATTTTTTTTTCATTTCAATTTCTCATCTTGTTTTATCATCGTGTTTCTTCATCTTGATTTTTTTGAATATTCTGCAAATCAAATCTATATTTCACCTAATATTTCTCATTTTATCTCTTCTATTATATCCACTTTAATGTCACATATTATATCGCCTTTCATGTCACCTTTTTCTTCTTCATTTCATAATATAAAAAGATATGGAGGAATGTATATGGAATTTCAATTCAAAAGCGATTTACCCTACCCAACCATTACACCACAAAAAAATTTGCGAGATGCAAAACTGCTCATGCCAAACTATGGTGGAAAAGATTCCGAGTTGACTGCCATTTTGCAATATGTCTATCAAGCATACATAAATTTTGAGAATGAACCATTTGCAAAAGTTTTGGAAGGAATTTCAATGACAGAAATGCACCACCACGAATTGCTTGGTGAAGCAATTGCAAAACTCGGAGGCTACCCTGTCATGGGGGGACACACCTATTGGAATGGAAGTTTTGTTTTTTATGACACAAATCCAAAAGTATTTTTAGAATTCAACATCAAAGCAGAAGAAACAGCCATAAAAAATTATGAGCGAACGATTTTGGCACTCAACAATGAGGAAGTAAAATTGATGCTTGAAAGAATCATTCTTGATGAAGAACTGCACATAAAAATTTTTAGAGAACTGATTAGATTGGACTACGGCAAAGATTTGATGAAGATTGAATAAGGTCAAACACATTTTGCCATGCACAGCCAATTTGATATATTTTGCTAGGCATATCAAGATAAGATAAATTTTGCAAGAAGTCACAAATTAAAATTTGTTTTGATACACATATTCATTAGATTGTTTCAATTTGAATTGTTCTAGTTGATTTGCAATATTCGATTTGTAATATTTGATTTTTTCTACTCATTTTGCAATATTCGATTTGCTATATTTGATTTGTTTTCCAATCAATTTTGAAGATAAAAAATCAATGCCATAAGCATTGATTTTAATTTTAGTCAACAAATTTGTGTGATGCTGATTTCCTTGCTCGGTTCATCACAGAACCACCAATTCCACAATCTCCCAAATCTTGAATCAAAATGTAGTCATAATTTTCTTCGGCATAGCGCATAGCACCATAGAAATTTTTTGCAAAATCGTTTGCTGTTTTTCCAAGAAGAATTGTGTTTCTATTTCCAAATTGACTTTTTTCAGATTCTAGACACAAAAACACTGGGTTCAATTTGTCATTTTTTGCTGTGTCATATGCTTTTTCAGCACCATATACTGTTTTTGCCATAAAAGCCGAACACTTTGGAGCATAATGTGTATATTTCATTCCAGGTGCTTTTGCAACTTTGATAATTGTTGTGTTGTTTTCTTTTACACTTTCAAAAATTTCGGAAAGCATCTCTATTGTGACTGCCCCAGGACGCAATATTGTTGGTGTATCCGAAGTCAAATCAAGCACAGTTGACTCAATTCCAACCGAACATTCCCCACCGTCCAAAATCAATTTTACTTCATCTCCCAAATCATCAAAAACATGCTTTGCCGTTGTTGGGGAAATATGTTTTGAACGATTGGCACTTGGTGCAGCAAGAGGACTTGACTTTTGAATTATTTCACGAACAATAGGATTCATCGGCACACGAACAGCAACGGTATCACCACCTGCCGTGATTATGTCAGGCACAACTTCCTTTTTCCTTTTCAAAACAACTGTCAATGGCCCTGGCATAAATTTTTCTGCAAGTGCATAAAATTTTTCAGGAATTTCCTCAGCAATGTTTTCTGCATCTGAGGCATTTGCCAAATGCACAATCAAAGGGTTGTCTTGTGGGCGTCCTTTTGCTTCAAAAATTCTTTTGACAGCCTTTTCATTTGCAAAATCTGCCCCTAATCCATAGACTGTTTCGGTTGCAAAAGCAATCAACTCTCCATTTTTGACAAGTTCGACTGCTTTTTCAATGCCTAGTTTTTCATCAATAATTTCTGCTTTCATTTTATCTCAATCTGTAAAGGAAAAACGAATTTCCGTTTGCCTTTTCTCCAATAATGTAGGTGTCATAGAACGATGCTGAGTTTGTATAAATTGTAAGTTTTGTAAATTCGGCATCCATAACTTTGTTTACATTTGTATTTGGGTTTGTGTTTTTCAAACCAAATCGCATCGAATCACCACTTCCATATTGATAGGCATAAATTCCATCTTTATAGATTGGTCGATTTTGATTGTCAAGTCTCAAATTGTAAATTGGATTTGATTCATTTCCCGTTACCAAGCGAGTTTCTTGTCCACTTTTTCCAACCAAAACAACCAAACGTTTGCCTTCAATTTCAGCACCATCAGATTTGGTAGCATTTCTTTCGCCAATGGCATATTCACCATTGAAAATTGAAAGTTTTGTATAGTTATATTGAGTGACAATTCTTCCTTTCGTATCAATTGCACAATAGAATGATTCAGAACTGTTGTTTGGGTTTTTGTATGTTGCAACCATCATTCCACTGTTGTAAACACATGAAGTATAGGTGTGCTCTTTGTTTTCAGCAATAACAGAACCGTTTGAGGCATATAGTCTAGCAATTCCTGTTGAAGTGTTGACACAACCAACACCTCCAACAAATCTTTTCATAAGGTCAAAATAACTGATGTCAGTGACTTGGTTTTTATATTCAAAATTCATTCCAAAGTTTCTTGTCAAAGACATTTTGATGTTGAAATTTTCATCAATGATGAATTGGTCATAGTCAACAGTTCGGTCTTCATTGACAATCAAAGCGTAGCCAACATAGGAATATGGTCTTTTCAAATATGTCAATGTTTTGACTTTGTTGGTTTCATATCTGTTGTATTGGTTTGCAATTTCCAACATTATAATTTTGGAATTGTAAGGAGTTGCAGTTTTTGAATAGCCATTGTAAATATAACGATAAACATTCCAGTAAGTAAAAGAGCCACCTTCTTTTTCTTGCATTTTATAATAATGCGAAGATTCAGTTCCTGATTGTTCAATGTGAATCAAAAACTTGCCATTTCCCATATATTGATAGACAATTCCATCAGATGAACTTGAACCTTTTGCTGTAAAAACGCCACTGTCATCAGGCACAATTTCTTTAAGACTGTTTGCAGTTGAAGAATTAAATTTTGCAATCAAAACTTGTTTGACTCCCGAAGAAGTTTTGATGTTAGTTCCTGAAATAACAGCAAAGTCATCATAACCACGAACATCATCAATGCTTCCACTTGCAACTTTCAATCTTCCAATAATTGCTTTCTTTTCAACTGAAATGATTGGGTAAAGATATTCATTGACAGTTCCTGTCATTTGGCTTTGCAAATATTCCTTTGCTGCAACAGCCGTGGAAACAATAAATTTTTTGCTCAAAATTTTGACATATTTAGAAATGGAATCAGATGAGTTTGAACCTTTCAAATAAGCATTTTTTCCAATTGGAACAATCCAAGTTTTTGATTGAGGATCATAAACACCAATTTCTGCTTTTGTGTTCATGACTGCCATCAAACCATATCGAACACGAATTTGAATGATTTTGTCTTCTTCTGAAAAATGGAGATTTTGATTTGCATCCATAAAATTCAAAACGGCTTTTTGGTCAGATGATTTTGTCAAAATATAACCATCAAGTTCTTCAATATAGCCATATTCAGAATATTGATTGAAATAGGCATTATTGGTTGTATAAACCGTATATTGATTTGGTAGTTCGCAAATCAATTCGGCACGAGAATATTCAGGTGCTTCATTATAGTTCAAATAGATGCTCAAATAGTCATCTTTATTGTTGCATCCAGCAAATGAAAGTGCAATGAGCGACAACAAAATCGCAGTCAATATTACAGAAATAGTAGCCTTTTTTCTCATGATTTCCTTAATTCCCACCCAAGTTAGTTCATATGTCAAACATATTTTTCAGTTTTATTCCCAACAAAGAATAAACCATGTCTTTCAACAAAATATTTGCAATTTTTGAATTTTCATTTTCGCCATCCAATGGATTTTGAAAGCACATCAACGCATTTTCTGGAATTGCAATTCCATATTCATTGGCACAATTTTTGCAAACAATGCCTTGTGAAGGTTCAAAGATTGCTCCCTTTTCAAGTTGGCACAAGCACGATGCACAATGCGAAAAGTCCATTTGATAGCCAAGAATTTTTAAATTTTCAATCATCAACCAATTCAATGTTTGAAATGATGACTGCCCTTCAAAACACATTTTTTTCAAAGCGAAAATAGTATTTAGAACCAAATTAGGATTTTTTTCATTTTGCAAAAGTTTTGACAAAAATTCCAACATTGTCGAGCCAACACAAAATCTTTCCAAATCTTCCGAAATTTCCAAAAAACTTTCAATTTGCGAACAATCGCACATTGTATATCTTCCATTTCTTTCGACAAGCATATATTCGCCAAAATTGAATGGTGATGAAGCGAATTTCAATTTTGCACTAGGTTTTTTGACGCCACGTGCCAAGACAGTCAATTTGCCATATTGCAAAGAACAAAGTTCAATCAATTTGTCAAATTCACGATATTCTACTGCACGAGTGCATATAGCCGTAACTTTGATTTGTTCCACAGTTTTACACCTATTTCAACTTTGAAATGTCATAGCCTAGTTCTTTCATGACATAGTTGCTTTGACGCCAATCTTCTTTCACTTTGACAAACAATGTCAAAAACACTTTTGAATCAAGCATTTCTTCAATGTCTTGTCTTGATTGTGAAGCGATTTCTTTCAACATTGCGCCTTTCTTTCCAATGATGATTGCCTTGTGAGATGGTTTTTCGCAGACAATGTCAGCAGAAATTTCATAAATTGGCTTGTCTTCTCTCATTTCAAATTGAACAACTTCAACTCCAATTCCATATGGAATTTCCTTGTCCAACAAATACAATGCCTTTTCTCTGATTGTTTCTTGCACAATAAATCTCATTGATTTGTCAGTATACATGTCTTCTGGAAACAGTTCTGCACCCTCAGGCAAAAATTTTTCAATTTCTTTTGTAATAACATCAATGTTTTCGCTCTTTTTTGCACTGATTGGCACAATAGCACGAACACCAACAAAGCGATTGAGTTTTTCAAGGCACTGAAAAAGTGTTTCTCTGGTGACTTTGTCCTCTTTGTTCAAGGCGACAATAACATTTGTTTTGGAAGAATATTCATTCAAAAATTTTTCGTCTTCTTCTGAAATTCCTCGTGAAGCATCAACAACATAGACAACACCATCAGAGTCTTTCAAACTGACTTCAACTGATTTCATCATATATTCTCCAAGTTGATTGCGTGCTTGATGAAGCCCTGGTGTGTCAACAAAAGCAATTTGATAGTCATCACCATTGACAATTCCCAAAATTCTATCTCTGGTTGTTTGTGGTCGCCAAGAAACGATGGCAACTTTTTCACCAACCAAAGCATTTATAAGTGTTGATTTTCCTGCATTTGCAAGACCTGCAAGTGAAATAAATCCTGATTTCATTTTTTTCCTTTTTGCTTTCGCAATTCATTTTGATGCTGTTTTGTTTTTTCATGCATCAATTTTCAAAACATATTGTTTCAATTCAAAAGTTTTTTACATTTTGAATTTTGTTTTCGTTCTCAATTTTTACTGTATTTTTACAATTTTGTTTTTTTACAATCTCGCATTTTATATTTTTGTTTTAAATCTTTGTTATGCTATCTTACTTTTGAAATTTTGTTAAGCAATTCTGCTTTTAATTTTGTTTTTCAATCGCTGTGGAACATCTCATCAAAACCATTTTACAAAATAGTTTTTTCTTTCTCTACCACCCTAACAAATCAACCAAATTTCATCTTGTAATTTTCAATTTTTCCAAAATTTCATTTTGCAAAGCAAACATTTCTGATTCCTCGGCTTTTCCTGTTTCATGGTCAAAACCCAAAATGTGCAACAACCCATGAACAAACAAAAAACAAAGTTCTCTTTTTTCGCTGTGTCCAAATTCTTCTGCCTGCTCTTTCATTCTTTCAAGACAAATTGCAATTGACCCTAGCACAACATGTCCTTTCTCATCAAAGTCATAAACTTCAAACTCATCTTTTTCGATTGGCAAATTTTTTATGTCCATTGTTGGAAAACTTAAAACATCAGTAACTTTGTCAATATTTCGAGTTTCTAAATTAAGTTTTTGAATTTCATTTTTGGAAACAAAAGACAAATCAACTGCAAAAATATCTTTTTGTCCAAATGTTTTCAATGTTTGTTTATAAACTTTTTTCAGCAACATTTTTTGCCCAAAACTTTGAAATTGTGCTTCAATCATATCATCCCTTCTTTTGCAAAATGCTTTTCTTTTTTTTGAAAGCGTCATAGTTTATTCTTGAATGGTGAACGCTTGGCAAAACGTTGATGATTGTTTCCTTGACATTTTCCAAATCTTGCAATGTGATTGGACAATCATCAAACTGACCTGCTTTCATTTTTTCAAAAATCAAATCATCAATTTTTTGCACAAATTCTTCTTTTGAAGGAGGCATATATGCTCTAAACGCAGCCTCAACAGTGTCAGCAATCATGATTATTGCAGAAATTTTTGTGCTTGGTTTTGGACCTGGATAGACATAGTTGTCAACAGCCAGAGTTTCTTCTGTCAAATTGAGTGCTTTTTGATAGAAATAACTAACAGGTGCTGTTCCATGGTGTTCTTTGATTATAGCAATGATTTCATTTGGCAATTTGTATTGCTTGCCCAAAATTTCACCAAACATTGTGTGTGATGTAATCATGCTGACGCTCACTTCTGGAATCAACTCATCATGAGGGTTGTAGTCTGATTGGTTTTCGATGAAATAGATTGGGGCTTTCAGTTTTCCAATGTCGTGATAGTATGCCCCTGCTTTTGCAAGTCTAGGGTTTTCCCCAATCGCCATTGCACAACTTTCAGCAATCGTTCCAACAACCAAACTATGATTGAAAGTTCCAGGTGCTTCACTTGCAAGTTTTTTCAGCAATGGCTGGTTCAAGTTGCAAATCTCGTCCAACCTAAAATCATCTGCAATGTTAAATGCCGATTCAAACAAAGCAAGCATAGGCATGAACAAAAGAACTGCAATAAAGTTTGAACACAAAGCCCAAATGATGTTTGTCAAAAGTTGTATGTTGTAAATTCCAGACGCAAGAGTTGACATCAGCACCAAAGGAATTGATGCCATTCCTGCAACCAACGCATAAGCCAAAAATTTCAATCGAGTATATCTTTTTGATGTCAAATACACCACCAAAATTGAAGCGATGGTGTTTGAAACAATTGCCATTGCAAATGATGAAGCAGAATAGACTGACAAATTTGATTGATACAAAGTTGAAAGCATCAAAAACATTGAAGTTGCAATGCTTGCAATGACTCCTGATTTTGGAGAAATCAAAATGGCAATCATCAAACCACAAAAAGCAATTGGCATTGCATAAGGGTTCATAAAGTCAACAACAAAAATTGAAGAAATAAATGTTATGGAAATGACAATGACAACAATGACAAAATTTTTCAACGACTTTGCATGTGGTTTGTCAAATGCTTGCATAAGAACAAACAAAATCAAAAACAAAAATAAATTTGAAAATAAAAAGCCAATGGTTCGAGGCAAATTTTCACCGTGCCATTGTTGAGAAAAATCAGATGTAAAAATTGCCAATGCCACGAAAGTTGTAACAAGAGTTGCAAGCAAACAAATGGCAAAGGAAATGAGCAAAGAAATTGCTATTTTGCTAATCTTCAATTTTTTATCCAAATCCGTAATTCTTTTCATTGTTTTCCTTTTTAGTGTGCAAAATTGTCAAATATCAATTCGTGTTTCGCATTGAATTGTTGCAGTTATCAAAAAGCTTTCTTTCTCCTCAACAATTTTCACCCATCTATCAACAACATTTTCTCCATCAAAAACTTCTAAATATGCCTCTGTTAGTGCCGTATATTTCAATCTATCCAAAGAAAAAACATCATTATCAATTTCTTTTTTGCTGACAATTCTTGTTTTTGAGTGATAGACAAAGCCATAGACTTCTGCACTTGGAACAACTTCAATTTTTTGGTCACCAAACATAGTATAACCATCAACAAGAATTGCTCCATTTCTAACAACATTTCCAACTTTGACAATCGGTGTGCCAGCATAAACAATCATTCTTGAAATGGTAGCCATTTTTTTGCAACATATTGGTGCACCAGTTTGATTGACAATTTCAGGCAACTGCAATTCAGGTTGAATGTTTATTTTCAGTTTTGTGCCTTGCCTCACGACAGATGCAAAAGCAATTCCATCAATTTTGGAAATTTCATCTTCCAACTTTTCAATTGGCAATTTCCATTTCCAAATCAATTCAACAACATCTTCGCGATTCAAAATTTCAACAACTTCTTCTTTGAATCTAAGGTCAGAAATCTCAATTTTGAAAACAAATTTTGGCATAATGACATAAAACAAGCAAGAAAAAACGACGCCTAAAAATATGCCAAACTTCATCAAAATTTGTTCAAAAAAACGGGACTTTCCCACCTTTTCTTTTATTTGACAATTATAGCATAATTGAGAACATATGGCAAGAATCTTCTCCGTTTCTTTTTCATGAGCAAAAAATTTTAATATCTTGCCATCAATTCTAATTTTTTGAAGTTTAGCGATTTTTTGAAGTTGCGAAAGCGCACGATAAGAATTGGCACTTTCAACTTCAAAACTTATCAAATTATTACGCATCTTTCTCACTTCCGTTTTTTTGTTTCTTCTTTGAGTTTTCAATTTCAAAAGATTTGATGTCTCCAACAATTGAAACCATTCCATAACCAACTTCACGAATGTGCAACCCAATTCCCGAAATCAAAATTATTGCTCCAACAACTTTCAAATGAATGCTTTCATCACTCAAAAATGAAATTGATTTTACACCCTCAACCACAACAAGGTTGTCATCAAACATTTGCGCATGATATTTCGGTTCACAATAGCCTTCAAATTTGTTCAAAAATTCATCTTTATACATACAAAATTCTATTCTTTTCATTCATTGAGTATGCTTGCAAATCAAAAAAGAACACCATTTAAAAGTGTTCTTTTTATTTTTTACACAATCATCTAAAAATTTGAAATGCGTCGCTACTTTCAAAAACTTTAAGCCATTTCTTTGGACTTTTTCTAGTGTTCTAGTGACTTATTTCAATTTCAAAAATTTTTTCTTTTTTTAAAATCCCAAACTTCCATCATCATTTGAGCCATTGTTGTCATCATTTCCACCAAAATCACCAACTGGCATGGTTTTTGGAGAAATTAGTCCCCGTCTCCTTTTCACAGGTGAAATCGCATTTTCAACAGGTTCAACTTTTGCTCCTTCAACATCAAATGGTGGAACATCATCACTCATGTCATTTACAAAAGCAGGCTTTTCAGGAGGTACAGGAGGTTCATCATTCGTTTGAATGTTTTCTGTCGTTGAGGCTGGTTTGACAATTTGCATGTTTCCATTTTCATCAGTCGTGATTCTTGGAATGTCTGCAACTTCTTGATTGTTTGAAGTCGGCATGACTGCTGAATCACCTTGAATCTCACATTCGACAAAAGTGCTTGTTTCCCCTGTCCATTTCAAATCAATGGTTTCAAGTTTACCGTTTCTATGTTTTGCAATGACAAGTTTTACAATGTCTTTTGGCAAATCAGGAACATATTTTGATGGATTGTGCAAAAACATGACCATGTCGGCATCTTGTTCAATTGCACCAGAATCTCGAAGGTCAGAAAGTTTTGGTTCGTGGTCAATTCTTTGTTCGACGCCACGTGACATTTGTGACAAAACCAAAATTGGAACGCCAAGTTCTTTTGCATAAATTTTCATTTTTCTTGACATCTTGCTAACTTCTTGTTGTCGGCCTTCAAATGATTCGCCTTCGGGAGTTTCCATAAGTTGCAAATAGTCAAGCACAATCAAGTCTAGACCATGTTCTCTTTTCATTCTTCTGCATTTTGACAAAATGTCGGCAGGAGTGTTCAAAGAATAGTCATCGACAAAAAAGTTGGCATTTGAAAGTTGTTTGTAGGCATTGTACATTTTTTTGAATTCGACTGTTGACATTTTCTTTGGAGTGTTTGCATTTGCATTTGAAAAACCTCCAATATAGGAAAGCATACGGCGAACAAGTTGAACAGTAGGCATTTCAAGAGAAAACATTGCAACACTTTTTCGGTCGTTGACAGCAACATTGGCAGCAATGTTCAAAGCAAAGGCAGTTTTTCCAACACCAGGACGAGCAGCAAGCAAAATCATTTCACCTGGCTTCAAACCATGAGTCAACTCATCAAAATGAGGAAAGCCTGTTCTGACATAGTTGTCATTTTCAACGCCAGTTTGAATGTCTTCAATTTCTTTGACTGCTTCCAAACACGCTGTTGCAACTTGTGTCAATGCAGTTGGTGACTGCTCTTGTGCAATTTGATACAGTTCAGATTCAGCAAATTGTAACGCTGTTTCCCCAGAAGTTGAGCGATAAGCATTTTCAGTGATGTTGACGCCTGTTTTGATGACAACACGAAGCAAACTATCCCTTTTGAGCATGTCAACATAGTGTTGAATGTTTGCAGAACTTGGCAAAAAGTTTGAAAGAGAACCCAAATAACTTATCCCACCAATTTCTTCAATTTTTCCAAGCAACATCAAATTGTCAGCCAAAGAAACTGTGTCAACAGGAATTGAATTGCGTTGCAATTCTTGCATAGATTCAAAAATTGTTTTGTGTGCCTTGACATAAAAATCTTCCACTTTCAAAACTGGTATGTATGAATCAGCAACGTCATTGTCAATCAAGCAAGAACACAAAACAGCCTCTTCGTTTTCCATGTTGTATGGCATTGCTCGATAGGTTTCTTCCTGTTTAGATTTTCTTCGTTTTACAATTTTTTCTTCGTCCATAATTTCCTCATTTTGCATTTTTCTTGTTGCCACAAAATAGCGTGACATTTCTGAACATTATTTTTTTGCATTTTTGCAAGCACTTTCACAGTTTTCACAATCATTTGTGCAATTTGAATTTTGACCTGCAAAAATGACTTTTGACAACAAAATAAACACGATTGCAAATGCGATTGCGACAGAAATCAAAACAGCATACCATGTTGCACGAATTTCTGTTTTCTTCCAAATTTCAACATCAACTGAATCTCCCAAACTATACAGCCAAGAATAGTGAAAGACATCTTGTGATTTGCTCAAAACTCCATTTGTTCCAACCGATTTGTAGTCGGTTGAATATTTGAATGAAATTTTGACATTGTCATTGCAATTTTTCAATTCTTCATCATCTGACAGCAAAATCCAGTTTTTCATTGCCATTTTGAGAGAATTGCCATCAAAAACATAATTTGTTTTGTTCACCGAAAACCACACATCATTGGCATTTTGAACTTTTTTTATTCCAACAGTTGTTTTTATCACATTTTCCGTATCATTGTTTTCTGCAATCAAAACATTTATATATGCCGTTTTAACATTTTCAATGTTTGTGTATGTGATTGATTTCACTGCAAAAAAAACTATTTTTTGTTCAGAAGTTTCAAATTGCAAATCTTCTATTTTTTGTGATGAACAGCCAAAAAAGGTCACCATCAAAACAAGCATCAACATTGTCAAGCAACAAACTTTAAAACCTAGTTGTTTATTTTTGAGTGATTTCATCTTGTTTTTTTACCCTTTCTTTATTGTTTCCACAGTGAATTTCATCTTGTTTTTACCATTTCTTGATGGTCTATACAGTGAATTTCATCTTGCTTTTTACCATTTCTAATTTGTTATGCTATAAAATTCACTATTTCAAAATTTCTTTTTTCAATTCTTTGACAGCATTTTTAAATTCATTCATTGCGATTTGATATGGCAAGTCAGTTTCAAGGTCAACACCTGCAAGTCGCAAAATGTCAAGAGGTGGCATGCTACCTCCTGCCGAAAGAAATTTTTTATAGTCATCAACAGCAGGTTTTCCCTCTTTCAAAATTTTGTTTGCAATTGAAACAGCAGCAGTGATTCCTGTTGCATATTTATAGACATAAAATGCAGTGTAGAAATGAGGAATTCTTGCCCATTCATATTTTATCAAATCATTGTGTTTCACTGATTTTCCATAATACTTTTTGTTCAATTCCAAATAGGTGTTGCACAAATTTTCAGATGTCAATGGAATGTCTTTCTCCACCATATTGTGAGCCATTGATTCAAATTCGGCAAACATTGTTTGTCTAAAAAGTGTAGTTCTGAACATGTCCAAATAGTATGAAAGCAAATATTGTTTCATTTTTCCAGAAGAATTTGCAAGCATATATTTGAGCAACAAAACTTCATTGACAGTGCTGGCAATTTCAGCCACAAAAATTTCATAGTCTGCCTTTTCAGCGCATTGTGCTTCATTTGAAAAATAACTATGCATTGCATGTCCAAGTTCGTGAGCCAAAGTGAAAACATCATGAGTTGTTTTTTGATAGTTCAGCAACACATAAGGGTGAACTCCATAAGTGCCCCAAGAATATGCACCACTGCGTTTTCCTTTTGTTTCAAAAACATCAATCCAGCCCTCATTGAAAGATTTATCAAGCAATTCTTGATAGTCTTCGCCCAAAGGTTTCAATGCACATTTGACAGTTTCTTTTGCTTTTTCATAGGTCATTGCCATGCTTGTTTCTTCAATCAATGGAACATACAAGTCATACATGTTCAGTGTTTCAACGCCCAAAACTTTTTTGCGAAGCGCAATATATTCATGCATCGCCTTTATTCCCATAGATGTTGCTTCAATCAGTTTTTCATAGGCAACAGGCTTTACATTTTCATGATACATGCTTGATGCCATACAACTTTCAAACCCACGAATTTTTGCATAAAACCAATCTTTTTTTACATTTCCAGCATAGATTGCTGTGAGTGTATTTATGTGTTCCTTGTAGGCATTAAACATCGAATTGAAAGCATTTTCTCTGACTTTTTGCGATGTGTTTTGCAAAAGCATGCTGTAAACACCATGCGACATTTCAATTTTTTTGCCTTTTTCATTTTCAACGTCTTGAAATTTTATGTCGGCATTGTCAAACATTGAAAAAATCGTTTTGGAATTGCCTGCAAAAGAGCCAACTTCTGCAAGAATTTTTTCTTCTTTTTCGGAAAGCACCAATTTTTTGGAACGCAAAATTTCAGCGAAATAGACTGAAAAATTTTCAAAACGAGAATCTTCAATCAGTCCTTTCAATTTTTCATCTGAAAATGCTGACAATTCAGGCATTACAAATGAAAACAAAGATGACATTTTGACACCTTCCATTTCAATTCTGTCAGCGAGTGCTTGAAATTTTGAATCACGAGTGTCAGTGTCTTTGTTCAAATGTGCCCAAACATAAAGTCTAGAAAATTTCAATTCTTCTTGGGTTTGTTTTGTCAAAAACTCCAACAATTTTGAATCTTCATTCAACAATCCTTTAAATTTTGAAAGTTTGATTGATTCAGGCATCAATGTTGCAAATTCATTTTCCCACTCATTTTCATTTGCAAAAATTGGAGTCAAGTCCCATTTGAATTGTTCACTAATTTGTTTTCTTTCCTTCATATTTCCCTTCTTTTTTTAGTCATTAAACAATGCGTTTGATGAAAACTTTGCATCGCATGTGACATTTAGTCCCAATTTTCTTAATGCTTCCATTTCATTTTCACGCAAAATCACTGTTGAATGTGCTTCACAGCCTTTCAACATTTTGAGTTGTGAAAGCGCACTTTCTGCCACCTGTTTTGTTGAAGCACTGATTGACAAAGCAAGCAAGGCCTCTTCAACATTCAATGCATTGATTTTTTCAGCAAAAATGTTGCTTTTCAAATCACAAACTGGCTTTATAATTTCAGGTTCAATCAAATTTTCTCGTTTTGGAATTCCTGCCAAAACTTTTATTGCATTGAACACGCAACCTGCCGATGATGTCATTCTTGCAGTTTCCTTTCCCGTGATGATTCTTCCATTAGGAAGTTCAATCGCCATTGCAGGAGAATTAGATTTCAATTCTTTTGCATGTGCAGGAGAAAAAACAGGTCTATCTTCTGGTCGCAAAGAAACTTTTGACATCAAAAATTCCAATCTCTTGACAGCACTTGGAGAAGTTGCTCCATTTTTCAAATCACACAATGAACGCAAATATCTTCTTATTATTTCTTGTTTTGAAGCATAACATACAGCATTATCATCACAAATGCAATATCCTGCCATGTTTACGCCCATGTCAGTTGGAGATTGATAGGTGATTTCGCCACCATTTATTTTTTGCAAAATGGCACGCAAAACAGGAAAAACTTCAATGTCACGATTGTAGTTTACAGCCATTTTTCCATAGGCATCATAGTGAAAGGTGTCGACTTTGTTTTCATCAAGCAAATCAGCAGTTGCAGCCTCATAAGCCAAATTGACAGGGTGCAAAAGTGGAATGTTCCAAATTGGAAATGTTTCAAATTTTGCATATCCTGATTTCACTCCACGGCGACTGTCATGATAAATTTGCGACAAGCAAGTTCCCAATTTTCCACTTGCAGGACCAGGTGCAGAAATAACAACCAAACGGCGAGTCGTTTCAATGTATGGGTTTGCACCATACCCTTCATCAGAAACAATGGTGTCAACATCAAAAGGATAACCTTTGGTTTTTCGATGAATATAAACCTTGATACCTCTGTTTTCAAGTTTGTTTTTGTAGGCAACAGCCGATTGTTGGTCATCAAACATTGTGATGACAACGCTGTTGATTTTGATGCCAAGAGACGAAATGTTGTCAATCAATCTTGCAACTTCGCTTCCATAAGTAATTCCGTAGTCGGCTCTGATTTTGTTTCTTTCAATGTCACCTGCACTAATGCACATGATGAGTTCGGCTTCATTTTTCAATTTTGTCAAAAGTTTAATTTTTGCACTTTTGTCAAATCCTGGCAAAACTCTTGACGCATGCAAATCATCAAAAAGTTTTCCACCAAACTCCAAATATAGTTTGTCAAAATGAGAAATTCTTTCAAGAATTTTCTCTGTTTGCATCGCCATATACTTTTCACTGTCAAATCCAATTTTCATATGTAAATCTCCATAAATCTTGTCAATTTTGAGTTTCAGTTTCCAATTTTAAAACATTCAAAACATTTTCTTTTGTGATTGCTTTGCCCTTTGTTGTTCGTGTGTCAATTCTGACATTTTCAGTGTTGACAACCAAAACTTCATTTTCAAGAATGATTGCAATGTCAAATGGCATTTTTACAACCGATGAAAACACAACTGCATTGCCATCAGCCAATTCAACAATTTTCACACCCTTGCAATATCTGCTTGTGGTTTCAAGTGTCTGCAAAATGACTCGTTTTGCAAAACCTTTTGATGTCACAATCATGACTTCACCCTCGTCATCAGTTTGAGTTGCAAAGCACACTTCATCACCATCATTCAATTTTATGCTCTTGACACCTGATGCTTTTTTGCCTTGAACTGGAATTTCATTTACTGAATAAAGCAAACTCAATCCACCTTTTGTGATTGTCAAAATTGATTGTTTTTCATCACACAATTCAACATTTAGGAGTTCATCATTTTGCAAGCCAATGCAAGTGGTTGAAGATTTCATATTTTCAAATTCAGACCAACTTGAACGCTTTGCCATTCCATTTTTGGTGAAGAAAACAAGTTCTCCAACAGGTTCATCAGCAAAATATAAAAATTTTACAATTTTTTCGCCCAAAACTGCATTGCCATCAATTTGACCAATAGGAATAAATTTGTCATTCCATTTCTTTTCAGGAATAGAATTGATGTCCAATTTGAAAATGTTGCCCAAATTTGAAAATGCAAACAATTTTCCATGATTGTTGACCAAAATTGGCTGAGAAATCAAATTGTCAATTTTGTCTGTGCTTCCTGCTTTTGAAAAACTTTTTGGCGACATAAATTTCAAATCGCCTTCGCTGTCAAGGGCAATGACGCCTTCACAAAATTCCATCGCTTCAACACCTGATGGAGTATAGACATCAGATTCATTTTCAACGATGACAGAAAGTCGTGGACTTTGGTTTGCTTTTTTGATTTCAAGCATTTCTTTTTTGACAATTGTAAATTGCTTGTTTTTGGAAGCAAGAATTTCTTTCATTTTCACAATGAATGCTTCAAGTTCCAAAAGTTCCTTTTCCAATTTGTCAATTTCAAGATGAGTCAACGATTTCAATCGCATGTCAACAATGGCTTGCGTTTGGTTGTCAGTCAAATCAAATCTTTCTTTCAAAGATTGTTTTGCTTCTTGTGTTGTTTTTGATGCTTTGATGATTGCAACAACTTCATCAATGTTTCTGATTGCAACAACAAGACCTTCAACAATTTCGCACCTGTCTTCTGCAACTTTCAAATCAAATTTAGTTCTTTTTACAATGATTTCTCTTTGATATTCAACATAATATTTCAAATATTGTTTCAAACCAAGTTGCTCAGGCTTTCCGTTTGCAATGGCAACAATGTTGATTGCATAGTTTGATTCCAAATTTGTTTTTTTGATGAGAAAATCCAAGATTTTTTCTACATCGGCATCTTTTTTTGTTTTTATTACTGCACGAATACCGTTTTTGTCACTTTCATCAATAATGTCAGAGATTGACCCAAGCAACTCTTTGTTGTTTTCAGCCAAATCAGCAATTTTTTGCAACAAATCAGATTTTGAAACTTGATATGGAAGTTCAGTGATAACGATGTTTTTTTTCTCTCTCGTTTCATCTTCAATGTGAATTCTGCTTCTAATTTTAATTCTGCCTTTTCCTGTTTCATAAATTGATTCTATTGTATCAATTGGAATGACAATTGCTCCTGTTGGAAAATCAGGGCCTTTGAAATCTTGCAAAAGTTCGTGCAAAGAAACATTTGGATTGTCAATCATTTTGACAGCACAATCAACCATTTCTCCCAAATTGTGTGGAGGAATTTTTGTTGCCAAACCAACTGCAATTCCCTCTGCACCATTGACATACAGGTTAGGAAATCTTCCAGGCAAAATGATTGGTTCTTGCAAACAGTCATCAAAGTTTGGAACCCATGGAACAGTGTTTTTGTCCAAATCACGCAAAAGTTCCAAAGCCAAAGGGTTCATTCTTGCTTCGGTATATCGCATTGCAGCAGCACCATCGCCATCAATCGAACCAAAGTTTCCGTGTCCATCAACAAGTTTCATTCTCATTGAAAAAGGTTGTGCCATTCTGACCATTGCACCATAGACTGAACTGTCTCCGTGTGGGTGATATTTACCCATGCAATCGCCAACAATTCTAGCCGATTTTTTGTATGGTTTATCAGGAGTGATTCCCATTTCGTGCATAGCATACAAAATTCTTCTTTGAACAGGTTTCAGCCCGTCTTCAACTCTTGGCAAAGCCCTGTCAAGAATTACGCTTTCAGAATATGGAATCATTGAATTGTGCATGACATCTTCAAACACAACGTCATACATCACCGATGAATTTTTTTCTATTTCTTCAATAACTTTTTTTCTTGCCATTTTTTTCCTTATGCTTCGTTTTCCACTTTGAAATTGTCAACCTTGTTGAAATCTGCAAATTCGTAGATATATTTTTTTCTCATTGAACTGTCATCACCCATAAGAATTGAAATTCTTTTGCTTGCTTCCGTCAAATCTTCAATCGTAACTCTTGTGAGTGCTCTTGATTTTGGGTCCATTGTTGTGTCCCACAGTTGTTCAGGGTTCATTTCTCCAAGACCTTTGAAACGTTGAAGCAAGGTGTTTTTTCCCATTTTTTTTCTGCCTTCTTCAAGTGCTACTTCATCATAGCAATAAAGAATTTCATCTTTTTTTGCAAGTTTATAAAGTGGAGGCATTCCGATGTAGACATGTCCTTCAATGACAAGTTGTCGCATGTGTCTAAAAAAGAAAGTCAGCAACAATGCACGAATGTGCGCACCGTCATCATCAGCATCAGCCAAGATAATTACTTTGTCATACTTCAATGAAGAAATGTCAAAATCGCCATCAATTCCAGTTCCCAATGCAGAAATGATTGTTGCAATTTCTTCATTGGCCAAAATTCTTTCCATTGGTGCTTTTTCAACGTTCAATGGCTTTCCTTTCAATGGCAAAATTGCTTGATAGACTCTGTCCCTTGCTTGTTTTGCACTGCCTCCTGCAGAATCTCCTTCAACAATAAAAAGTTCGTTTCTTTCAGCCTTTTTTCCTGTGCAACTTGCAAGTTTTCCAACCAAATTCAAGCCATTGACCGAACTTTTTTGTCTTGCAATGTCTTTGGCTCTTTTTGCAGCAGCACGAGTTTTTGCTGCCCCCATTGCTTTTTGAATGATTTTGTCAGCAGTGGCTTTCATTCCACGCATTTCAAAAAGTTGTTCAAACTTTTCAGTCAGCAAATTTTCAACTTTTGTTCTAACCTCAGGGTTTCCAAGTTTGCCCTTCGTCTGACCTTCAAATTGAGCATTTTGCATTTTTATGGTGATGATTGCAACCATTCCTTCTGCATAATCTTCTTTTGAAAGTGGAACAAATTTTCCAATGTTTTTTGTTCCCCATTTGTTCAAAATTTTTGTGAATGCAGTTCTAAATCCAATTTCGTGTGTTCCACCTTCTGTTGTTGGAATTGCATTGACATAACTGAAAATTTCTTCGGTATAGTTGTCGATGTGTTGAACGGCAACAGCAACTTCAAAATTCTCATCATATGCTTCAACATAAAGAGGTTTGTCATAGATTGTGGTTGCATCTTCATTCATATACTGAATGTAGTCTGCAATTCCACCACCAAATTGAAAAACATCGCTTTGTCCTGTTCCACCACCAAGTGGAAGTCGCAAGTCTTTCAAAACAATTTTGATGCCCCTGTTCAAATAGGCATCTTCTCTCAATCTTTTTTGAATGACTGAATATTTGAAAATTTCTTCTCCAAAAACTCTTGGGTCAGGTTTGAAAGAAACTTTTGTTCCTTTGCCAGAAGTTTTTCCAAGAACAACAAGAGGACCTTTTGGAATTCCACTTTTGATTTTTCTTCCAACTTCAATGCTATGAAATTCTTGTCTATAAAGTGTCCCATCTTTGGAAACATCAACTGTCAACCACTCTGACAAAGCATTTGTGACAGCAGAGCCAACACCATGCAAACCACCTGAATAGGCATAGTTGTTGTTTTCAAATTTTCCACCTGCATGAAGTTGCGTAAAGACAACCTCAACACCACTAACTTTCAACTTTGGATGTTTGTCAACAGGCACACCTCGACCGTTGTCAACAACAACAGCGACATTGTCATCAAGCAACGAAACTTCTATTGTGTCTGCAAATTTGTTTGCTGCTTCATCAATTGCATTGTCGATGATTTCCCAAAGAATGTGGTGCATTCCTTTGCTTCCAGTTGTGCCAATGTACATTCCAGGTCGAGTTCTGACTGCGTCAAGCCCTTCTAGAACCAATATATCTTGTGCTGAATAATCTTTTTTTGCCATTCTCTTCCTCTTAAAAATAATTGTTTTAATTATAGCATAATTGACATTAAAAAAAAAGGTGATAAACACTCAAATTTGTTTTTTTTCAAAAAAACATAAAATAAAAAAAAGAACTCAGCAACGAGTTCTTCATTTTTTCAATCAAAATTGATTTATTTCAGAAATCCATCAATGGCTGACAACATATTTTTGTAAACTTCTTGATTGTTGATTTCATTCAAAATTTCATGTCTGCCACCTTCGACAAGTGTCAATTCCACATCTTTGATTCCAAGTCCGTCATAAAGTTGTTGAAGTTTCAAAGCATCAACGCCTTTTCCACCATTCACTGGGTCGTTTCCACCACAGAACATTGCAATTGGCAAATCTTTGCGAATTTTTTCAAGTTCTGCTTTTTTATAAAGCACTTTTGAAACCATATGTGTCATTGACCAATAAAAACTGTTTGACATCACAAATCCACATTGTTCATCAAAAACATATTTTTTGACTTGTTCTTTATCCCTTGAAAGCCATCCAAAGTTAGGGTCGTCTTTTTTGAATTTTGTGTTGAATGAACCAAAACTCAATTTGTCCATCAAATTACCTTTTTTCTTAGGTCCACAAAGCACACAGCACATTTTTGAAACTGCACTGCCAACTGATGTGAGCAATGTTGACATTTTTGCTGTTCCACAAAGCACGCAACCTTGAATTTCAGCACTGTTGAGTTGTATGTATCTTTGTCCAAGAAAACTTCCATAACTGTGACCAAAATAGATGACAGGAAGATTGTAAGTTTTTTTCAAATATGCTGTGATTGCAATTTGATCTTGCACAGTGTCAGCCATGATGTCACCATCATGATATCCACGATTTTCATCAGTTTCTGTTGCACCGTGTGCCCTGTGGTCATCAGCAAAGCAAATGTATCCGTTTTTATTCAAAAAATTTGCAAAATCATCATATCTTCTTGCATGTTCTGCCATTCCATGAACAATTTGTACAACGCCTTTTGGTTCTTTTACATTGTCCCAAAAGTAGCATTGCAACACCGTTTTATCAAAACTTTCAAACTTTAAATATTTCATACAATACCTCAAAATTTTTTTTATGCCCCTACAAACATATTTTCTAGTATAATATACAAATCAACAAAAATCAATACTGAATATAAAAAAAATTAGTAAATTTCTTAACCAATTTTAAAAAATTGTTTTCAATTTTGAAACACTTCTTCTCAAATTTGATTTTTTTACTCTACAAAAATTTCACATTTTCAATTTTTCCGTCATATTTTGTTTTAGAAATGTCAAAACTAAAACTATGAAAAACATTATTCTTTGTGGTGGTGGAACAGGTGGTCACATCTATCCTGCTCTTGCATTGCTTCCAAAATTGAAAAATTGCTTTGACAAAATTTATTTTGTTGGTGGAAACGGCATGGAAAAACAAATTGTTCCACAATTTAACATTCCGTTTTTTCAAACCGAAACCGTAAAATTTGAGCGTCAAAACCTTATGAAAAATTTTGCCATTCCAAAAGCACTTTCATCAGCAACAACCGAAGCCAAAATTTTGCTTGAAAACTTAAAACCTGATGTAATTTTTTCAAAAGGAGGCTATTGCTCGTTGCCAACAGTTTTGGCAGGCAAAAAACTTCACATTCCAATTGTATGCCACGAATCGGACATGTCATTGGGGCTTGCAAACAAAGTTGCAAGAAGTTTGGGAGCGACAGTCTGTTGTGCCTCAAAAAAACTTGCACTCTCTCACAATTTTGTTTTCACTGGCATGCCACTGCGAAACAGCCTTTTTGAAATTTCACAAAGCGAAGCAAAAATCAAATTGAAAATTTCATCAAATCAAAAAGTTTTGTTGATTTTGGGAGGGTCTACTGGTGCAGAATTTTTGAACAATAGGGTCTATCAATCACTTGATGAACTGACAAATTGTTTGTTTGTAATTCATATTTCAGGAAAACACGGCAATTTTGACGTCAAACATAAAAATTATTTACAGTTGCCCTATTCAAATGAAATTGAAGTTTTGTTGAATGCCTCCGACTATGTTTTGTCCCGTGCAGGAGCAACTGCAATCGCTGAAATTTCTGCCCTTCACAAAAAAGCAATTTTTGTTCCACTTCCAAAAGGAATTTCTCGTGGCGACCAAGTTGCAAACGGCATATATGCCGAAGAATTAGGTGCAAAAGTTGTTTCACAAATTGATTTTTCAAAAGAAGTTTTGCTAGATTCCGTTTTTTCACTTGAAAATTGTTTGCCAATGAGAACAGAATCTGTGAATGCCAACGAAAAAATCACGCACATTTTGATTGAAAAAGCAATGCAAAACGAACATAGTTCTTCTGTCAAACACAAATGAAAAATGTGTCAATTTCTCCAAAATTTTCTCGCATCATCTCTTGATTGTTTGCAGATGAAAACAACATTTTCCATTTTTCGCCTGAGTCAAAAAATGAAACAGGCGTATTTTCAGTTTGCACTTTAAAAAGCAAGTTTATCTTGAATGAAACCATTTCAAAGCAAAATGTTTGGTGTTTTGCCTTGTTTCTTGCAACGATTTTAACCGAATCTTTCCCCTGTGCAAACAAATCTATTGTGTCAATATTTTCAGTCCATTCAGTTGAATAGTTTGCATCAAGATGTTTGCACAACATTTGAATTTTTTGTTCAGAAAACAAAATAAAATAGTCAGAAAAATAAGCAATTTTCCCAGATTTACATCCACTTTGAACATATTTTTGTTCAGGTTGAAATTCACCATCAAGTTTTTTCACAAACAAATCGTTCTTGTCAGTTTCAACAAAAACAAATTTGAAACTCGAATTTTCATAAAATGGAATTACTTGCAAAAAAACATTTTCACTTTCATAGCATTTTGAAATCATTTTGTTGCTTTTTGAAAATTCTAGCACTTCAAACCCCAACAGTTTTTCGCAAACCAAAATGAATTTATCATTTAACTTCAAAACTTCAACGACTTTTGAATCAAGCAAATTTGTTTCAAAAATTTTGGAAATTTCAAAATCAATCATGTTTATGGAATAGACATCCAATTTTGAGTTTGTTGTTGCAAAAAGCATCAATTCTTTGTTTTTTGAATCAAGAAAAAATTTTCCCGAATCATATTTTGGCAATTTTTCAGTTTTCATCGCCAGCAAGCCATATGACAACAACGAAATTTTTGAAATTTCTTCATTTGCTGTCAACACAACAATTCCACTTGAAGTTGTTTTTGCTGACAAAAAACTTTCTTCATCAAAAACATAGGTCATTCGCAAACTTTCATCATCAAAGCAAGCAAGTGCAATTTTGCCATTTGCTTTGAAATCATTTGAACAACTTTCAGACTTTACAAAAGCAAATGTCAGTTCATCATAGAAAATTGTTTCAATCAATGAATCACACTTTTTTCCACCAGTGTGTTGAACAGTGAAATTTTCAAATTTTTCACCAATTCTTGGAAATTTTGAAAATTCAATTTTTGGTATCAAATCGGTTTCATTTTGTTTGTCATCTCCAACATCTTCCGACTTTCCATCTTCTTGAAGATTTCCACTTGCAGTTTGGTTTTTTTCAGAATTTTTTGGTGTGAAAACTCCATTTTTGATGCCATAGTCCAAAGCAACTCCAAAGACAATCAATGTAACAACCATAATTACGGCAAACCATTTTATTGCGCTTTTTTGATTTTGCATAACTTTCCCCTCTCGTCAAATGATAAACACAAAAAATCATTTGGCAAGCACAATTTCAAAATCAGTCAAAAGAAACTGCAAAAGAAAATTTTTTGCACATTTTTGCACAAGCACAATTTAGAAAAAATTGAATTTTTAATAATTGCTTATTTCCCAAAATTAAAAATAATTAGATTTTGAAATTCTAATGTCCAAATTATGAAATATTACTGCATTTAACATCGTTGAAAATGATTATCTCATTTTGATTTATGTTTGAAAAAAATAATTAAAGTTTTTGTTTGCGTTAGGTTTGCATTTGCGTTTGCGTTGGCTTTGGGTTTGGAGTTTGCGTTTGGCTTGCGTTTAGTTCGTGGTTTCTGTTTGCCTTTGCGTTTGCGTTGCGTTGTATTTAGGTTTTGATTTGCGT